>NZ_DBHIUY010000001.1:0-92591 GCF_057272215.1 Selenomonas sp.
AACGTCGCCGTCTTGCCCGTGCCGATCGCCCAGATCGGCTCGTAGGCGATGACGAGCTTCGCTGCCTCTTCGGCGGAGAAGCCGTCGAGCGCCGCCTTGATCTGCTTCGTCACGAAGTCGATGTAGGTGTTCGCCTCGCGGATCTCAAGCGGTTCGCCGCAGCAGATGATCGGTGTGATGCCCGCCGCAAACGCCGCCTTGGCGCGCTTGTTGACGCCCTCGTCCGTCTCGCCGAAGTACTCGCGGCGCTCGGAGTGGCCGAGTACGCAGTAGTCGACGCCGATCTCCTTGAGCATCGCCGTCGAAATCTCGCCCGTATAGGCGCCGCTCTTCTCCCAATGCACATTCTGTGCACCGATGTGGATGTTCGAGCCTTTGACGGCTTCTGCCACGGCGGCGAGCGCCGTTGCCGTCGGGCAGGCGACGACATCGACGTCCTTCGCATCCTTCACGAGCGGCATAAGCTCCTTGACGAGCGCTACGCCCTCGGCGATCGTGTTGTTCATCTTCCAGTTGCCTGCGATAATGGGTCTTCTTGCCATAAAATCTTCCTCCTTTTGAAGAAACACGGATACATTCAGCCGCCCATCTTCATACATCCGGACAACTTCATTTTATCCGCGTTTCCCTAACGAATCCATCGGGGGCGCGTCAAAAATGCACCGCGCCCTCGAAACCTCTATCATGCCCATGCTGCTTGGCTTGGCGGCAAACTTCGCACAAACGTCCGCCTGGCGGCGCTGTGCGCCATCTCGTCCGAAGCTCTTACTTCTCGGCAATCGCCGCGATGCCCGGCAGGACCTTGCCCTCAAGGAACTCCAGCGTCGCGCCGCCGCCCGTCGAGATGTGCGAAATCTTGTCCGAAAGCCCCGTCTTCTTCAGCGCCGCGATGGAATCGCCGCCGCCGACGATGCTCGTCGCGCCCGCCTCCGTCGCATCGGCGACGGCTTTCGCGACGGCGAGCGTGCCCTTGGCGAACTCGTCGCACTCGAAGACGCCCATCGGACCATTCCAAATGATCGTCTTCGCGCCCTTCAGCGCTTCAACATACGCCTCCGACGTCTTCGGGCCGCTGTCGAGCGCCTGCCAGCCATTCTCCACCTTATCGACCGCAACGACCTTCGTCTTGCCCTCGGAGGCGAACTTCGCCTCGTCGGCGAGCGGGAACATGTTCGCGACGGCGACGTCGAGCGGCAGGATGACCCTGACACCCTTCGCCTGCGCCTTTTCCAGAAGCTCTTTCGCGAGATCCATCTTGTCCGGCTCGCAGAGCGAATCGCCGATCGGCAGCCCCTTGGCGGCGTCGAACGTATGCGCCATGCCGCCGCCGATGATGATCGTGTCGACCTTCTCGATCATGTTGCTGATGACGCCGATCTTGTCCGAGACCTTCGCGCCGCCGATGATGGCGACGAAAGGATGCGCGGGCGCTTCGAGCGTCTTGCCGATGTAGTTGATCTCCTTCTCCATGAGGAATCCTGCGACCGTTTCAAGATCGGCGGCAATGCCGACGTTCGACGCATGTGCGCGGTGCGCGACGCCGAAAGCGTCGTCAACGGCGATATCTGCAAGCGAGGCGAGCTGTTTGGCAAAGGCGGGATCGTTCTTCTTCTCTTCCTTGTGATAGCGCAGGTTTTCGAGGAGCAGGACTTCACCCGGCTGCAAGTCCGCAGCTGCCTTCTCGGCTTCGGGACCCACGCAGTCGGACGCCCACTTCACGTCCTTCTTCAAAAGCTCGGCGAGATGCTTGACGAGATGCTTCGTCGAGAACTTCTCTTCCTTCGCCTCCGTCGGGCGGCCGATGTGGCACGCGAGGATCAGCGCCGCGCCGCCGTCCAACAGATGGTTGAGCGTCGGCAGCGTGCGCACCATGCGCGTGTCGTTCGTGATATTCATCTTGTCGTCGAACGGCACATTGTAATCGACGCGCACGAAAACCTTCTTGCCCTTGACGTCGATGTCCTTGATCGTCTTCTTGTTCATAAAAATCCTCCCATAAAAAGAACAGAGGTCCAGCCCAAACGCGGCCGGACCTCATGGATCTTAACTCAGCTGATTTTTCAGAAAGGCGCGCTAGCTTCGCCTCTCCCCGCGCTCCGCCGACCGCTCTCGCTCTCAGAAAGCGCTGAATTTATCAGCGATTCTCTTACTTCAGTTCAGCAAAGTACTTGATCGTGCGAACCATCTGGCTCGTGTAGCTGTTCTCGTTGTCGTACCACGAGACCACCTGCACCTGCGTGTTGCCGTCGCCGATGGGGCTGACCATCGTCTGTGTCGCATCGAAGAGCGAGCCGTAGCGCATACCGATGATGTCGCTCGATACGATCTCATCCTCGGTGTAGCCGTAGGACTCCGTCGCTTCCTTCTTCATCTGCGCGTTGATCTCGTCCACCGTCACTTCGCCCTTGACGACAGCGAAGAGAAGCGTCGTCGAACCCGTAGGCGTCGGCACGCGCTGCGCAGCGCCGATGAGCTTGCCCTTGAGCTCGGGGATAACGAGACCGATCGCCTTCGCCGCACCCGTCGAGTTCGGCACGATGTTGACGGCAGCGGCGCGGCTGCGGCGCAGATCGCCCTTGCGCTGCGGGCCGTCCAAGGTCATCTGGTCGCCCGTGTAGGCATGAATCGTCGCCATGATGCCGCTCTGGATCGGCGCGAGGTCGTTGAGCCCCTTCGCCATCGGAGCGAGGCAGTTCGTCGTGCAAGAAGCCGCCGAAATGACCTTGTCCTCGGGCTTCAGGATCTTGTGGTTGACGTTGAAGACGACCGTCGGCAGATCGTTGCCTGCGGGCGCCGAGATGACGACCTTCTTCGCGCCGGCGGCGAGATGCGCCGAAGCCTTCTCCTTCGACGTATAGAAGCCCGTGCATTCGAGCACGACGTCGACGTCATGCTTGCCCCAGGGAATCTTCGAAGCGTCGGCTTCCTTATAGATGTTGATCTTCTTGCCCTTGACCGTGATGGAATCTTCGCCGGCTTCCACCTTATCGGCATATTCGTACTTGCCCTGCGTCGAATCGTACTTCAAGAGGTGCGCGAGCATCTTGGGGTTCGTGAGATCGTTGATGGCTACGACTTCATAGCCCTCTGCATCAAACATCTGACGAAACGCGAGGCGGCCGATACGTCCGAAACCATTGATCGCTACTTTTACTGCCATTTGTAAAATACCCCCTAGTCCTTCCCCCGGCTTTGCCCGGCGGCGATACAGACGCGGCGCAAACAGAAAGCGCACGCCGTCTGCGAAACCTTATGGCAAAAGGAAAATCCTCTGCCAATTCTTTCTTAATATTATACTAAAACGGGAGCAATTGTCAATGATATTATAGGGTTGGAAATCTTCATCCAATATTGAAGAAAGCAAAAATATTTGTTATAATACAGGAAGAATATACTAGAAATGTCTTGGATGATGTATATGCATGACCCGGCAGGGAAGCAGGGAGGAAAGAACGATGAGCAGCATTTCTTCAGTTTCAGTCAACCCCTACGGCGCCGCAACATTCCAAAAGATCAATCAAAATCTCGCGGAAGTCGGACGCCAAAAGGCAGCCATAGGATGGCACGAGGCGAAAGAGGTCTATAAGGCCTCGCCCTTCGGCAACGATACGAAGCTCGGCACCTCAAAATTCCAACAATCAAACAAAGAAGCGGAACAGCTTGCCAATCGCTCGATCGCGCAGTCCGCGCGCGCAGCGAAGGAGATCTACATGTCCTCGCCCTTCGGCAACGACACGAAGATCGGCACCTCGAAGTTCCAGCAGTCGAACACAGAGGCGACCATACTCGCCGGTCGCTCCATCGCAAGCTCTGCCCGCGCCGCCAAGGCGTACTACATGGGTTCGATCTTAGGCAACGACACGAAGCTCGGCACCTCAAAGTTCCAACAGTCGAACGAAGAGGCGGCGCAGCTTGCCGGTCGCTCCATCGCAAAATCAGCCCGCGAGACGAAAGCCGTCTACATGGCTTCGCCCTTCGGCAACGATACAAAGGTCGGCTCCTCGAAGTTCCAAAAATCAAACGAGGAGGCATTCGCCCTTGCACAGCAGTCCGCTTCGCGTGCATCGAAAGCGGCGAGCGCCGTTTCCAAGTCCTCGCCTTTCGGCAACGATACGAAGGTCGGATCGTCCGCTTTCCAGCAGGCGAACAAGCGCATCGTCCAGACGGCGGCAAGCCATACGCCATCCGTGCTGCAGCAGGCAAAAGCCGCCTACCTGCGCCAGATGCAAAACGCCGCAGAAGCTGCGAAGAACCCCTCGCGCAGCACAAAAATTGACATCGGCTCGTAAGCGATGCGCCGATGCACATAACGAAAGCAAAAGAGAGCCTGCCGCAGGGAAAACATGCGGCAGGCTCTCTTTTTTCGTACACCTCATCATCGGCGCACATCATACTCAGTCATCGATTTCACGGTAGAGCACCGCGCCCGACTGCGCGTCGAGAATCAGCTCATACTTCACATTATTTGCATAGCACTTCACGCGGTAAACAGGCTGGAACAATGCGCGGTTCGGTGCAGGAGCGACGGACGCCGTGCCGGGCGCAGGCATCGCAGCATCCGGTGCAGGCGCAGCCGGCTGCTGTACAGCAGGCGCCAGAGCAGGCGGCGTCTGCGGTGATACAGGAGCGCCCTGCGGCGGCATCTGCCTGTCATGTACGTCCTTCGGCAGATTGCCGCGATGATCCTTTCTCTCGTGCTTGTCCTTCTGATCTCGATGCTCCCCGTCACGACGATCTCCCTTGTGCTTGCCGTCATCGTGCTTCCTTCCTTTCGCGCGGTTCTCCGCAAGCTCCACCTTGCGGTAGGTGATCGCCGTCTCATCCACGCCGATCGCATCGGCGACGAGCGTACGCACCTCATTCTCCGACAAGAGCGTAAGACCTTCCTTCTCCGCCTGCGTCCGAACCATCTGCGTGCGCGCTTCGCTGACACGCGCTTTGGCGGCGGCTTCCTGCCCGTGATGCCAATAAGCGCCGCCGCCCGCAAGCACCGCGCCGAGGACGGCGACGACGCCTGCACGCTTCAAATTCTTCGCCGAGAAGATACCCTTTGCCGTTTCCATGATCTTGTTTTCCATTTGGAAAGCCTCCTTTTGAATAGAACGTCATGTCATAAATGCCTCTGCAGGGCGGCTCATGTGCTCGCCCCTTGCATGATTCAAGTATACGGCGTGCTCTTAAATCCCCGACAAACGAAAGCTAAACAAAAACGAAACAAAGGGGAAACATTTGCAAGAACTGACACAAAAGCGGATATTTCCTGTATAATGGGAGACAAACATCGTCCTTGCGGCAGCTAAGGAGGCTTTCATGCTCAAACTCCGAGACATTTCCCTCAAAAAGCGCATTCTCCTAACCAACTTCCTAATGATCGCGCTTCCCGTCGGCTTCCTGCTCGTACTCGGCGGTCTGCTCTTCGCAGGGCTCAAAACGACAGGCACGATTCGAGAAGCGGAGCTTGCTCTCTTGTGGCAGGACAAGCGCGAGGCGCTGTCCATACAGCTCGCCGTCAGCTCCCTCAAGGCGAAGGCTGATCGCGGCAAGAAGGTCAGCGACATGGAAGCAGACTGCCGCGCACTTGAGCGATGGGGCGTCGACAGCCTCATCGCGAAGAACGGCGACATCGTCTACGCATCCCCCGGCGCCGACCCGCAGGAACTCCTCGCGAGCGTCCAAACGCTCGCCGACGGCTCCCACTCCTTCCTGCGCTGGGACGAGGACGGTCTCACGCTCCTCTATCGCGCAGAGAAAACACGCACCACCGTCATCGCACGCGGTCTCATCCCCTTCCACGCACGCGCGCCGAAGGAAGAACATCCGCTGCACGATGTATGGGAAATCCTCGCTTACATCTTCCTCGCGGGCATGGCGATCGTCATCACGGCGCTCGGCCGCTACCTCGCACGCCTGCTTTCCGAGCAGATCATCTCACCCTTGGAAAAGCTCAAAACCGCCGCCGATGAAATCCGCCGCGGCAATCTCGACGTCTCCTGCGCCATCGATTCGGCGGACGAGATCGGCGCGGTCGGCCGCTCCTTCGACTTCATGCGACGCACGCTCAAAGAGGAAAAAGCTCGGCGCGAAAAGTACGATGAAAACCGCAAGGAACTCATCGCAGGCATCTCGCACGATCTCGCGACGCCCTTGACCGCCATCAAGGGATACGCGAGCGGCATTCTCGACGGCATCGCCAAGAGCCCTGAGAAGGAATGCCGCTATATCGAGCAGATTCACGAAAGCGCCTGTCTGATGGAAACTATGGTCGAAAACCTTTTTCTATTTTCCAAACTCGATCTCAAGAAGATTCCCTTCCATCTGGAAAGCGTCGCCCTAGCCGACTACCTCGCCGACTTCGTCAGAGACCGAAGCGAACTCTTTGCCGCACGCGGTCTCGCGCTTTCCTTCTCATCCGACGGCAAGCCGTGCCGCGCCGCCATCGACCGCACGCAGTTCCCGCGCGTCCTTGAAAACTTCCTCGAAAACAGCATCAAGTACCGCCGCGAAGACGTGCCCGCCGCGCTGCACATCCATGCCGAAGAAGCGGGAGAAACCGTCCGCCTGAGCTTCACCGACAACGGACAGGGCGTGCCGGAAGAAGCCTTGGGCAAGCTCTTCGACACCTTCTACCGCACCGACCGCGCACGCACCGACACGAGCAAGGGCAGCGGCTTGGGGCTCGCCATCGCACGCGAAATCGTCTCTGCCTGCCACGGCACGATCCGCGCCGAAGCAAATCCTGCAGGCGGGCTCATCCTCAAGATTTCCCTGCCGCGACAAGAAGAAACGACTGAAGAAAGAAGGGGCGACGCATGAAACGCATCCTGATCATCGAGGACGACAAAGCGATTGCAGAGCTTGAGCGCGACTACCTCGAAGCCAACGACTTTTCCGTGGAAATCATCTCCGACGGCAAAAAAGGCGAGGAAAAGGCGCTCGCCGAAGACTTCGACCTCATCCTGCTCGACCTCATGCTGCCAAGCGCGGACGGCTTCGCCGTCTGCCGCGCCATCCGTCGGGAAAAAGATACGCCGATCCTCATGGTATCGGCGCGACAGGAAGAAATCGACAAAATCCGAGGGCTTGGCCTCGGCGCCGACGACTACATCGTCAAGCCCTTCAGCCCCAATGAACTCACGGCTCGTGTCAAGGCGCATATCGCACGCTACGAGCGGCTCACACAAAAGACGGTGCAGCAGTCGGACAGCATCTTTACGGGCGGACTGGAAATCCGTCCCAAAGCGCGGCGCGTCTTCACGGACGGCAAAGAAGTCAGTCTCACGCGCCGCGAGTTCGATCTGCTGCTCTTCTTCGCCGAGCATCCCGGCATCGCTTTCAGCAAAGACAAGCTCTTCGACCGCATCTGGGGCATGGATGCCCTCGGCGACACGGCGACCGTCATGGTTCACATCAACCGCATCCGCGAAAAAATCGAGCCGAACCCCGCCGAGCCCATCTACATCGAAACCGTTTGGGGCATCGGCTACCGCTTTTGCGGCGATGCGCACAAAGGTTGATCTGAAACATACGCAAAACGCATGGGGAAACAAAGAAAGAGCTGCCGCACCGTCGCAGCAGTTCCTTCCGCATTCTGTCAGCCGCAGAAATCCTGAAAATCTGGCAAATCCATCTGAATCATGCTATGATAGAGATAAAGGAGTGGTCTTGCATGACGTCATCGCCAAGCTTCACGCTTGAGGATTTGTTGCTCGGCTATGCGAATCCCGCCTACGACCAGCACGCCAAGCGTCTGCTCGCACAAAAGGACGTCGTGGCGCGAATCCTCAAAGGCGTCGTTCCCGAATTTCATCATATCGATCTGACGACCATCGCCAACCAATGCATCGAAGGCGAGCCAGAGATCGGCGCCATCCCCATCGACATGGACAAGACGAATGCTGCCAGGCAGATGCCAAAAGAGCTTCGCGGCGACAATACGGAGAGCGCCAGCCCCACCGAAGGATGGATTCGCTTCGACATCCTGTTCCACGCGATAGTGCCTCAGTCAGGCGAAAGGATCACTTTGATCGTCAACATCGAGGCGCAAAAAACGCAGTCGCACAGCCGCCTCGGCTACGCATTGCTGCGGCGAGCCATATACTATGCCTGCCGCTTGATTTCTTCCCAAAAGGAAACGGAGTTTGCCAAATCGAACTATGACGATATCAAAAAGGTATATTCCATCTGGATCTGCATGGATGCTCCCGACGAGAAAAGCGCCATCAACGTCTATGATATGCAGGAGCGGCATCTTCTGCATATCACAAAAGCAGAAAAAAGCCATTACGACTTGCTGAGCATCATCATGATCTACCTTGGCGCAGACAATTCCAGCAATGATCTCATCCGTTTTCTGAACCTCTTATTCCGCGACACAGCAAAATCTGCGGCAGAAAAGAAGAAAATTCTCGAATCCGAATTCGACCTGGATATTTCGAGCGATATGGAAAAGGAGATGAACACCATGTGCAATTTGAGCGAAGGCATCTTCGAACAAGGCATCGTACAGGGCATTGAGCAAGGCATCGCGCAGGGACGTGAGCAAGGCATCGCGCAGGGCGAATCGGGCATGATCCTTTCCATGCTCAGAAAAGGCTATGACCTCACAAGCATCGCTGATATATCCCAATGGTCAATCAACAAGATTGAGCAGCTGGCAAAGGCGCATCATCTGCTGTAAGACTGCCCGCCCTCTGCGCCCCCGCCTTATCCCCGTTTTCTCAACCTCTTTCCCACGACAAGCAAAACAGCCCTGCGGCACACGCCGCAGGGCTGTTTTTTCCTCATCCGTCAAAAGAATGTCGCTGCCACGAAATTCGTGAGGTTTGCCAAGGGTTCCGGATAGACGCCGAGGGCGAGCGTCAGGGCGACGCTCACGAGGACGCAGGCGCGAAGTGCGCCGGAGATCTCCACGGGAGTTTTCGGTCCTTCGCCGAGGTACATCGCCTTGACGACGAGCAGATAGTAGTAGACGGAGATCATCGACATGATGAAGCCGACGAAGGCGAGCCAGAATCCGCCTTGATCGACGACCGCCGTGAAGAGGTAGAGCTTGCCCGCGAAACCTGCCGTCGGTGGAATGCCCGCCATCGAGAGGAGCGAGATCGTCAAGACGGCGGCGAGGACGGGCGCGGTTTTCGCAAGTCCCGCGACATTCGCCATGTCGGGCTTGCCGCGCTGCGCCTCGACGGCGGTCAGCACGGCGAACGCGCCGATGTTTGCAAACGCATAGAGTGCGAGGTAAAAAAGCAGCGCTTTCATGCCCGCCGCATCCGCCGCGACGACGCCGACGAGCATATAGCCAACCTGCGCGATCGACGAGTAGGCAAGCATCCGTTTCACATCGTCCTGCACGATCGCCATGACGTTGCCGCCGACCATCGAGAGCGCGGCCAGCCCTGCGAGAAGCGAGAGCCATGTGCCGCCCAGCGGCGGGAACACCGTCAGGACGAGCCGCAGGAGTACGGCGAACGCCGCCGCCTTCGACCCCATAGCGAGGAGCGCCGCGACAGGCGCGGGCGCACCCTCATAGACATCGGGCGCCCACATGTGGAACGGGATCATCGACAGCTTGAAAAAGAGTCCGGCAAAGACGAGCGCCATGCCGACGATGCCGAGCGGTGTGAAGAGCCGCAGGCTGTCGGCAACTGCCGCAAAGCGCAGACTGCCCGCCGCGCCATAGAGGAGGCTCACGCCGAAAAAGAGGATCGCGGACGCCGCCGCGCCCAAGACGAGGTACTTGATCGCCGCTTCACTCGACAGTGCGTCGCGCTGGCGAAGCCCGACGAAGATATAGAAGGAAATCGTCATCAGCTCCAGCCCGACATACATCGTGAGGAAGTCGTTCGCCGAAGCCATGACGCACATGCCGAGCACCGAAAAGACAAGGATCGCATAGAACTCGGCGCGAGAGCGCAGAAGCCTTTCGACATAGTCGCTCGAAAACAGCACGACGAGCGCCGAACTCACAAGAAAGATCTGCTTGAAAAACACGGCATAATTGTCCACGAGGTAAAGCCCCGCATAGAACGAAGAAGCCTCGCCGCCGCGATAGAAGGAAAAGCCGTAGCCGAAGAGCGCGAGAAGCGCGACGACCGAGATCGCCGCAAGGCTCGTGCGCGGCTCCTTCTTCGGCAGCAGCACGCCCATCGCCAGAAAGAGCAGGGCGAGTGCGAGAAGACCAAGCTCGATGCCGATTGCTGAAAAATCCATGCTCAGTCCCCCCCTAAAAAGAAGCCGATTTGGCTCAACTGGTCAAGCATCGGCTGCAGCGGCTCCGTCCCCGTCGAAATCAGCCCCAGAAGGAGATGCGGGAACACGCCGAAGCCCACGAGCGCCGCGCCCAAGAGCACGAGCGGCATAAGCTCCGCGCCGTGCATATCGCGGTACGCGTCAAACTTCTTGTCCGCCGGGCCGAACAGCACCTTGGCGAGAAGCCGCAGCACATAGAGCGCCGTGAAGATGATGCCCGCGATGGCGAACACCGCGAGAAGCGGGAACTCCGCGAAAACGCCGACGAAGATCGTGAACTCCGGCACGAAGCCGATGAGCCCCGGCAGCCCCAGGGACGCCATGCCCGCAAGCATGAAGCCCGTCGCAAGACGCGGCATCTGATAGGCAAGCCCCTTGAGATCGTCCACCGTGCGAAGATGCGTCTTTTCATAAATGAAGCCGATCATCGCGAAGAAAAGTGCGCTCATCACGCCGTGCGCCACCATATTGGCGACCGCGCCCGAAACGCTGACGACGTTCAGCGCCGCGAAGCCCAAGAGCACATAGCCCATGTGCGACACCGACGAGTAGCCGACGACGTACTTCAAGTCCTTCTGCACGAGCGCGATGTAAGCGGCATAGAGCACGTTGCACATCGCGAGGAAAGCGATCAAAGGCGCCCAGAATTTCGCGCCCAGAGGCAGCACGAGCAGCCCGATGCGGATGAGACCGTAGCCGCCGATTTTCTTCAAGACGCCCGCATGGATCATCGATACCGCCGTCGGTGCGCCCGCATAGCCGTCGGGCGACCAGCTGTGGAACGGGAACATGGAGAGCAGCGAGCCGAAGCCGATGAGGAGCAGGAGGAACGCGCCGATCTGGAAGCCCGGGCTGAAGTGTCCCGCCTGCGCCGCAAGCGCAAGCATCTGCATGTCGAACGTGCGGCTGCCCGCAGGGAACGCCGTGAGGTAGAGCCAGACGACGCCGACGAGCAGGAACGCCGAGCCGAGCAACAGGTAGATCGTCAGTTTCATACCCGCGTATTCCTTCGTCACGCGCTTCGTCGAGCCGAAGAGAATGACGAGAATATAGATCGGGATGACAACGACCTCGTAACACAAGAGGAAAATAAAGAGATCGTTCGCGACGAACGTCCCCGTGACGCCCGTGATCAGCACGAGAAGCAGGATGAAAAACTCCTTGGAGCGCTCCTTGACATGCCATGAGGAAAAGACCGCCGAAATGCCGATCAGCTCCGTCAAGAAGAGCAGCGGAAGCGAGATGCCGTCAACGCCGAGCGCGTAGGAAACGCCGAGATCGGTGATCCACGGCACGCGCTCCGTATACTGCATACCGCCCGCCGCGAGGTCATAGCCGAAGTACGCCCAAACGGAAAGAACGAAGGAAAACGTCATGGCGGCAGCCGCCACGATGCGAATGGCAGAGCGCGACTCACGGCTCAAAAAGCACAGGAGAAACGCCGCCGCCAAAGGCGTGAGCAGGATGACCGACAACACGGGAAAGTCCATCAGAAGCCACCTCCCACGAAAAGGACGCCGCCTGCACAGTAAACGCCCAAGAGCGCGAGCAGCGCCGCGCCGACGAGGACGACCGTCGCATAAAACTGCGTCTGCCCCGTTTCAAAGAACGACAAGACGCCGCTCAAGAAGCGCACAAAAAGCGCGAGCATATTCACAAGACCGTCCACGATATAGAGATCGATCCAATAGAAGACCTTGCCGCAGCCGTCCACAAAGAGCCTGCGGAATCCCGCATACATCTCGTCGATGTAATATTTGTGATAACTCAGCTTGTAGAAAATGCCGAGCCTTTCCGCAATCCGATCGGCAGAAACGACCTGCTTCACATAGACGAGATAGGCGATGAGGAGCGCGAGAAGCGTCAAAGCGGTCGATACCCCCGCCACCATCGGATCGATCGCCCCCGCGTGCGCGTGTCCGTAGTAGACCCACGAGCCGAAGCCCCACGCATACCCGAGGAAGCCGCTCGTCACGGCGAGCGCCGCGAGGATAATGAGCGGCAGACGCATCCACCAGCCGGCTTCGTGCGCATGGTACGCCGCGCCCGTGCGGCAGTCGCCCAAGAACGCGACGAAGAGCAGACGCGCCATGTAGAGCGCCGTCATAAAGGCGGTGATCGTAGCCAGAACGTAGAGCGGCGTTGAAACTTCTGCCGCCGCGAAAAGAATCTCATCTTTCGAGAAGAATCCCGCGAAGGGCGGCAGCCCTGCGATGGCAAGCACGCCGATCGTCATCGCCGCGAACGTCCACGGCATCTTCTTCCGAAGACCGCCCATGCGGAAGATGTCCGCCTCGTCCGCGAGCGCGTGCATGACAGCGCCCGCCGAGAGGAACAGGAGCGCCTTGAAAAATGCATGCGTCATGAGATGGAACATCGAAGCCGTCAGAGAGCCGACCCCGAGCGCGAGTATCATATAGCCGAGCTGACTGACCGTCGAATAGGCGAGGATGCGCTTGATCTCGCGCTGCGTCAAGGCGATACTCGCGGCGAAAATCGCCGTCGCGCCGCCAACCCACGCGATGATACTCAAGAGCATCGGCGACGATGCGAAGATGAAATAGGCGCGCGCGACGAGGTAGACGCCCGCGACGACCATCGTCGCCGCATGAATGAGCGCGGAAACAGGCGTCGGGCCTTCCATCGCATCGGGCAGCCAGACATGCAGCGGGAATTGACCCGATTTTCCAATCGGCCCGATGAAGATGAGGAATCCCGCGACGGTCAAAAATACCGTGCCGAGCGTCAAGACCTCAAGCGGCACGAGCATACGAAGATTCAAGAAGTCGAGCGTGCCGAAGTGAATCTGCAAGAGAAGGATGCCGAGGAGCAGACCGAAGTCGCCGACGCGCGTCGTGATGAACGCCTTCTTCGCGGCTTCTCGCGCCGATACGCGCTGATAGTAGAAGCCGATCAAAAGGTACGAGCAAAGCCCGACGCCCTCCCAAAAGACGTAGAGCTGCAGGAAGTTCGATGCAAGCACAAGACCCAGCATCGACGCGACGAAAAGCGAGATGAACGCGAAGAAGCGCCCCATGCCGGGATCGTCCTTCATGTAGCCGACAGAATAAATCGCAACACAAAGCGCGACCGTCGTGACGACAAAGAGCATCATCGCCGTGATGGGATCGACGAGCACGCCCATTTCCAAGACAAGACTGCCGACCGTCGCCCAAACGACTTTCGTGACATAGGGCGCTTCCACCGTGATCGGCGTGGAGAGAACCGCCGCGATCACACCGCCCGAAAGCACGAAACTCGCAGCGATTGCCGTGACCGCGATCGCCGCCGCAAGGCGCCCCAGCGCACGCAAAAAGCCTGCGAGGACGAAAGCGATGCCCGGCAAAAGCGGTATGAGCCACGCATGATGCAAGGCGAATGAGGAAAACATCGTGCCACCCCCTAGCCTTTCATGCGCTGCAGCGCATCGAGCGAAATCGTATGGCTGTCATGGTAAATGCGGAACGCGAGCGCAAGCCCCACGGCGATCTCCGCCGCACCGACCATCATCGAAAAGATGGCCAAGAGCTGCCCTTCGAGCGCATCGACCGGCAAAAAGCGGTTGAACGCGACGAGATTCAGATTCGCCGCATTCAGCATCAGCTCAATGCTCATGAGCACGACGATGAGATTTCTCTTTTGGATGAGTCCGAAAAGACCGATGGAAAAGAGGATTGCCGCCAGTATGAGATAATGAAGAAGACCTACGCTCATTGTCCTTCCTCCTTTGCCAAAACAATCGCGCCGACGAGAGCCGCCAAAAGGAGCGTCGCCGCCAGCTCGAAGGTCATCACATACTCGCCGAGCATGAGATCGGCGAGTTTTTCTATCGAATTGCCGACAGGCGCATCCATGACCTCCGCGAAAGGCGTCACATAGACGGCGGAAAAGACGACGGCGAAGAAGAGAGCGGCGGCGACGGGCGCGGCGAACCATCGCGCGTTGTCGGGACTCGTTTCCTCACCCGGCGCATGGCGCGTGAGCATGACGCCCAAGACGATGAGCACGGCGACGCCGCCCGCGTAGATCATAAGCTGCGCCGCGCCGAGGAAGTCCGCGCCGAGCTTGAAGTAGAGGCACGCGACGCCGATGAACGTGACCGTCATGAGAAGCGCCGCATGTACGAGCTTCTTCGCGAGCACGACGCCGAGCGCCCCCGCGACCGTAACGGCTGCGAGGAGGTAAAAGACGACCTCTCCCAAAAAATCACTCATGCGGCTCGCCCCCCCTCTTTTTTTCTTCTTCCACCGCATCATACTTCATATCTTCCTTGAAATACGATGCGATGGCAAAATCCCTGTCCCAGTGAATCGCCTTCGGCGGGCAGACCTCGACGCATATCCCGCAGTAGATGCAGCGTCCGATGTCGTGCCAATACGCCGCCATGTGACGCTTCTTCGCCTCGTCCGTCACGACGGAGAGATCGAGCGCCGCATTCGGACAGCTCATCGCACAGAGGCGGCACGAGATGCACTTCTTCGTTTCCAATACCAGATGCCCGCCGCGAAAACGCTCGGTCATCGGAATCTTTTCCTCGGGATAAGAAACGGTTTCCTTCTTGCCCCAGAGATGACCCCACGTCACGCCGAGGCCTTTAGCCAATCCTTTGCCCCACAAAGTTCCTCACTCCTTTCGCCGAAGCGCCGCTTAAAACATCTGCCAGAGCATCATGCCGACGCCCGTCAAAAGGACATTGAGCATCGCCGCAGGCAGAAGAAGCTTCCAGCCGAAAGCGATCTGATGGTCGATGCGAAAGCGCGGAAACGTCCAGCCGACCCATTGGAACACGACGATCATGATGAGCGCCTTGAGGAAGAACCAGAAGATGCCCGGCAAAAACGCCGGCCCCTGCCAGCCGCCCAAAAAGAGCGTCGTCACGAGAATGGCGATGGAAAGGAGGTTCGCGAACTCCGCGAGGAAAAACAGCGCCCAGCGCATACCGCTGTACTCCGTGAAAGGGCCGGCGATGATCTCCGACTCACCCTCCAAGAGGTTGAACGGCGGACGATTGCTCTCGGCGATCATGCAGATGAAGACGATGAGAAACGCGAGCGGCTGCTTGAAGATGTACCAGCAATCCGCCTGCGCCTCGACGATGCGGCTCATATCCAAAGAGCCTGTGAGCATGACGACGCCCATGACGGCGAAGCCGAGCGGCAGCTCATACGACAGAAGCTGCGCGACGGCACGCATCGAGCCGATCAGCCCGTACTTGCTGTTCGACGCGAAGCCGCCCATGAAGAACGGCAGCACCGCCTGCGCCGAGATTGCGAGCAAGAGGAACAGCCCGATGTTCACGTCGGCGAAAACGACGCCCGCATCAAACGGATAAAACGCATACAGAAGCGCCGCCGGCACAAAGACGAACACCGGCGAAAGGCTCCAAAGAATACGATCGGCGCCGTCCGGCATGATGTCCTCTTTGCCCATGAGCTTCAACGCATCCGACACGGGCTGCAAAAGCCCGCCCGGTCCCACGCGGTTCGGCCCCAAGCGCACTTGGATAAACGCGCAGACCTTGCGCTCACCGAAGGTAAAGACGAGCGCCGCATTCATGACGACCATCAAGAGGACGGCGATGCCGAGAAACGTCATGACGACCTCGGCGAGAAAAGCGTCGCCGAGCGCACCCGTCAAAAACAGGCGCAGCTCGTTGATATATGCATAAACGATGCCCGTTTCCATCGTTTCACCCCCTCAGCAATCGACCTCGCCCATCAGCGGGTCGAGCGTCGAATAAACGACAACCGAATCGGCGATCAGTGCGCCGCGGCACAAGGGATCGAGCGCCTGCAAATTCACGAAGGACGGCCGCCGAATATGCACGCGGTAAGGCTTCGCCGTGCCGTCGCTCACGATGTAGAAGCCCAGCTCGCCGCGCGTGTTCTCGACACGGTGATAGACCGAGCCTTTCGGCGGGCGAAGATTCGGGGAAACGACCTTGCGGCACGAGCCTTCGGGCATCTCCCGCAACGCCTGCCGGATGATCTTCGCGCTCTCGCCGATCTCCTTCAAGCGCACCTCGTAACGATCCCAGTCGTCACCCTGCGTACCGACAGGCACCTCGAAGTCGAGGCGGTCATAGACGCTGTACGGCTCGACGCGGCGAATGTCATAGGCGACGCCCGTCGCACGCAAGTTCGCGCCCGAGAGCGACAGCGCCTTCGCTTCCTCCGCCGTCATGGGCGAAACGCCCTTCATGCGCGCGTAGAAAATCTCGTTGCCCGTGATCAGACGGTCGTACTCGTCGAGCATTTCAGGCACATAGTCGAGAAACGCCTGCGTCTTTTCTATGAACTCCGGCGTCGCATCATAGGCGACGCCGCCCAAGCGAATATAGCTCGTTGACATGCGTGCGCCGCAGATCAGATCAAAGAGATCGAGCACCTTCTCGCGGTCGCGAAATGCGTAAATGAATGCCGTCGCTGCGCCGAGATCATTGAGCAGCGTGCCGAGAAAGATGAGGTGGCTCGCGATGCGGTTCAGCTCTGCCGCGATGACGCGCAGATACTCGGCACGAAGCGGCACGCGGATGCCGGCGAGCTTCTCCACCGCCGTACACCATGCGAGGTTGTTGTTCATCGAAGACACATAATCGAGCTTATCCGTATAGGGCAGGCATTGGGCATACGTGCGCGACTCCATGAGCTTTTCGATGCCGCGATGGAGATAGCCGAGAATCGGCGTCGCACGCTCGATGCGCTCGCCCGAAAGCTCCAGCTCGACTTGCAGCACGCCATGCGTACTCGGGTGCTGCGGCCCCATGTTCAGGATGTAGGTGCTTTTTCCAGCCATACGAGCTTACCTCCCTCCATTTTCGGCACGGGCGCGATAAAATCCTTACGCAAGGGATGCGCCGGATAGTTGTCCGGCATCAAGATGCGCCGAAGATCGGGATGACCTCGGAAATCAACGCCCATCAGGTCGTAGACCTCGCGCTCCTCAAACTCCGCCCCCGGATAGACCGCCGTCGCCGACTCGATGACGGGCGCGGCGCTCTCCAATGCGACGTTGACTTCGAGCTTCACGTTCTCTTCCATATTATAGAGGTGGTAGACCATGTCGATATGATCCTTCCAATCGACCGCTGTGAGATTGCCAAGACGGTCGAAGCCCTCCTTTTCCTTGAGCGCACGCAGTACGGCGAGAAGATCGGCGGCATGGACAAAGAGCACCGGCTCTTCAGCTTCTTGATCGAACGTCGCCTTGGGGAAAATCTCAACGAGCGTCTTGAGCCGTTCCTTGGAAAAATACATCGTTGTCCGCATCTTACCGCACCCCCGTCCGCTTCGCACGCTCCGGATGCCGAATCTTGTCGCGCAGCTTGATCATCGCGTCGATCAGAGCCTCGGGACGCGGCGGGCAGCCCGGCAGGTAAAGATCCACGGGCAGCACCTCGTCAAGACACGGAACCGTCGCATAAGAATCCGTGAACGGCCCGCCGTGGATGTTGCAGTTGCCCATCGCGATGACATACTTCGGCTCGGGCATCTCCTCATACAGACGAATGAGGGGCGGCGTCATCTTCCACGTCAGCGTGCCCGCGACGATCAAAAGATCCGACTGGCGCGGCCCCGCACGAAAGACCTCATAGCCGAAACGCGCGATGTCAAAGCGCGAAGCCGCCGTCGCCATCATCTCGATGGAACAGCACGCAAGCCCCGAAGCGAGCGGCCAGATCGAGCGCGAACGCGCCCACTTGAACACCGCATCGACCGAAGTCACAATCACATTTTCCCTAAGTGCGGCAGGGACCAGCTCCACTACTTCCATGCGAGATCCCCCTTCTTCCATGCATACCAAAGACCGAGTGCCAATATTCCAAGAAAGACAAACATTTCCAAAAATGCGAAAAGTCCGAGTCGGTTGAAAGAAACCGCCCAAGGAAAGAGAAACACCGTTTCGACATCGAAGAGGAGAAACGCGAGCGCATAGCGGAAGTAGCCGACATGATACTGCACATCGCTCGACCCGACCGTATCGACGCCGCACTCATACGGCTTCTGCTTCTCCGGCGTCGGCTGACGCGGCTGCAAAAGACGCGCCGGCGCGAGAACCATGAACGGAAACGCAATCGCCACGAGGAGAAATAGCCCAAGGCCACCGAATTCTCCCATAGAAACTCCCCCTTTATAATAGCTTATAGTTATGCTGTAATAATTCGTGATAATTATTAGTATAGATTTACACGGGGGCTTTGTCAAGGGAGCAATGCCGCTGATAGCGGCGAAAGCGAGCAGCGGCTTCTTCCGAGAGACGCACGGTAATCTGCGTGCCATGCTCATCGTAGCCCGTCTCGAGGACGGTTCCTGCTTCATGCAGCTTTGTGACGACAGCGGTTTCCGTGAACGGAATATGAAGCTTCATCTCGACTTCACCGACACGGAAAAAGTCGGTGATCTTTTCTAAGAGCACGGCAAGCCCCGCACCCGTCTTGGCAGCGATCGCACAGCCCTCACGACCGCGCAGAAGCCGACGGACGGCGGGCAAGGCGTCGCCTGCATCAGAAAAGCCGCCTGCCGCTTCGCCTGCACCCGCATCGCCCACATCGGTCAATCGATCCATCTTGTTCAGCACATAGAGCATGGGCTTTTCGGCGGCGCCAAGCTCTTTTAGAACTTCGGTGACGGCTTCGATTTGAAAAGCAGCGGCTTCATTCGAGACATCGACGACGTGCAGCAGCAAGTCGGCTTCGACGACTTCTTCAAGGGTTGCGTGGAACGCCTGCACGAGCGTATGCGGCAGCTTCTGGATGAAACCGACGGTATCCGTCAGGAGGATCTCGCGGTCGTCCGCAAGTCTAAGCGCCCGCGTCGTCGGGTCGAGGGTGGCAAAGAGCTTATCCTCAGCGAAAACATCGGCGCCCGTCAGCGCATTCAAGAGCGTCGATTTGCCGGCGTTCGTATAGCCGACGAGAGCGGCGACCGGAATGCGTGCAGCACGGCGGCGCCCGCGATGCAGACTGCGCTCTTTTGCAAGGCGCTCGATCTCGCCTTCGATATCGTGGATGCGGCGGCGGATGCGACGGCGATCGACTTCGAGCTTCGTTTCGCCGGGACCGCGCGTGCCAATACCGCCGCCGAGCCGCGAGAGCACAAGCCCCTGCCCCAAAATGCGCGGCAAGCTGTACTTCATCTGCGCCAGCTCGACCTGCAGTTTGCCCGCCGCGGTGCGGGCGCGCTGCGCGAAAATATCGAGGATCAGCGCCGTGCGGTCGAGAATCTTCACGCCGAGCGCCATCTCAAGATTCCTCTGCTGCGACGGCGTAAGCTCATCGTCGAAAATGACGAGCGTCGCACGCTCGTTCTGCATAAACATCGCCATCTCCTCGATCTTGCCGCGCCCCAGAAAAAGCGCCGGATCGGGACGCGCCTTCTTCTGGATGAAGCTGCCGACGACGACCGCGCCCGCCGTGCGCGCAAGCTCCGAAAGCTCGGCAAGCGAATCCTCCGTCGTCCACGCCGCGCCGACGGCGGCTGCATCAAGCCCTGCAAGCACGGCGCGCTCCTCCTCGTCGGCGGTCGCCTGCGTACGTTCCTTCGCCAGCCGCTTGTTGATGCTCTGTATGAGCGGCGTCAATCGGACGCGGTTCAAAAGATCCGCACGAACGGGACCAAAAAGCTGCACTCGCGGCGTGCCGTCGTCGTCTTTCTCGCCCGTAAAAAAGCCCATGCAGCCGACGATCTCACCGGCAAGACGCCCGATCGCCGCCATCGCGTCGAAGCGCAGGCGGCGAAGCGACGAGATGTCGGGATCACTCAGCTCCGTATCACCGCTCGGATGCGTATGGATGCAGCGCACGCCGGAAAGGCGCACCTCCGAGCGTGCGTCAACAGCAGGCAGATCAACCGTCCATGTATTGCCGACGGAAACCTCGATGACGCGCCCCTTGCGGTCGATATAGACGGCGACCTCGCGCCCGATCTCCTCCGTGACAGCGCAAAGCTGCTCATTCAGTTCCCTCGTCGAAAGCTGCCCGACCGGCACGCTGAGATCATAGAGACTCTCAAGGTGGCGCGTGATATGCGGTTTGAGGTTTTGCATCTCGCCTTGGATTTTTTTATTCTTCATGACATTTCACCCATTACAAACTCTGCCGCTGTCATCATCTTCAGCCGCGCCATACCAAAAATGCGTCATAGAGCATCCATGTCCTGCATACATACCATGCCGCAGTTCGAACAGGACACCGCCTCGAAACAGCGTACCGCTCCCCCATATTGCCGAAATCAATATATGAGTATCCGCCATCACGCGCATTTTGCATCATTCCCCCTTAGCAAAAACCGACGCCTTTACCCGCGATTGACGATGTTCTGTATCTGCTTGAGCGTGATAGAGATCGTGCCGTCCTCGCTCTGACGGAACTCGATGAAATCCGTATTGTCGAAATAATCCGTCGGGATCGTCAGCTCGATGCCCGTATCTGTCTTGAGCTTATGGATCTTCATCTTCTTTAGGACAGATTCCTTATCCATTTCCACGGGCGCAGCGAAACCGGCTTCTTGGATCGCCTGTTCGTAATCCGCCTGCATGGCGGGGCTTTCCTTGAACACCGCACGGCCGACTTCCAGGGGGTTCACCGCATCCTTTTCGGCAAGCTCGCCGGCGACGAAAGACTTGACGGCAGCTGCCGTCTCTATGGCGTCGCCGCCGTAGGCTTCCGCGATTTTCTTCGCCGTATCGCTCGCCTTTTTCAGCGCCTCGCGCGCCGACGGCGCTTGCCCGCACTCTAAGACAAGCTCGGGCAGGACGAAGATAGCGTTGCCGTCAATCGTATAGCGTCTGGCACGCACATGAACGGCGAGCGTCGATAGGTCGATGAAAGCGAACTCGTCCATGCTCGCCGAAGCGCTCGGCAAAAGGGAGCCGCAAGCACTAAGCTCCGCCGAAAGCCCGCCCTCCGTATCGACGACGGCGGGCGAAAAGCCTGCATGACTGCGGCAAAGAAATACGACAAGCTCACGCCGCTCATCTTCGTGCGCTTCAAGCACAAAGAGCAGCAGACTCGCCGCTCCCTCCGCATGAGAAAAAGCGCGCAGGAAAGATTCTGCCAGCACGCGCGAAAATGAGAGGAAGTCCTTCTCCCCCGCGAGATAAATCTCCATCTCCCTCTTACACTCGCTGTCCTCGTAAAACGTCCCCTCTTTCTTATCGGGGCTTTTGCGACTGCGCTCGATATGCGCGGCAAGATACGCCGAAGTCTCATCGGAAAGCGGCAGCTCCGCCGCCGAAAGAAGCGATGAACCTGCCGCATCAAGGATATGAAGCGCCGCCTTGTCAATGATAATCATATTGCACCGCCTATTGAAGAACGAACGCGAGATTTCTTCTTGTCCGCTTCCTATATATTTATTTATATTCTAGCAGAAAATCTTAACACCGCCTATAGAAAAAAGAAGGATTTTGCATACTCTGTGGGGAATTATACCAGAAGAGTTTTCGGCGCAGACCATCCTGCGCCGATGGAACGGCTGAAATTCATCGCATAGGAGAAACGGATTCCAAGGGACGGGAGAGATATATGCTATGGAAAAGGAGCACGTGACAACAGGCAGAAAGGTCTACCTGGGCAATCATTCCATTGAATATGAAGCGTTCATCGCCGAGCCGCGTCTGATCGAGGTCGATCCGATGGAGTGGCAAAAGCATCTGTCGGAGCAGGAACAGCGGCGCTTGAAGAAGGCGGAAGCGAAAGCACGCAGAAAGGCAGAGGCAGAAGAGGCGGCGCGGCGTGCGGAAGAAGAAGACCGCGCTCGCGCAGAAGAAGCGGCGGCTCGTGCGGCGGCAGGAGAAGCCGCGCCTGCCGAGGAGTCGCCGGAGGACATCGCTGCACGCATTGCAGGAGACCGGACGAAAGCGCAAGCGGATATCTTGGACATCGCCAAGCACACGGTCGAGGACGAGCCGCAGGCGGAGGACATCGCATCCCGCATCGAGCGTGAGCGGCGCGAGCGGCAAGCGGCGCTTCTCAATCTGGCAAAGCAGCAGCAGCAACTGGCGCAAAAACGCGGCTGACATGCAGGGAATATACAGAAAAATTCCCTGTTCTCCAAGAACTATCAGAAAATCTTGACAAATCAAAGTATTTCTTTTATAATGGAAGCAAGAAAAGGATGAAAAGGCGCCGGCGGATGAAGTGTCCGGCATACAGGCAGAGACGGCAAAAGAGTCTCCCTATACCGAGAAAGGAGGAGAATCCGATGGGACTGTAAGGTTCGCAGAATAGTCGGATGAAACTCGCATGGAAAAAGAATCACGCCTGAACGAATAACCGCCGCGCGAAAGCGCGGCGGTTATTCGTTCCTTGCCTAGGCTTCTGTAAAGGCGTGAGGACATATATACAGCGTGACGGCTGCATATATGTCCTGAAAGGTTACACAAGCAGTCCGCCAAGATTCTCCATGATCTTCACATGCGGCAGCATCTCAAAAACAGCCCGTTCCGTCGTACCCGTGAGCACGGCGGCGAAATCTACGCCTGCGGCACGCGCCGCTTCAGCATCAACCGTATTATCGCCCGTGTAGAGGACTTCGCTCTTCTTCGCATCAAAGCGGCGGCAAGCGGCAAGGATGCCTTCGGGCGACGGCTTGAATGTCTCAACATCCTCACAGCCGATGACAAAGTCGATGAGATGCGCCGCGTCATCGGCGAGAAATTTTTCCATGATGCGATGGCGCGTCTTTGTTGAAATAATGGCGATCTTTGCACCATCGTCGCGCAGCTTGTCAAGGAGCGGCAATGTCTGTGGGTAGAAATGCGTGTTCGGCGTCATTTTTTTATCGGCTTCCTCACGATAGCTCACGAGGAAGCGTTCACATTCCTTTGCATCCTCGATACCTGCGATGCGCCGAATCGCCTCAGCCATAGGAAGTCCGATTGTGCGGCGAATCACTTCGTCGGATACATCCTCGCAGCCAAATTTGCGAAGCGTCGCATGAAAGCAATCCGTAATGCCTTTTTCTGAATTTGCAAGCGTATAGTCGAAATCAAACAAATAATAGCGATACTTCATCCATGCACCTTCTCTTTCAAAGCAGCATTTTCAAAAAGCCGGCAAGCCATATACCGAGAGGCGTAGCAATGATGTGACCGATGATTGCCATGACGATGCCGATGGGAACCAAGGGACCGGAATATATGCTCGCCACGATCGGCGCCGACGCCGCGCCGCCAATATTCGCAATAGAGGATATGCACAAGGTGAACATATCGAGTTTGAATATGCGTGCGATCAGAAGCATGAGAAGCAAATGCGTGCCAAGGATGATAAATCCTGCAAGAACCCAAAGCGGCGCATCGCCAAATTGCAGAAGAGATGTACGCGAGGCGATGAGGGCAATGAGCAAGTAGAGCATCACATTCGCCACTTCCGAAGAGCCGGAGATGCGGCCGAGCGGAGAAAAGGCGGCGATGATCCCAAACAGCGCGATGAAGAGAATCGTCCAAATGGATTTCGTAAAAAACGGAAAAACGATATAGAGCAGCGGTCCAATATTCGCAGCGATGGCAGTGACGAGAAAAGCGGTGCCGAGAATCAGAAAAATATGGGGAAAGGAACTTTTCTCCTGCCGTTTTGCATCATCTTCCTGCAAATCCTGCGATACGGCATCAAGCTTCGTCGTATCCGCCTTATTCCAGCGATTGAAACGCGGAGCGAACGTGATGAGCCACAAAAGAGACAAAACCCAAATCGTATAGTTGATGGAATCGACAATAAACGCGCCGCTCATATCAATCTCAGGAATATTGAGCGTCGCCTGTATTTCGGCGATATTATCATAGCCGCCGATCCATGAACCCGAGAGCGCCCCCAGCGCCATCCAAGCGCTGCTGCCGAGCTGATCCTTCAGCAGCAGGAAAGCGACGACGATGCCTGCCATAATGGTAACGCTTGCCGAAAAGAACGCCAAGAGCATACGCGGTCCGATGCGAAAAATTTTTCGTACATCGCAGCGCAGCAGCATCGTAAAGATCATGCCATGCGTCAGTACAGGCGAAAGCTCTCGATAAATCGGCTTCGTCGCCGCCATATCCCATGCACCAAGCGTGCAAAACACCATAGATACGACATAGATGAGCACGACAGACGGCATAATGCGTAAGATTGCCCATTCCTTGGATTTTTCCATCATGACAAACAGCGACGAGAAAAACACAAGAACGGCGATATAAGTGAATCCGTCGGTAATGATGGGAATGCACCTCTCTTTTCCGCAGAATATCATGCTTTAAGGAAGCGCTGAATAATGAATCAGCGTTTCCTTATACACCATACCATAATAATACATATCAAAAAGAAAGGCAATGCTGCAAATGGCGCACAGATCACGCAAGGCTTTCAGCCGCCGTCAATGAAGTCTTTTCGCATATCGACGATAGCCCATGCTTTCTCACGATGCGCCGCACTCCTTTGCCTGAATCAGAACGCCCATTGGACAGATGCACCGCCGCTTAGCCCCCTGCGCTTTCCCTGCCAGCCATGAATGTGAAAGTCATAGCTGATGCGGCTGCTCTTCGGCAGAAGGCGATAGCCAAGCTCAAGCATATAACTGGAGCCTTTGAGACTCGGACTCGGAGCTGCGTCTCCGCCAATGTATGCGCCGGCTTCGCCGTCAAATTCATGCTCCCATGCAAGACCGGTGTAAAGCTCGCCCGACGGCTTCTTTTGACTATAGCGGAAGCCCAGCCGCAGACGATACGAGTTGACGTCAGCGAAGTCATAGACGTCGCCCGAGGAGAGTTTTACGGTCATGCCGTTTTGATGTGACCAGAAGCAGCGGGCGTAGACGTCGATGGAAGCGTCTTTTTTCCATGCAACGGTCTTGCCGATGCCGATATGGATGCCGTAATAGGTGTTCGAACCATCGTAACCGGCATTTGCTCCGTGGAGCTGATAGTCGCTCGAAGCGCTGCCGACGCGCGCGGATGCTTCGAGCCAAAGACCGTCCTCTTGCGTCAGCTTGCCGAGAACACCGCCGCCGAGGTAGCTGATCTTGCCGCTGCCATGCGTGCCGTCGTCCAGATAGGAATCGTATGTGCCGCGCCCGTATTCTACGAAGGGGCTGAAGAGAAGCTTCGATGCGCCTTGGATGAGGTATTCACGCGCCCAGCCTATGCCAAGACTCCACCCTTTAGAGTCAATGTAGGAGCCGCTCTCGACGCGCATGTTATTCGCTCCTGCGCCTGCCCAAAGCTGATAAGAGACGGCATTGGCGTTTGCTGTCTGGCGTTGGGCACGCTTTTCTGCGTTGCCTGCTTTCGTTGAATCGACGGCTGTATCGGATTTGCTCGATTTCACTGCATCGTTCGCATTTGCGCCGCTCATGCCGACGCTGACGGACATCTCAGCGGCGGCTATGCCGCTTTCGACGAGGTAGTCCGCGCCTTGATTGACGAAGTTTGCAAGACTGGCGCGCGTTTCGACGGGGGACTTCGCTTCTGCGGCAAGACCCGCCTGATGCACGGTAGCCTTGAGCAGATTCGGATGCTTTTGATCGGGCGCTACCTGAAGGGTGTAGTTATAGGCGATGCCGTCTTGCGCGGTCACTGCAACACCGTCGCCGAAGGCGATGCCGCCGCGCATGTTTTCCATGAGGGTGAACGAGTCGCCGGGACGGAGCTTCTTTGCATCGCCGCTGCGATAGAGGTGAAGGTTCATGTGCGAGAGGGTCTTGTCGCCGCCGCTGACGTTTGTGAGTTTGAGCAGAGTGTGCGCCGAACCGTCGGTCGGAGCATTTTCCATATAGAATCGAAGGTTTTGAATGCCGTTGAAATCCCCGATTTCCGACGTTTTCGTGCCGTAATAGACGGCGAGCGTATTATCCGTACCGCCTGCCGCACCGCCCGTGACGATGCCTTTGACGAGAGTGTTTTCCAAGTGAATGGTATTGCCGTTTGCAGTCGCGCCGCTGCCGCCGATGATGCTGCCTTCGACAGCGGCATTTCTCAGGCGGAGCACGTTGCCGTCCGCCGCTCTTCCTTTGCCGCCGACGATATTTCCTGCCTGCGCGTTGTCAATCACAACCTCGTTGTCCGTCGCTTTGCCGTCTGCGGCATCGGTATAGCCGCCGTAAATTGTGCCGTTGACGACGGCATTTTCTTTGACTGTGACGATATTTTTCGTACTGTTGCCGCGTTTTTCGGCTGCACTTTTGGAGCCTTTTCCCGTCGTCCAGCCGCCGTAGACGTTCGTGTATGCGCCCGTCGTGAGCGTGATCTTGTTGCCCGTCGTCGTGTTGCCCGCCTTGGAGATGCCGCCATAGGCGTCTGTGCCGGATACGACAGGGGTTGTCACGCCTGCAAATTGCCAGCCTTCGTAGGTGATGCTCGTGATCTTTGCGCCGGTCTTTACCACGTCGATATTTTGTTCTGTCGAGTCGGTAGTCTCAGATCGCAGCACGCCGTCGGCATGACCTGCAATGTTGATGCCGTTCTCGTTCTTCATGAGCGTGACTTTGCCGTGGGCGGCGCTGCCGCTCACTTCGATGTGGTCTTTGTCTGCGAGTGTTGTTTCACCATTCGATAAGGTCAGCATGGCTTTTCCTGCGGCTGCTGTATCCGCTTCGAATTTGAGTTTTTGAAAGCCCGCGATATTTTTCGCCGTATTCGTGCCTTTGACGTTCAAGGTATTGCCTGTGCCGTTTGCCGTGCCGCCCGTGATGACGCCTGTGGCGGTCGTGCGGTCGATGGCGACGGTGTTGCCGCTTGCAGCTCCGCCTCTGCCGCCGATGATATCGCCTGCGACAGTCGTACGGTCGAGGTGGAGGGTGTTGCTGTTTGCCGACGCGCCATTGCCGCCTACAACATCGCCTGTGACAGTCGTGCGCGTGAGTTTGACGGTGTTGCCGCTTGCGCTCGTCGCACCCGTGCCGCCTGTGACTGCACCTGCGGCGATGCTGCGGTCATCGCTGCCGATTTCCACCGTATTGCTCGAAGCCGCCGCGCCTGTGGATTTGCCGCCCGCAACTGCTCCGACATTTGCCATGACCTTGACTTTGTTGCCCACAGCGTCGCCCGCCGCCTGTCCGCCGACGACAGAGCTTCCGATCGCTTTTTCCACCGTGACGATGTTTTCCGTCGCTTTGCCGCCCCCAGCGTCGGTGAAGCCGCCGTAAACCGTGCCCGTCACCGTCGCCGTGCCGCTGACGGTGACGCTGTTTTTCTTGCTTGCGCCTTTGTCAGACGCTTCCGAGCCTGTGCCTGTCGTCCAGCCGCCATAGATATTCGTATGCGTTCCGGCTTGAACGGTGATCGCATTGTCTGTCGTCGTATTGCCGATCACGGAGCGGCCGCCCCATGTGTCTGTACCGTTGCTCTCGGCAGTCGCCGCACCTTTGAAGATCAAGCGCGAATAGAGAACCTTCCTGCCCGTCGCGTCCTTTTCCAGCGTGACCTCCGCCGTATCGCCCGTCTTGGTCACGGAATTGACGCCATCGCGCACGACGATGCCGCCCGACGTGTTGTTTTCGATCAGCGTGCCCGTCTTATGTTGCGGCGAGCCATAGACGGTGATGTCCTTGAGGCTCTTAAACTTCGTCCCCATCGAATCGCGCAGCGTGAGATGCGGCTGCAGCGTATCGGTAAAATAGAAGTTGACCTTGTCGAAATTGACGATGTTCTTCGCTCGTGCGCTCGCCTTGACATTGAGCGTATTGCCCGCATAGGATGCACGATTGCCGCCCGATGCGCCAAAGATGTACTTCGCGATCCGATAGCCCGCCTTCATCTCATTTTTCCCATCGCCGAGGTTGACGACGTTGCCCTTGATCTCGCTGACATTGCCGGCAGAATACGCAGCATAGACGTTGTTGTTCAGCTCGCCGCCCGTGATCGTGACGATATTCCCCGTCAGAGTGCCGCCGCGCCGCGTATAGCCGCCGTAGACATCCCCGTTGAAAACGCCGCCCGCGACAGTGACCTCGTTGTGCGTCACATTGCCCGTGGAATCCGCTTTTTCAAGCGAGCCGCCGCATACCGCTTTCTTCAGCGTGCCGCCCGTGATCGTGACCGTGTTGTGCGTCACATCTCCCGTGGCATGTGTGCCGCCGAAGACGCCGCCGTAGACCTTTCCCGCAATCGTCCCGCCTCGGATGACGACATGATTCTTATAAATATGCCCCGCCGCATTCGTGCTGTTGGAAAAGCCGCCGTAAAGAGCTTCCGTCTTGCCGCCCTTCACCTCGACGGTGTTTTCTTCCGCCGTGCCGCTGCGTCCGACGTAGCCGCCGACCAGCCATTCGGCGAGTGACATCGTCCCCGCATCGAAGTAGACTTTGTTGCCTTTGGCATGACCTATGCCCCATGCCGCGCCGCCATAGATCGAGGCGATCTCCGTCGTCGCGCCCTTGATGCGAATCGTATTGCC
Source organism: Selenomonas sp. (assembly GCF_057272215.1). Taxonomy (NCBI): domain Bacteria; kingdom Bacillati; phylum Bacillota; class Negativicutes; order Selenomonadales; family Selenomonadaceae; genus Selenomonas; species Selenomonas sp. The sequence goes on from NZ_DBHIUY010000001.1 coordinate 28,616, forward strand.
GTCGGCATTTCCCGTGCCTCGGGCAACGCCGCCAAAGACACTCAGCGTACCCTCTTGATACCGATCGACCGTCAGACTGTTGCCCGACGCATCCTCGCTGCCCGTCCCGACGCTTGCCGCGCTGTTCGGCGTCGCAGGATCATCGGGGTTCGGCACATTCCTCTGTGGCGGATGCGAGCTGTCGATCGTCACATCCGCCGCAGAAACATAGGATGATGGTATGAAGAACGCGCCGCCGCTCAACACAATGGAGACGAACAGCGCCAGAGATGGACACGAACTGTTCTTGTGAAACATGGATTCTCTCCTTCTAGGATTTCAGACTTAGTACTTTTATCGAAATTAGACGAATGATTCATTATAACAATTTATCCGCATTTAAGCAATATAAACAGCTTCGGAGCACACAAAAACGACGGCTGCGGCACTGTTTTTGTTGCACGATATGATATAATAAAAAAACACCATGTATTCTAAAGAACGCAATTATTTTTCTTGCTTTTCCAACACTCCCTTGAAAAGGCAAAACAGGAGGCTTTTTCTTGCATTTTCAACGAATCTTTTTTCTCTGCTCGCTTTTCTTCCTGCTCATTGCAGCAAGGGCAAGCGCAGCAGAAAACATACAGCTCACGGCGGCTTCGGCGATTCTCATCGAGGCTTCGACAGGGCGCGTGCTCTTCGAGAAAGCGGCGGATGCGCCGCGCTTTCCCGCAAGCACGACGAAAATGATGACGTGCGTGCTCGCCATCGAGGAGGGCGACCTGTCCTCCATCATCACGGTAAGCCGCACGGCGGCAGAAACAGAAGATACGGAAATCGGCGCAGGCGATCGCTTCGTGCTCGCCGAGCTTGTCGCCGAAATGATGCTGCGATCAGACAACGGCGCTTCCGTCGCCATCGCCGAGGATCTCGCCGGTTCTGTCGATGCCTTCGCCGCACACATGAACGAGAAAGCAAAAACGATCGGCGCAAAGGACACGCATTTCGTGAATCCGAACGGTCTGCCGGACAAGGCGCATATCTCGACAGCGCACGACATCGCATACATCGCCGCCTACGGCATGAAGAATCCGAAATTTCGCTCCTTCGTCGGCGCAAATGAACGTGAGATTACCTGGGTCACACCCGAAAAGAAACGCGCCTTGATGACGAACACAAACCGTCTTCTCGGGACTTACGAGGGTGCGACGGGCATCAAGACGGGCTACACAGATGCGGCAGGCGGCTGTCTCGCGGCGTCGGCGCGGCGCGGCGGCGTCGAACTGATCGCCGTCGTCCTGGGTGCGGCAGACGAGAACGTGCGCTTTGCCGAAGCCGTAAAACTGCTCGACATGGGCTTTCGCCGCGTGAAAGCTGCGCCTGCCTATACCAAAACAGATCTCATGCAGAAGGTCTGGGTCAAGGGCGGCAAAGAAGGCCGTCTCGCCGTCTACCCGGCAGAAGATCTGCGCCTGCCGCTCGTTGACGGCGAAGCCGAAGAAAACTATCGCCTGACCTATGATCTGCCGCGTGTCATCGGCGCTGGCATCACAGAGGGCGAACGCATCGGCGATCTCGTCGTCTATCACGGCGGCAAAGAGCTCACGCGTATCCCTCTGCTCGCCGAAAAGAGCATAGCCAGAGGCTGGAGCTTGGAGGGTCTTTGGGCGTATGTCATCGGACTGTTTGCGTGAGAGGTATTATTACTATGCAAGAGGTGTTTTCTATGGAAACAGCAAAATTATTCCGAAATGGGCAAAACCAAGCCGTTCGCTTACCCCCAAGATTCCGTTTCAACGGCGATGAAGTATTCATTCAACAGCTCGGTGAGGCTGTTCTCCTTGTCCCAAAGAATGATGTCTGGAAAACTTTTCTCAATGGTATTCACAGCTTCTCCGAGGATTTTTTTGAACATGGCAGAGATGTAGAAATCATTTCACCGAGGGAAGTCCTATGAGGTATATGCTAGATACCAACATCCTTAGGAGACCACTATGAAAATCCAACCGCAGCCGCGCCGTTTAAGCGCATTTCTTGCCTTTTGCTTTTTCCTTTCCCTCGCCGTTTACGGGCTTTTCCACCTGCCGGGCGGCGAAGGAGACGATCCGCCGACGTACAAGGCGCAGATCCTCGCTGTCGAAAAAAGTGCGAACGATATGGAAAAATTCGCACCGGGCAGCGAAAAATATTATGTGACGGTTCGCCTAGACTCCGGTCCCAGCGAAGGCGAAGAAGCACGCATCGTCCATCGCACACTCAACAATCCTGCGTTTGACATCCATCCGAAGGAGGGCGAGAGCATCCTCGTGCGCGAAGAGCACGGAACCTACGCCATCGTCGATTACGACCGTCTGCCCGGCGTTCTCTGGCTGCTCTTGGGATTTGCGCTCGTCTTGATCCTCTTCGGCGGTGTAACAGGGCTAAAGGCGCTCTGCGTGCTGCTCTTCGCCGTCTTTCTCATCGCCAAGGGACTCATATCGCTGATCCTCTTCTCGCCGACGCACATTCTGCTCTGGACGTTTCTCATCGGCTCCGCTATCACACTCAGCACACAGCTCGTGGTCAACGGCGTCAATATGAAGTCGGCAGGCGCGATCATCGGCACGATCGGCGGCATCCTCGTCGCAGGGCTGCTCGCACTCCTTGCGATCCACTTCACCTATCTGACAGGCATCGCCGAGGAGCACGCGGGGATGCTCAAGGTACTGTATCTGAAGGATGTCGACTTTCGCGAGCTGCTCTTTTCCGGCATCGTCCTCGGCGCACTCGGCGCGGTCATGGACGTCGCCGTGTCCATCGCGTCCGCGCAGTGCGAGATGAAAAACCTCGCGCCCAAGACATCGTTCACCGTGCTCGTCGCTTCGGGGCTTGCCGTCGGGCGCGACGTCATGGGCACGATGGCGAACACGCTCGTACTCGCCTACATCGGCGGCGCACTGCCTCTGATGCTGCTGCTCTTCTCGCAGCCGAACCTCTCCTTCGTCCACATCGCGAACCTCGACATGATCGCAACGGAGATCGTCCGTTCACTCATCGGCAGCATCGGACTGCTCTTCGCCATACCCATCACGGCATATGCGACCGCGTTCCTCGTGACGCGCCCCGCATCAAAAAAACGTCGCTCTTCAAAAAATAAGGAGACGCTTGAGGAAAAATAAGGAGGCTTCTTATGGATTTCCCTTTGACACAAAGACAACAGGAGATCATTCGGTTTTACCACCTCAATCCGTTCATCGAATACCTGCACGCAGGCGTCGTGCCGAAAAACGACGGCACGGTCGAGCTTCGGCTGACGATCGAGCCGGAGCATACGAACCTCTACAACATCGTGCATGGCGGCGTTCTGATGACGCTCGCCGACACGGCGATGGGCGCCGCCGCGCTCGCGCGAAACAAGAAGGTCGTGACGATGTCGCTCTCAATGGACTTCATGCACGCCGTACCGCTCGCCAAAACGATCATCGCGACGGGCGTCTGTCTGCACGACGGCAAGCACGCGATGACCTTGGAGAGTGAGATCAAGGACGAGGACGGCAAGATCTACGCCAAGGGACACGGCACGTTCTATGTACTCGGCAAATTCCTGGAGGACGAAGACTGACCTCTACTTTTAAGGAACGACGCTGTTTCCCCGATAAAGGAATATAGAAATCCCTGATAAATTCAGCACTTCCTTGAGAAACCGTCGAGCAAGTCGGCGGTTTCTCCCGTTTTCGTCGACAAGAAGCGACCGATTGCCGCTCCTGCGGTATCGAACAGAAAGGACAATCTCAATGGCACAGTTTGAATCGCGCAACATCACGATGATGATGGATCTCTACGAGCTGACGATGGCGTACGGCTATTTCCGCGAGGGCGAGGAGGCTAGGAAAGCACGCGCCTCCTTCGATGTCTTCTTCCGCCGCCACCCCGACGGCGGCGGCTTTTCCATCTTCGCGGGGCTTGAGCAGATCGTCGAATACATCGAGGCGATGCACTTTTCCACTGCTGACATCGACTACCTGCGCTCGCTCTCGCTCTTCGACGAAGACTTCCTCGACTACCTCGCGCACTACCGCTTCACGGGCGACATCCGCGCTTTCCGCGAGGGCACGATCATGTACCCCGAAGAGCCGATCCTCACCGTGACCGCGCCCATCATCGACGCACAGCTCGTCGAGACGGCGCTCCTCGCCGAGATCAACCACCAGTCGCTCATCGCGACGAAGACGCGCCGCATCGTGCGAGCGGCAGGCGGGCGCATCGTCTCCGACTTCGGCGCACGCCGCGCACACAACGTCGACGCCGCCGTCTATGGCGCACGCGCCGCCTACATCGGCGGCGCGGCATCGACGGCAACGGTGCTCGCGGGCCAGCTCTTCGGCATCCCCGTCAGCGGCACGATGGCGCACAGCTGGGTCATGTACTATGACGACGAATACACGGCATTCAAGAAGTATGCCGAGACGTACCCCGACAACGCCGTCTTCCTCGTCGATACCTACGATGTCATACACTCCGGCGTGCCGAACGCCATCCGTGTCGCCAAAGACGTGCTCGCACCACTTGGAAAACGGCTCAAAGGCGTGCGCATCGACTCGGGCGACCTCGCCTATCTATCCAAGCGTGTGCGCATCATGCTCGACGACGCCGATCTCTCCGACTGCAAAATCATCGCCTCGAACAGTCTCGACGAATACACGATCTCCTCGATCCTCAACGCGCAAGGCGGCAAGATTGACGCATTCGGCGTCGGTGAAAGGCTCATCACATCGAAAAGCGAGCCGGTATTCGGCGCCGTCTATAAACTCGCCTCCGTAGAAAAAGACGGCAAAACTCTGCCAAAAATCAAAGTGTCCGAAACCGTCGAAAAAATCACAAACCCCGGACAAAAAAAAGTCTATCGTATCTATGACGAAGAAGGGCACGCCATCGCCGACCTGCTGACACTTGCCGACGAAACGCCCGACATGACGAAGCCCTATCGCTACATCGACCCCAAAAAGCCGTGGAAGCACCGCTTCTTCACGAACTGCACGGCGCACGAACTGCAAGAAGACGTCATCAAGGACGGCAAATGCGTGTCAAAGCAACCGTCGCTCGAAAACATCCGCGCCTACGTCAAGGAACAACTGGAAAAAGAAATCTGGCAGGAAGAACAGCGCTTCGAAAACCCACACACGCACTATCTCGACATGAGTCCCGCCTACTACGAAATGAAGCTCAAACTGCTGAACGAAATGCAGCAGTATTAAACGCCGAAAGGTATCCAGCAAAAAGCCCCATACACCCGATAAATGTCGAGTGCATGGGGCTTTCCCTATTTTCAAAGAAATGCTTGCAGCATCCCCCTCACAAAGAACCATCACGGCGCAGCATCAAACTGCCATCGAGGAATATATAATCGTTTTCATCACCAAAAATTCGCCAATCCATCTGCAGTTTGCGCTCACCCTCTGCTTCAAGAACCCAGAAAACTGTCGTGCCCATGGTCGTGCGATCGACGAGATCCTCGTAATTCATGATCTCACAGCCGTTGATCTTTCGCCCCTTGATCTCCAGCACGAGATGCCCTTTCGGATTGAGCCAATCCCCCTGCAAAAGCTTCAAACGAGTCTCCATACCGCCCGTCTGCGGCGCCGTAGGCAGCTGCGGAGCCGCCCCCGCTAAAGCCATCGGAAGCAGCAGCAAAGTACAGAAGATAAACAAAAACACTTTTCGCATGATTCGTCCCTCCCAACATCGTATGGATTCCTAAGGACTTCTTACTATCTGAATTCTCTAAAAAAATATTTTTCCCTGCTTTAAAAATATTTTTTTCTGATCGTTTTGATAAATTATCTACTTGCCTTTTACTTAAACACCTCCATCTGCCCTTCGAGCTTGACTTCTTGGACTTTCATAGTAAGCTGCGCACACAAACGTCTACTTCGTAGACATTGTGCCTCGCCCTTAATGAAAGTTACCCAATCAGTCGGCGCCCTTCGGGCTTGACTTCTTGGACTTTCATAGTACAATAGAAGGAGTAAAGGTGGCTGGTCAAAATGAATAAAGAGGATTTTGAAGAGATGGATCTGGAGACTCAAGAAATCCTGGACAAGCTCTCTCCTGCGCCTGAAAAGCTGCAGGAAGAGGGCTGGGATAGTCGTGCCCAACAGCAAATTCTGCTGGAGAAAAACGGACACGGCGTATGAGTCTTTCCGACGAAACGCGGGAAAAGTTGCAGAATCAAATCGATGCTCTCAAGAAACGTATGCTTTACGATGCGAATGATCTCGATTACGAAACGCATCTGCATCTGGTTCGCACCCTGCAAAAAGTGCTCGACCATGAGAAACAAAAGCCTTGAGAGATCCCTTTGCTTTCTGCAGATTTTCTTCCGTAAGAAGAGTAAAAAGATAAGCGGTGAACCAGAATTATGTACAGGAAATTCAGTCAGTGGAAAAAAAAGATCATTATTGCTTTCATGATAGGAGCCATTGCCAACAGCATGGCTCCTATCTTTGCCAGTGTGGAAACTCCCCCGGCTATTTCTGTCGCTCAGGCAGCTTCTTGCCCTTCGCCGACGAAACGCTATCAGGAAGCGTCAAAAGACAGCGATGATAGATCCAAGGAAGCAGCGAAAACAAAAGACAGCATCGCCGATAATATTTTCCAATCAGCTTGGAAGATTCTGCTCATGATCGCTGTCGTCTTCGCCGCAAGAATCGGCTGGAAGCATCAGCAACGGAAACAAAATAAATAAGAAGGAAGGATTTTTATGGCAAAAGAAAAAACACTTGCCGTCATCGACCATTTGATCGAGCGGTATCCCGTACTCAGCTCCATGAAAGAACCTCTGATAACCACAGTCGATACGATCATCGATTGCTATGCGAAGGGAGGAAAACTTCTGATATGCGGCAACGGCGGCAGTGCAGCGGACGCCGAGCATATCACAGGCGAACTGATGAAGGGATTCTTGCTGCCGCGCCGCTTAGGTGAAGATAAAAAGCAGCAGCTTATGGAAACATGCCCGGAAGATGCAGCGTATCTTATCGAAAATTTGCAGGAAGCTCTGCCTGCGATCTCTCTCGTCAATCAGATCGCTCTCGGCACAGCATTCGCCAATGACCAAGCGCCCGACCTCGTATTTGCTCAACAAGTATTCGGGCTTGGGAAAAAAGGCGACATTCTTTTTGCCATCAGTACATCCGGCAATTCACAAAACGTCCTCTACGCCGCACAAGTCGCACGTTCTTTCGGCATCTCCGTGATCTCTCTGACCGGTGCAGGAGGAGGAAAGCTGCGTTCTTTGACGGACATCCTTCTCGCTGTTCCCGACAAGGAAACCTACCGCATACAGGAGCTCCATCTTCCCATTTATCATGCACTCTGCATAGCCGCAGAACAAGAATTTTTTGGCTATACTGAATAAAGGAATAGAATAACTATGACAAATATTTAAGCGATTATGGTATAATATGCTTAAATAAGAAACTGCCGTGGAGGAATCGCAATGATTGATGAAAAGCAACTGATGAAATTGCAAAATGGCAGCGACATACGCGGTACGGCTGTCGCCGGCATAGCAGATGAACCTGTCAATCTCACGCAAGAAGCTGTGCGCTGCATCACCGGCGGCTTTTTGGATTTTCTCACAGAAAAAAACGGCAAGCCCGTGACGGAATTGACCATCGCCGTCGGACACGACTCGCGCATCTCTGCCCCCGACTTGAAGCGCGCTGTACTTTCCGCCATTCTTTCACGCGGAGCGAAAGCGATCGACTGCGGTCTCTCTTCTACGCCTGCGATGTTCATGTCCATTCTCTTTGACGAAACGAAAGCAGACGCCTCCATCATGATCACAGCAAGCCACTTGCCTTACAACCGCAATGGCATGAAGTTTTTCACAGAACGGGGAGGCTTAGAAGCAAGCGACATCAAGAAAGTGCTTTCTTATGCCGCAAAAAATCGCGTGCCAGCTTCCAATGAAAAAAAAGCTGCATCCTTCGATCTCCTATCCGTTTATGCTTCTCATCTGCGAAAAAAAATCTGCGAAGAGCTTTCCGCTGCGCCTGAAGACAAGCCCCTTGCGGGTATGCACATCGTAATCGATGCAGGAAATGGCAGCGGCGGTTTTTTCGCCTCCAAAGTGCTGGCACTGCTTGGCGCAGACACTACAGGAAGCCGCTACTTAGAGCCAGACGGCATGTTCCCGAACCATATTCCAAATCCTGAAAACAAAGAAGCAATGGCAGCGATAAAGGAAGCCGTTCTGGAAAATCACGCCGACCTTGGCTTAATTTTTGATACCGATGTTGATCGCATGAGCGCCGTCCTTCCCACAGGAGAAGAGATCAACCGCAACGCTCTCATCGCCATGATGGCGGCTATACTGGCGCCCGATTATCCAAATGCAACGATCGTCACAGATTCCGTCACCTCAGATGAACTCACCTGCTTCTTAGAAAACGAACTTCATCTTCACCATCACCGCTTCAAGCGCGGCTACAAAAATGTCATCAACGAATGTATTCGTCTGAACGAAGAAGGAACGATATCACCACTCGCTATTGAAACATCCGGGCACGGAGCGCTGTCGGAGAACCATTACTTAGACGACGGCGCCTATCTCGCGGTGAAACTCCTCATCGCCGCCACAAAAGCAAAAAAGGAAGGGCGCACGCTTCAATCTCTCATTGAAAGACTCGCACATCCTTTGGAAAGTTCCGAATACCGATTAAAAATCAAAGGCGTCGAAGATGCCAAGGACTATGCCGGCGAAGTCTTAAACGCCTTTGCTGCACGCGCCAAAGAAAGCGGAATCAAAATTGCCGAGCCTTCATACGAAGGTGTTCGACTTATATTTCCGCAGGGTTGGGCGCTCTTGCGCATGTCGCTGCACGATCCCAACATGCCGCTGAATATCGAAAGCCGAGAAAAAGGCGGTACAGACATCATAGCCAAAAAAGTGAAGACTTTGCTCAGCAACCTTACTTCACTTGATCTAAGTGTACTTTAGGAAAATAAACGCATGACAGCACAGGAAGTTATTTTCCATCCGTTAATTTTTTTCATCAAATCCAGAAAGGGGTATACGCATGAAAAAACTCATCAACAAAGTAGAAGATGTCGAGCGTGAAATGATCGAAGGTCTTGCCAAGGCAGCGCCAAAAAAACTCAAAAAACTCCCTGAAGGAAACATCGTCGTACGCGCTCAAAAAAAGCAGGGCAAAGTCGCGCTCGTCTCCGGCGGCGGCAGCGGTCATGAGCCTGCACACGGCGGCTACGTCGGTGAAGGTATGCTCGACTGCGCCATAGCGGGCGCCGTATTTACTTCTCCAACCCCCGATCAGATTTACGAAGGAATCAAAGCTGTTGCAACCGAAGCCGGCGTCCTCTCCGTCGTGAAGAACTATACGGGTGATGTCCTGAACTTCGAAATGGCGATCGACATGGCAAAGGACGAAGGAATCAAAGCCGACTATGTAATCGTAAATGACGACGTAGCCGTAAAAGACAGTCTCTATACGACAGGCAGACGAGGCGTCGCCGGTACGCTGCTCGTACACAAGATTGCAGGTGCTTGCGCCGAGGAGGGCGCCGCTCTTTCGGAAGTCAAAAAATGTGCCGAAAATGTCATCAAGAATGTCCGCTCTATGGGCATGGCGATCTCTCCCTGCACAGTTCCCGCCGCCGGAAAACATGGTTTCACGTTGGCGGAAGATGAAATTGAGATCGGAATCGGCATTCATGGCGAGCCTGGCACGAGCCGTGAAAAGATCCTCTCTGCCAATGAAGCAGCAAAAAAGCTCCTTGATACCATTCTCTCTGACATCGATTACAGCGGCAGAGAAGTCGTCGTTCTCATCAACGGCATGGGATCCACACCTCTCATGGAACTTTACATCATAAACAATTTCGTACAGGATTATTTAAAAGAGAAGGGAATCATCGTATACGACACAATGGTCGGAAACTTCATGACCGCCATCGAAATGGCAGGTTTTTCTTTGACCCTTTTGCGCTTGGACGACGACATGAAACGCTTCTATGATGCCAAAGCGGATACGCTTGCTTGGAAGAAATAAATCACATGTAAAGAAAAAATTTCTGTGTATATTTCTATTGGACGAGGGATCAGTATATGAATACAAAAAAGCTACTGGAAATCATGAAGGCGATCTCTGAAAAGATCGAAGAGGAAAAAGATACTTTGACTGAACTCGACAACGCCATCGGTGATGGTGACCACGGCATCAACATGGCACGCGGTGCAAAAGCCGTAATGGAAAAAATTCCTTTGCTCATAACAAAGGACAGCGGCGCTATCTTCAAAGGCATCGGCATGGCGATCGTATCAAGCGTTGGCGGCGCTTCCGGCGCACTCTACGGCACGGCGTTCATGAAAGCCGGCGATGTACTCAAAGGTAAAATGGAGCTTTCACCGGAAGATTTTCTCGCAGCATTTTCCGCATCTGTCACAGGAATAAAGACGCGCGGCAAATCAACGATCGGCGAAAAAACCATGCTCGATGCTCTCTGCCCCGCCGAACGCGCCATGCGCGAAGCCATACAAGCGAAGAAAAGCCTCAAAGACGCCTTGCTCGCTGCCGCAGACGAAGCAGAAAAGGGCGCCGAACGCACAAAAGATCTCATCGCTACAAAAGGACGCGCAAGCTATCTTGGAGAGCGCAGCCTTGGACATCGAGACCCCGGCGCTGTATCTTCCTCTTTCATGCTGCGCGCTATGGCAGACACATTGTAAGGAGGACAGCATCATGTTCAGTATCGTAATCGTTTCCCATAGCCAAAAACTTGCCGAAGGTATTGTCGAAGTTGCAAAAATGATGGCACACAACGTAACGGTCATTGCTGCCGGAGGCAAAGAAAATGGCGAACTGGGCACAAGCTATGAGAAAATTGCCGCCGCTATTAATGAAGTATACACAGATGACGGCACAGCCATCCTCATGGATATGGGAAGCGCTGTCATGACGGCAGAGATTGTCTTAGAAAGCATGGGTGAACGGCGTTTGAAACTCATCGATGCTCCCATCGTCGAAGGCGCCATCCTCGCTGCCATTGAAGCCGCCGCAGAAACATCTCTCGAAGATCTGCCGGAAAAAATGCAGCAGGCACGCGATATGCGAAAGATCGAAGAATAAATTCCCCAATATCGGCAACAACATCCTTTTCCAAACAGAATAGAAGAAAAAGAATAGACGGTCGCCTGAAATTGAATCTTCAAACGACCGTCTATTCTTTTATTTTATTTAGATATCGAGATTACGCACATGCTTGGCATGTTCTTCGATGAATTGACGGCGCGGCTCCACTTTGTCTCCCATGAGGATCGTGAAGAGTTCATCGGCTTCTTCCGCGTCCTCCATACGGACTTGAAGCATCGTCCGACCTTCAGGATCCATCGTCGTTTCCCAAAGCTGCTCGGGATTCATCTCACCAAGCCCCTTATAGCGCTGCACAGTGGCATTATCACGCCCGACTTCATTAAGTTTCTGCGTAAGTTCGTCGTCGCTATAGGTATACCAATGCTTCTTTCCCTTGCGTATGAGGTAGAGAGGCGGCTGAGCAATATAGACGTGACCGCGCTCAATGAGTGGCTTCATATAGCGATAGAAGAAAGTTAAGAGAAGCGTACGTATATGTGAACCGTCAACATCAGCATCGGTCATAATAATAATCTTGCCATAACGGCGTTTCGCGATATCGAAGTCATCGCTGATTCCCGTTCCGAAAGCCGTGATCATTGTGCGGATCTCCGCATTGGCAAAAATTTTATCAAGACGCGCTTTCTCGACATTTAAGATCTTGCCTCGCAAAGGGAGAATCGCCTGGAAGCGACGATCTCGTCCCTGCTTCGCCGAACCGCCGGCACTGTCACCCTCGACAAGGTAAATTTCCGCCTGCTCGGGATCTTTAATTGAGCAGTCTGCAAGCTTTCCAGGAAGGCTCGACACCTCAAGAGCATTCTTACGACGTGTAAGCTCTCGTGCTTTTCTCGCTGCCTCTCTTGCACGCGACGCCATAATCGCTTTCTCTATGACCTTTTTCGTGATCACAGGGTTTTCCTCAAAATACTCTGTAAGTCCCTCAGTGACGATAGAATCAACAATGCCGCGCACTTCGGAATTTCCGAGCTTTGTCTTTGTTTGTCCCTCGAACTGCGGTTCGTGAATCTTAAGACTGATGACGCACGTCAAACCCTCGCGCACATCTTCGCCCGAGAGATTACCGTCCTTGTCTTTCAAGATTCCTTGCTTACGCGCAAAATCATTCGCTGCACGCGTCAGAGCAATCTTAAATCCCGCAAGATGCGTGCCGCCTTCCTCGGTATTGATATTATTGACAAAGCTGTAGATATTCTCCATGTAGCTGTCGTTGTACTGCATAGCGATTTCTACAACGGTATCATCTTTGATACCATTAAAATAAATTGGCGTCTGGTTGATGATTTCCTTTTTCCGGTTCAAATGCTCGACGAAGGAACGAATGCCTCCCTCATAATAGTACGACTCTTCACGCCCTTCACCGCGCTTGTCCCTGAGATTGATCGTGATGCCTTGATTCAAGAAAGCAAGCTCCCGCAGGCGATGCTTCAACGTATCGAAGCTGTACTGTGTCACGGTGAATATCTCGGGATCCGGGACAAAATGCACTTTTGTCCCCGTCTTTTCCGTCTCACCAACGACCTTCAAAGAAGAAGCCGTCACACCATGTTCAAAGCGTATGCTGTGAATCTTACCATCGCGCTTGACCTCGACATCCATCGAAGTCGAAAGTGCATTAACGACAGAAACGCCGACGCCGTGCAGACCGCCCGATACTTTATAACCTTCGCCGCCGAACTTGCCGCCGGCATGAAGTACGGTCAAGACAACTTCAACGGCAGGCTTTCCGCTTTCATGCATATCGACAGGAATTCCGCGCCCGTTATCTACGACGGTGATGCTGTTATCCTCTTCGATCGTCACGTCAATATGGTCGCAGTAGCCCGCAAGCGCCTCATCAATCGAGTTGTCAACAACCTCATAGACGAGATGATGCAAACCTCGCTCCGACGTGCTGCCGATATACATGCCCGGACGCTTTCTTACTGCCTCTAATCCTTCAAGTATCTGTATCTGATCAGCTCCATAGTCACCATCGACTGTCGTGACATCCGCACTGTCCATATCCGTATGAATTTCGACGTTCTTCAAATCGAGATCATCATCACGCACTTCTTCCGCAAATTTCGTCGCTTCTTCCTCCGCTGCATCCATCAGAGCACGATTCAGCGCCTCATCGAGCGCATTGTTCTTCTTTTCCTTCCACTTTGTCAACGGTATCATTCCTCCATCATTTATTCAAATTCTATGATAAACTACACACAAATATCCACTTCATGGACATTATACGCCGCCCTTACAGAAACCTAACCAATCAGTCTGCGCCCTTCGGGCTTGACTTCTTGGGGTTTCATGGTAAACTTTCAGGACATATGTTCAGCCGTCATGCAGAGAGGCATGAGTTACTTTTATACCCGTTTCCTGCGACAGCTTCATCAAAGAAGCACGCTGTACATATGTCCTCACGCCTTACAGAAACCTAACCAATCAGTCTGCGCCCTTCGGGCTTGACTTCTTGGGGTTTCATGGTAAAAGTCTCTTCTATACGTTTCTTCAAAGACTGTACGGAAATTATTGAAAAATATGCTTTCTCGTGAGTAAGAACAACGGAACTCGGCTCTTTTCCCATCTGCTTGCTGTATAGCTGCGCTTCTTTTGAAAAGGGATTTTCCGCCGCATTTTCGTACATAGACATATCAAAAATAGCAATGATGCGAGAAAAAGAAACAGAGTAGTCATCACCGAGATGAAGATACATGAAATCCCTCCCTAGGCTTTTTATCGCCTGCCACAGCTTTTGAAAACACTTCCGAGCGTTTTGGAAAAGGACGAAAAACTGCGCTTTCTGCCATCTCACGTCGAAGATCATAAAGTGTGCGGCGCAAAATTTCCTCTGTCAACTGTTCTGGGCGCAGCGCCCGATAAAGCATGACGAGCGTTTTCGCGTCCAAACTCGACCAATCACCGAATTCGATGCGACGCGCCAAATCTTGCGCAAGACGCGAGCGTTCTGCAGCAACCATCGCAGGCGTACAAGGAATATACTCCTTGATCTCAGTGTATCGCGCCCATGGAATATCGAAAAGACAACGACGAATCAAACGGCGCTTTTCCTTTTTCTCTTCACACGCACAAGAAAGGCATACATGATCTCTTCGGATAAGTCTGCCACAGTGCGGACAAGGACTTTCTCCCAATGTCTGCCGTGCCTTTTCACTCTTTTTCTTCACTTCCAAAATATGCAGGAGTTTCATACGCAAGCTCTTATTCGTTACAGCAGAAATCTCACGTCGACATTCTTCCTGCTCGTTCGGTGTCAAAATCATCTTTTTCAGGATGTCTTTATATTCCTCTTGCTCTTTTTCCTCAAAATTTTTTTCATCATCCTGTGCGCCGCGATGATATGCTTCGCTTTTTTCCCATGAAAAAATAAGCTCTTTTACCATCTCATAACCAGCAAAATTATTCACACGCGAAAGAATCATGATTTGCATGAGCATGATTTCGTTGCGCCACGCAGGAGCGGAAGCATATAATACAAGTTTATCTCCTTCAATCGCGAGAGGCCACACATGTGCAGCAACTGTATCACCGACAATTTTCCCCCAATGAAAGAGTACAAAGCGCTCCTGATATGCACGTTCAATCTTTTTCCCAAAAGAACGAATACTCTTCGGTATCACCTTATTGATTTTTTCCATGCCGGGATTGCGCCGATAAGAAAACTTCATGTCATACCTTTCTTTTTTGATACTTTTCCTGATACTATATAGAAAATATTGCCTGTTATTTTCATCGGCAAATAGGCTTCATCCGTTGCTGTAATCAAGGTTTGTATACGTTCCTTACCAATAAATTCCATAAGTCTTTCCCTGCGCGTACGATCCAACTCACTCATGACATCGTCAAGCAGCAAAATCGGATATTCCCCTGTTTCTGAGCGCAAAAACTCCAATTCAGAAAGTTTCAATGCGAGAACTCCCGTGCGCTGCTGTCCCTGCGAACCGAAAGAACGCAGGTTGATACCGTTTACTTTAAGAAGAATATCATCCCTTTGCGGACCGACACTCGTAGAACCACGCAAAACATCAAGTTCTCTCGATTCTTCAAGTTTTTTATTATACCACGAAATAAGTTCAGATGTCACGCAAGGCGGCTCTTCTGCACATCCATAGAGTTCATACGAAAGGGAAAGGTTTTCTTTTCCTGCCGAAATGCGCCTTTGCATGAGATTTGCAAGCATATTGAGTTTCTTGACAGCTAAAAAGCGTTTTTCCACAATACGCGCAGCGCTTTCAGCGAGTTGACCGTCCCAAAGAAGAAGCATGTCTTTTTTTGCACGTCTTTCTTTAATCTTCTTTAAAAGATTATTTCTTTGCATAAGAATCCGTGCATACTGCATGAGTTCATGCCCGTAAGCAGGGCTTGCCTGCGATAATTCACTGTCTAAAAAACGTCTTCTTTCCGAAGGAGCACCCTTAATCAAAAAAAGATCTTCAGGAGAAAAAAGAACAGCATTAAATGCGCCGAATAACTCTTTTGTTTTTATTATTTCACCATTTTTACGCATGATGCGGCGTTTGCCGCGCTGAAATTGAAACCCCAGCGTATTATCTACATCGAGCCGTTCAAAAAGTAAATGCAGTCTTGCTTCTGAAGCATCCCAAGCGATGAGATCTGAATCCGTTGTAGTTCGATGAGAGCGTCCCATAGCCGCATAGTAAAGAGCCTCCGCAATATTTGTCTTCCCCTGCGCATTTTCGCCAAGAAGTATGTTGATATTGGGAGACAAGCTGAGTTCAAGTTCTGAATAGTTTCGGAAATTTTTGAGTTGGAGGCTCTTTGCTTTCATCAGTATATCAATTCTGCGTACGAACAGGCGTCACAATGTATACAAAAGTAGGATTGTCCTCTTCGCGTACAGCCGCCGCCTGCAAGCTTTCATTGAGCAAAAAACGGAAATTTTTGCTGTTGAGATTCTTTAGAACATCTGTGACATATTTTGCATTGAAAGCGATATTGACGTTAGGACCTTCGATGATAGCTGCAACAATTTCATTCGCATTGCCTACATCCGGACTGTTGGATGATATATTAACTTGATTGCTGCCAAATTCCAAACGAATGATATTATAATCGGCAGAACGTGATATCAGGGAAACTCGGTCAACCGCATCTAAAAAATCTTCAGTATCAAGAGTAACTGTAGTGGCAAAACTCTTCGGTATTACACTTTCATAATTTGGAAATTGTCCTTCAATTAAACGTGACATAAATACGACATTTTCGAATTGGAAGCTCGCTTGATTGGACGAGCAGCAGACATCAACTTCAATGGGCATATCGGAATTTAAGGCGCGCAGAAGTTCGTTGAGAAGCTTTGCGGGAATAATGATATGAAGATCGCCGGAAAGATTTGCAACCACTTCTTTTTTTACAGAAAGTCGATGCGTATTTGTTGCTGCCATTTTCAAAGTTTCTCCATTAATTTCCATCTGGCAGCCTGTGAATATCGGTCGAGATTCATCGGTAGAGCAAGCAAAAACCGTTTTTTTAATGATGTCGCGCAGTATGTTGTCTTGGATCTTAAAATGGACGCCTTCTTGCAGGCGTTTGACTGTAGGAAAGTCATTTGCTGGCATAGAAAGAAATGTGAAGTTTGAAGCTGCCGATTGTATTTTACTTACATTTTCTCCTATTTCTTGTGAAATTGTAACGGTATCGCCAGGTAGACGCCGGATGACTTCTTGCATATAGCGTCCGGAAAGGACAATTTTTCCTTGCTCTTCAACGTCTGCTGGAATGGTGCTGATGATGCCTATTTCATTGTCTGTAGCATGCAGTTCTAACTGATTATCTCCTGCTTCGAGATATATTCCTGAAAGGACTGGAGTTTGAGGCTTATTTGCGATAGCTTTTGAGACGAGTTGGATCGCTTGGACAAGTTCATTTTTATGACAGGTAAATTTCATGGTTCTTCTCCTTTTGGATAGGGAAAATTTTTTAGGTGGTCTCTTATTGACTTATGTGACAAGTATATAATAAAGAATAGCCGTAATAGTAGTAGGGCTTGTGGAAATGTGGAAAAGGCATGTGGCGGCTTTGATATCAATAGCATGGATATGTGTATAATATTGTAGATAGATACGTTTTAGATATCCACATATACACAGAGGGAAAAGAAGAAAGCGTTTATCCACAAAGTTACCACAGGAATATACCAGAGTTTTCCACAGAGTTATGCACGATTATTCATGCTGTTTCTTATAAGTTTTCGATGCGCTGCATCAGCTGTTCGATTGTGCGGTCCAGTTTTGAATCTTCCTGTCTCTCTTTGCTGATCTTGTCGTATGCATGGATGACTGTTGTGTGGTCACGTCCACCGAAAGAAGCTCCGATCTGCGGCAGGGAGTTGTTCGTCAATTCGCGGCATAAGTACATGGCAATCTGCCGCGGCATAGCAAGGTTGCGCGTGCGCTTTTTGGCATGAAGATCGTCCAATCGCAGTTTGAAGTAAGAGGCGACGACTTCTTGTATGAGTTCCATCGTCACTTCGCGCGATTTGCCTGAAGGAAAGATATTGGCGAGCGCTTCGTTGACAAGGGAGGGGGTGATAGGCTGTTGTGTCAATGAAGCATAGGCGACGACTCTGGTCAGCGCCCCTTCAAGTTCACGGATGTTGTTGTCGATGCGATTGGCGATGGAGAACATCACGTCATTCGGTACATCGAGGTGTTCAAGCGCAGCTTTTTTTCTGAGAATCGCTATGCGTGTTTCAAGATCTGGCGCTTGGATATCGGTGATAAGTCCCCATTCAAAACGTGAGCGCAGACGATCTTCAAGCGTTTGTATTTCACGCGGATGACGGTCGCTCGATAAGATGATGTGCTTATTGGCGTCGTGCAGGGTATTGAACGTATGGAAAAATTCTTCCTGTGTGTGTTCTTTTTTTGAGAGAAACTGAATATCATCGACGAGGAGAATATCAATGTTGCGATATTTTTGACGGAAGGATTCAGGATTACCATCTCGGATGGAATTGATAAGTTCGTTGGTAAATTTTTCGCTCGAAATGTAAAGAACACGCATCTCAGGAAATTTTTCTAAGATTTTATGTCCTATGGCGTGCATTAAATGTGTTTTTCCAAGTCCAACGCCGCCATACATAAAGAATGGATTATAAACTTTTCCGGGGGATTCAGCAACAGCGAGTGCAGCCGCATGAGCAAAGCGGTTTGAGTTGCCTGTAACGAATGTGTCAAAAGTATAGTGGGAGTTTAATGATGAAGCATCTCCAGGAGGAATCATGCCCGGCATATCATAGGAACGAGCAAGTCCTTCTGTTTTTTGCGGGGCAGTTGAGTATGGAAAAAGCGGTTTTTCGGCACAAATTATTTCTTGAAGCATAGGACTGGAAGAGTTATTTTCCGGCAAAAGCGTTTCTTGAATCGGCGGGGATGGATAATCGTTCGTTTTAGGTTTGATGTCAAGGTTTTTTATTTCTATACGGAGTTTTTTCTTGGTTAGATCAAGTACAGCATCTTCCAAGAAAGGGATATAGCGTTTAGCTATCCATTCTCGTGCAAGCGCTGTTGGTGCGCCGAGTACGAGCGAGGTTTCGGAAAGTGACAGAGGTTTTACCGGACGAAGCCAATCGTTTAGGGTAAGTTCTGTCAAGGATTTTTGATCGAGGACTTTCTGCAGGATTTGCTCCCAAATCTCTTGCAGTTCTGATTGTTCCATGGAAAAATATCCTTTCTGTACATAATGTATGAAAACATGTCCTTATAATTATCCACATTTTTGTACACAATCTGTGGATAAAAACGAAATTCCTATTTGTGAAAAGAGTAAACTCTCAAGAGATATGTTCAGCCGTTGCATGAAATGGCACGGTTTGTTTTTCATCTGCTTTCTGTGATGGCATCGTCCATGAAAGAAAGATATTGAATAAACTGTGGAAATCGTATCCCTTTCTGTGGATAATGTGTATATCTTTGTGTATAACCTTTCAGGCGTGTGTTCAGTTGTCACATGAATTGGTATCTGTTGCTTTTTCACCCGTTTCCAGCGATAGCATCATTAGAGAGACGCACTGTACATACGTCCTTACGACTTAATAAAAGTCCGTTAATCAGTCTGCGCATGCGGCTTGACTTCTTGGGGTTTCATGTTAACTGCTTGCTGACTATAGAATATCTTAGCAGACTGCAAAAGAGTTATCAACAGGCATTTCGTTCCTGATGATTTAAAAATTGCTTTTGTACAAGAAAAAGCGGGAGATCATAACGGTGTTAAGAAAAAGCGGATAGAATGAAGGCGTTTGGATTTGCAGAGAGGACATGGAAAAACCTTGACACCCTTTTATCTCTGGGCTATAATTTAGCGTAGTTAAAAGCGATAGTAGGGGCGTTGTTTGTTCTTTTGCATTTTGACTAAATTTTTTTAAGGGGGTGGAATTTGATGAAGATGACATATCAGCCGAATAACCACTGGCGTAAAAAGACGCATGGTTTCCGTGAGCGCATGAAGACGAAAGGCGGCCGTCTTGTTCTGAAGAGAAGACGCGCAAAAGGCAGAAAGAAATTGTCGGCGTAAATTCGTTTCCTTGGCACTCACTAGGTCACTCCGGTGACCTTTTTTCATGAGGTGACAAAGCATTTTGATATTTGAATAGGAGTTTTTTGCATGTTTGGGCTGCCTAGAAATCGTATCTTGAAAAAGAAAAAGGATTTTCAGGCGGTATATTCTCGTGGTAAATCGTATGCAAACAGATTTCTCGTGCTTTATGTCTTTCGCTCGAATGGATTTCAAGGAAAAGTCGGCTTTGCCGCGGGCAAGAAGCTCGGTAATGCCGTCAAGCGTAATCGTGTCAAGAGATTGCTTCGTGAGTCATATCGTATGAATCAAGATGCGATTAAGGAGGGTGTTTCTCTTTTATTCGTAGGCAGGAAAGCTGCTGTTGATGCCGGTTGTCAGGATTTGGAGAAGGCGTTCCTTGCTCTTGCTAATAAAGCTGGCATTATGGCAGGAGATGTGGAGTTTTCAATAGAAAAAAGAAAGAATTGCCGATGAAAACGCTGGTGCTTTTTCTCATTCGCTTTTATCGCGTGTTCCTTTCTCCGCTGAAACCGCCTTCATGCCGTTATATTCCGACATGCTCGGAGTATGCAATCATTGCTGTTGAGAAATATGGGGTGCGAAGGGGAGGATTCCTTGCCGTCAAAAGGATTCTTCGCTGCCATCCCTTTCACGAGGGTGGTTACGACCCTGTACCATAAGGGAAAAATGGATAAAATTCAGCTTATTCGTGTTTTCTACAAGACTAGGATGTGGTGATTTGGAATTTTTGTCTTCGCTGTTTCACCCTTTTATTGCGGTGATTCAGTTTATGTTGGAGAATTTGTACGCTTTTACAGGTTTGCTTGGTTTTGAAAATTATGGTATTGCCATTATTTTGCTGACGATTCTCATCAAGGTGTGCCTCTATCCGTTGACAGTCAAACAAGTGCGTTCGATGAAGGGTATGCAGGAGCTGCAGCCGAAAATGAAGAAACTGCAGGAAAAGTATAGGGACAATCCGCAGATGATGCAGCAGAAGATCGGTGAGCTTTATCGGGAAGCCGGCGTCAATCCTTTGGCAGGCTGCCTGCCGCTTCTCATACAGATGCCGATTCTCATGGGGATGTTTTATGCACTGCAAGGTTACGCATATTCGGGAACACCGTCTTTTCTTTGGCTGACCTCTTTATCGGAGCCTGATCCGCATTATGTGCTGCCGGTGCTTTCTGCGCTTTCGACATGGTTTGTGCAGAAACAGACGTCATCGGAAATGAATCAGCAGATGAAGATCATGATGATTGTTATGCCGATTTTCATTGGTTGGATTAGTTTGAGTTTCGCTTCCGGTCTTGTACTTTATTGGGTGACGATGAATCTCGTGCAGATTGTGCAGCAATGGTGGATGTATCGCGGTGAGAATGGCACAGGAAAGAAGGGGGTTGCCTAATATGGCAGATTTCGTGGAAATGACCGGCAAAACGGTGGATGAAGCGATTGAAGCTGCTCTTTTTGCACTGCATCTGCCAAAAGAGCGCTGCACAATAGAGATCATTGAAGAACCGTCCAATGGTTTCTTGGGGTTGATTGGCAAACGATCGGCCAAGGTGCGCGTGACAGCAAAAGATGAGTCTTTGCCTGGGCAGGAATACGAAGTTCATCCGGTAAGAGAAACGGTACGGGAAGAAGTTCAGACACCGATTGTGCAGGTGGAAGAAGAAAATGCAGAAAAAACGATGGAAGGAGCGTATCCCGCATCTCGGAAAGAGAGCGCATCTGCTGATTTTCGCGGTTCTTCGGCGAGCGGCGAGGAAGCTATCGTAGATCGTGGTTTTTCTTATTCGCCTGCGAGGGAAAGTCGGTCTTTTTCCGAGCAGCGTCGTGAGCGTTTTTCACCGGACAGGCGTTCTTATGAGATGGATTCTTCTTCGTATACACGCAGCGATGGGTTTCGTACATCGACATCTTCTATTGATGCGACAGTTCCGCTCAAGAAAGCGGAGGATTTCTTACAGCAAATTTTTCGGGCGATGGAACTTGATGTTGCCGTTGAACGAAAAGAGCATCCGCATTCGTATGAGCTTAATCTTTCGGGGCATAATCTTGGAATCTTGATCGGCAAGCACGGGCAGACGCTCGATGCGTTGCAGTATCTTGTGAATCTCGCAGCGAATCAAGGACTGACGGAGGAGCGTGTGCGTATTGTTTTGGATATCGAAGGATATCGAGAACGCCGCGAGGAAACGCTCTATCGTTTGGCGGTACGCTTGGCGGATCGTTGCTGCCGCACAAATCAGCGTGTGGTCTTGGAGCCGATGAATCGCCATGAACGAAAGTTGATTCATTTGGCTTTGCAGGAGAATCATCGCGTTTTGACTTACAGTGCGGGTGATGAGCCTTTTCGCAAGGTTGTCATTGAGCCGAAGCATCGCGTTTCGCGAATGGATGGATACATGAGAGAAGAGGATTATTGATGTTTTGTATCGGGCTGTTGCATTGAGCGACAGCCCGTTTCTTTCATCACGGGAAGGGGATAAAAAAGTGCAGCAGGCAGATACGATCAGTGCTGTAGCAACGGCTGCCGGCGAAGGCGGTATCGGCATTGTTCGACTTTCGGGTCAGAGTGCTGTAGAAGTGGCTTCTCAGATGTTTCGCGCTGCCTGCGGTAAAAATCTTAACGAGATTGATGCAGGGGCGTTTCTTTATGGTACGATTGTACGCGAGGATGGTCGCCTTGTCGATGAGGCGATTTGTCTCATCATGCGTTCACCTCATTCGTATACGAAAGAAGATGTTGTGGAGCTGCAATGTCATGGCGGTGCGCTCTCCTTGCGCGAGGTTTTGGCTTTGACATATCAATACGGCGCACGTCCCGCAGAGCGCGGTGAATTTACAAAGCGTGCATTCCTGAACGGCAGGCTCGATCTTGCTGAGGCGCAGGCGGTTATGGATGTGGTGCAGGCAAAGACGGAAAAGGGCTTAGAAATGGCAGTGGGGCATCTTGCCGGATTTTTTTCTTCTCGCATACGCAAGATGCGTGAGGAGATTTTGATGTTTGTCGCGCATTTAGAGGCGGTTATTGATTTTCCAGAGGATGGCGTTGATGATATCGTGCTTGCCGATGCGCGTGAAAAGATCGAGGAGTTTCACACGAGGATATGCTCTGTTTTAGAGACAGCACATACGGGACGTATTTTGAGAGATGGTTGTGAAACAGCGATCATAGGTAAGCCGAATGTTGGAAAGTCTAGTCTCTTGAATGCACTTTTACGCGAGGAACGTGCGATTGTTACGGATATCCCGGGGACGACGCGTGATACTATTGAAGAGTATGTCAATATCGGAGGAATACCTCTTAAAATTATTGATACGGCAGGTATCCGTGAGACAGAAGATGAGGTGGAGCGTATTGGCGTGGAAAAGGCGCGCGCTCATGTAGAAAGTGCGGCTCTTGTGCTCGCACTTTTTGATGGATCACGTCCTTTGGAAGCGGCAGATGAGGAGATCTTGTCACTTCTTTCGGGAAAACAGGCATTTCTCGTCGTGACGAAGAAGGATTTGCCGCGTGTTCTTGATCTTAAAAAATTGAAAGAATGGACGGATTTCCCGTTGCTTGAGGTTACAACGAAGGAAGAGGACGGACTTTTGCCTCTGATTGATACCATTGTGAAGGTTGTTTATAAGAACGGTGAATCAGGTGCAGAGGGATCTTTCGTTGCCGATCTTCGAACGCAGGATATTTTGGGAAAAGCGGCAGAATATCTGGCATCGGCGCTTCGTGCTATTGATGAAGGGCTGGGGCTTGATTTCCTATCGATCGATTTGCGTTCTGCGTTAGAAAAGCTCGGGGAGATCACTGGAGAAACGGTGGGAGATGACATCATTAATGAGATATTTTCTCGTTTTTGTGTCGGCAAGTGAGGGGAAAGAGTTTGTTTATCGCTGGTGAATACGATATTATTGTCTTAGGTGCAGGTCATGCGGGGGTGGAGGCGGCGCTTGCGGCAGCAAAACTCGGCTGCCGTACGCTTTTAGCGACGATTTCTTTGGATAACATCGCTCTTATGCCATGCAATCCTTCGATTGGGGGACCTGCGAAGAGCCATCTTGTGCGCGAGATAGATGCGCTTGGCGGCGCTATGGCACTCAATGCCGATCAAGCGGCAATTCAATATCGTCTTTTGAATACGGGAAAGGGACCTGCGGTTCATGCGCTGCGGGCGCAAGAGGATAAGAAGGTCTATCAATTTCTGATGAAGGAACGCTGCGAAAGGCAGGATGGGTTGGAAGTAAAGCAGCTTCTTGCAGAAAAAATTCTTATTGAGGATGGGGCAGTGCGCGGCATCTTGGTGGAAACAGGTGAGATATATCTTGCTTCTGCTGTCATTCTCGCGACGGGAACGTATCTAAAGGGACGTATTGTCATTGGAGAGCATACGCACAGCGGTGGACCGAATGGGCAGAGAGCGGCAAAGAAGTTGTCTCACTCACTGATGGAGAATGGTATCAAGCTCATGCGCTTCAAGACGGGAACGCCTGCACGTCTTGATGCGCGCTCTCTTGATTATGCGAAAATGCAGATACAGCCGGGTGATGATGCGATGCGCAGTTTCTCGTTTTTGACGGAGGAAAGGACGTATGAGCAGCTGCCATGTTACTTAACGTATACGAATGAAGCGACACATGCGATTATTCGAGAGAATATTGATCGTGCGCCGATGGCAAATGGTATCATTGAAGGTATAGGACCGCGCTACTGTCCGTCGATCGAATCGAAGATTCTGCGGTTTCCCGATAAGGATCGTCACCAGCTCTTCTTAGAGCCGGAAGGGTGGCATACGCAGGAGGTTTATGTGCAGGGCATGTCGACGAGTCTGCCCATCGATGTGCAGGAAGCTTTCCTGCATACGATTCCAGGTTTAGAGAAGGCGCGTATCATGCGCCCTGGATATGCTATAGAGTACGATTGTATCGATCCGCTGCAGCTTTTGCCTAGCCTTATGTTCAAGAGAATTCAAGGATTCTTCTCAGCAGGGCAGTCGAACGGTACATCGGGTTATGAAGAGGCTGCAGCGCAGGGGCTTTTAGCAGGTGTCAATGCTGTGCGTTATATCCGCAGAGAAGCTCCGTTCATTCTGAGCCGTGCGGAAGCGTATATCGGTGTTCTCATTGACGATCTTGTGACGAAAGGGACGGATGAGCCGTACCGCATGATGACTTCTCGTGCCGAGTATCGCCTGCTTCTTCGACAGGATAATGCAGATTTGCGTCTGACGGAGAAAGGACGCGAGATTGGGCTTGTTGATGATACTCGCTGGAAGAAGTTCTTGGCGAAAAAGAATGGTATCATTGAGGCGAAAAAAAAGCTCGAAGAGGCAGTCATTCATCCGTCCGCTCAAACTCTTTCCTGCTTGAAAGCAGCAGGAATGGATCCCATACGCACATCGACGACACTTGCCGAACTCTTGCGTCGTCCAGAGATGAGTTACAGTAAGCTGTGCAGTTTGTTCTCGTTGGAGCGTTTGGCGCCGGAAATTGAAGAGCAGCTTGAAATCGGTATCCGCTATGAAGGATATATTGAAAAGCAAAAAGAACAAGTGCGGCGTTTGGAAAATCTGGAAGCGCACCGCTTGAGCGCTGATCTTGACTATAATGTTGTGCCAAGCCTTCGCGATGAGGCTCGTGAAAAACTGGCGGCGATCCGACCGCTTTCCGTGGGGCAGGCAAGCCGTATCTCGGGGGTTTCTCCGGCAGATATCTCGGTTTTATTGGTTTGGCTTGAGCAGGAGCGTCGCAGAGGGAGGACATAATGTTTCGAGAAGAGCTGGAAAAAGCGGCGCTCCTCTACGGGATGCCGCTCGATGCAGATCAAATAGATAAGTTCAGTATCTATTATGATTTGTTGATGGAATGGAATCGAAAGATGAATCTCACAGCGATCACCGAACCTAAAGAAGTCGCTTTGAAACATATCATTGATTCTTTGACAGCGCTTCGAGGTATGGAGCAGGTGGATTCTTTCAGTCTCATTGATGTGGGAACCGGGGCAGGATTTCCGGGAATACCTTTGAAGATTCTTTGCCCGGGTATGCGTCTCTTGCTCCTTGATTCTTTAAAGAAACGTGTGCATTTTCTTGAAACAGTCGTCAAAGCGCTTGATCTCAAATATGTCGAGTGTCTGCACGGTCGTGCTGAAGAAGCGTCACGAGATAAAAAGCTGCGCGAGTGCTTTGATGTTGCGGTATCACGCGCGGTTGCACGCCTTTCTGTTCTTTCTGAGTATCTTTTGCCTTTCGTGCGCATAGGCGGCAGAGCGATCGCTTTGAAGGGTATGCGTTACGCGGAAGAAGTGCAGGAGGCAAAATATGCTGTTCGGATTTTAGGCGGTGCGAAAATAGAGGAAATTCCCGTTACGTTACCCAGTCTTTCCGATAAGCGTGCGGTTCTTGTCATGGAAAAAGTGCGTGTGACGCCGAGAACTTATCCGCGCAAGGCAGGTATGCCGACAAAGTTTCCTCTAGTACAGGTTGACTATTAACGTTGTGTGGAAAAAAGACGATATATCTTGAAGAGACGGAAAGGACGGTGTTTCGGAGTGTGGAAAAAGAAGATAGCAGCTGTTTTGGGTGCGGCTTTTTTTACAGGCAGTTTGATTTTTAGCTCGACAGCTTCGGCATACATCATAAATGTCGGTATGGAAGATCTCGCCGCACAAGAAAAAAAGGCAGCGGATACCGATAAGAAGGAAATGAAAGAGAAAAAGGCGGTTCCAGAGAAGAAAACGGAGCAGCAAAAGCCGGCGGCACAGCAAAGTCAAAAGGCAGAGAAGAAGCCGGAGAGCAAGGGAAACACGCCGGAAATGGAGCGTTTGCAGGAGAAGAAGGACAATGCTTCTATGAAGGCGTCGGAGAACAAGACGGCAAATGAACCGAAGAAACGCATGGAAGAAAAGATGGCAACGGAGCCGAAAATGCTAAAAGCACCGGCGCAGGAGAAGCATGGGAATCCGCCGAAAATACTTGCACAGGAAAAATCGAAAGAGGCATCCAAGCCCGCAGAAAATACATCTGCCAAAAAGAATAAGGGGAATACAAAAGAGCGTTTTCAAGAGATATTTCGTGATAACTCCTTTATCTATTCAATGGATACGCAGAGCGCACGCTATATCCCGATACCGAATCGTCAAGATAAGATGATTGACGTTTGGGTGAAACTCATACCGAATACGTTCTCTGATGGTGATACCAGTGCAGGGAAATATTATCTTGAGCATTATTATATCAACCCTAAGACGCAGCAGATCCAATTTCTCTGTGAACTTGAGGTTACGGGCAGGCCGTCAAATGCCATCAAGGAGCGTTCTTACAGTTCACAGAATTGGGAGAATCTCGTACCCGGAAGTGTAGAAGACGATATATACCATGCGGTTGTGAAAAAGGTGAAAAGTTCTTCCGGTGTTGGCGGTGCGATGAGTCCGTCAGTTAAAGATATGCTTGATGATTATTTGAACATCGCTATCTAAAGAAAGCATGGGAAAACCTGTGGATAAGGTTTGTGGAAATAACGCAAATCTATCCGCTTTATCCACAGATTTTTACTATAATTGTTTTATATGTGGATAGAAATGTGGATAAGTTGCAGGGAATATGGATAACGCTGATGTTTACCCACAAGCAATAAGAAAAGAGGCTGTTGCAAACAAATGCAGCAGCCTCTTTAGATTGAAATGGTATCAGTGATGGAAAAGGCGAATATGTGTCATCGCCATGAACATGTTGTATTTATCAGCGGTTTCAATGACGTTGTCATCGCGAATGGAACCGCCGCTTTGGGCGATGTAAGAAACGCCGCTCTTGTGGGCGCGTTCGATATTGTCGCCAAAAGGGAAGAAAGCGTCGGAGCCAAGTGCGACTTCTGTTGCTGTCTTGAGCCAAGCAGATTTTTCTTCAGGCAGGAATACCGGCGGTTTTTCTGTGAAAATGCGCTTCCATTCGTTGCTTTCAAGGAGATCTTTATATTCATCGGAAAGATAGACATCTATGGCATTGTCACGGTCGGGACGGCGTACATCATTCTTGAATGGTAGAGAGAGAACCTGCGGGCTTTGGCGTAAATACCAAATATCGGCTTTGTTCCCTGCCAAGCGCGTGCAGTGGACGCGCGACTGCTGGCCTGCGCCGATGCCGATCGCCTGTCCGTCCTTGGCGTAGCAGACGGAATTAGACTGCGTGTACTTTAAGGTGATGAGAGAGAGCAGAAGGTCACGTTTAGCATTGGCGGGCAGATCTTTATTTTTCGTTACGACATCTTTCAGACAATCATCTGTGATGGCGATATCGTTGCGTTTTTGTTCAAAGGTCACGCCAAAGACCATTTTTGTTTCCTTCTCTGGTGGCATATAAGCGGGATCCATTTGAATAATAAGATAATTGCCCTTGCGCTTTGTTTTGAGGATTTCAAGCGCTGCTTCGGAATAGGCGGGCGCAATGATGCCGTCGGAAACTTCGCGCTGTAGGAAGGAAGCCGTCTGTGCGTCGCATGGATCGGACAAAGCGACAAAATCGCCATAGGAAGACATACGGTCAGCGCCACGCGCACGGATATAGGCGGTTGCGACAGGTGACAGATCAATTCCCTCAACGAAGTAGGTTTGTTTCAATGTGTCCGAGAGCGGCACGGCGACAGCGGCTCCTGCAGGGCTGACATGCTTGAAAGAGGCAGCTGCGGGAAGGTGCGTGGCTTTTTTTAGCTCTTGTACAAGCTGCCAGCTGTTCATGGCATCAAGCAGATTGATGTATCCGGGCTTGCCGTTCAAAACTTGGAAGGGAATATGCCCATTTTCCATATAAACGCGTGCGGGTTTTTGGTTTGGATTGCAGCCATATTTCAGTTCGAGTTCTTTCATTAGAATCGCTCCTTTTTGATTTTCCATAAAAAAACGACCACGGGCACACGAAATCATTTACTGCCCAGACGGTCGGCTTTTTCTGCTGCACTCCCTTGTGGTCATCCACTTCCGTCAGTCATGCAGCTTATGGTTTCAATGTATCATTCTCGTTCTTTTTTGTCAAGTCCGTTCCTTTCCGAACGCTGATGTGGTATGATGTAAGAAAGGTTTTCCTTGGGGATCTATGGGAGGGATTTTGTGATGTTGAATTGTATCGGTGTTTTAACGAGCGGCGGCGATAGTCCCGGCATGAACGCGACAACGCGTGCGGTTGTTCGTACGGCGCTCTTCGAAGGTGCGGAAGTGTGGGGGATTCATAACGGATACCGTGGGATTTTGGACGATGAGATGTTCAAAATGGAGCGAAAAGATGTCGGTGATATTATACAGCGCGGCGGTACATTTCTTGGTACGGCGCGTTGCCATCGTTTCATGACGCCGGAAGGACGTGCAGAAGCGTATGAAAAACTCAAGGCGAAGGGAATTGAAGGACTTGTCATCATCGGCGGCGACGGCAGTCTGCGCGGCGCTTCGCTTCTGAGTGAAGAGCATGGCATTCCTATTGTGGGACTGCCGGGCACGATTGATAACGATGTCTGGGGTACAGATTATACGATCGGCAGCGATACAGCAGCGAATACGATTATTGATGCAATCAATAAGCTGCGTGATACGGCGTCAGCGCATCGCCGCGTCGTTGTTCTTGAGGTCATGGGGCGTCATTGCGGCTGGCTCGCTTTGATGAGCGGGATTTCAGGCGGCGCAGAATATATTCTTGTACCGGAAGAGGATTTTGATCTCGAAGAGATCAGCAATGAGATCAAGGAAGCCTACAAGAAGGGAAAGCGTTATATTCTTGTCGTCGTTGCCGAAGGTGCGGGCAGCGGCATCGAGGTCGGAAACTTCATCGCTGAACATACGGACATCGAAACGCGCGTTTCGGTACTCGGTCATATACAGCGTGGCGGCACGCCGTCTGTCATTGATCGAGTGAAGGCGAGTCAGCTCGGTGAAAAGGCAGCGCTCGCGATTCTCTCAGGTCTTTCCAATGTTGTATTCGGCTTTCATAGCGGTAATGTCGTTGCCATTGATCTGCATGATGCCGTGACGAATAAGAAAAAACTTGATCCAGAATATATGCGCCTTGCAAAAGTATTGGCATGAGAAGCCAGTGTTTCTAAAAGAAGAAGGAGCCTCCTTTACACGGGAAGCTCCTTTTTGTTTTGATGTTTCACGTGAAACATGGACTAGGGAAATTACGGATAAATGGAATACTTTCGCTTTGCATATTTTTTGCTAAAACTTCCGTTATTCGCCGACGAAATTCTTGGCAATTTTTACTGCACTCACGCCATCGTTTGCATAGGCGTCAGCACCTGCGCTCGTGGCGTAATCTTCGGTGACGGCGGCGCCGCCGACGATGATACGGGCTTCGCTTCCGGCTTCACGGAGCTTTTTGACAACTTTATCAATCTGGGTCATGGTTGTTGTCATGAGGGCGCTGAGACCGACGATATCGGCTTCTTTTTCGAGAGCTGTGCGTACAATGGTATCGGCATCAACATCTTTGCCGAGGTCGATCAATTTGAAGCCGCTGTTTGATAGAAGGGCTGAGACGATATTTTTGCCGAGATCGTGTACATCGCCTTTGACCGTTGCCATGACGACAGTTCCTTTGTTTTCCGTCTGCTGTGCCGGCAGAAGTTCTTTGATCTTTTGAAAAGCGGAGCGCATCGCTTCGGCGGAGAGTAAGACTTGCGGCAGGAATACACGACCTGCACCAAAATCGACGCCGATGTCATTCATGGCGGCGGTCAGAGCCTTCTCCGTGATCTCATGCGATGAATGACCTTCGCGGATCGCTCGCTCGGTAAGTATAGCGATGCTTTCCGAAGCGCCGTCGATGACTGCCTGTTTGATTGCAGATAGTACGTCACCTTCGATTGGCTTTGCTGTCGCTGCTTTTTTTGGTGTTTTTAGGTTTGCTTCATTACGACTGAAGGCAATGCCACGCGGGTCTTTTCCCATAAGTGCAGCGCTTGCCATTAAGGTTTCCTGCATTTTCTCATCGTAAGGATTCATGATCGGTGCATCAAGCCCTGCAGCAAGACACATGGCAAAGAAGGTGCTGTTGATCAAGGGACGATTCGGTAAGCCGAAGGATACATTGGATAGACCCATCGTGGCAGGATAGCCAAAACGCGTGCGATAAATCTGCAAGGTTTTTAGAACTTCAAGGCAGGCGTTTTGGTCAGCGGATATGGTCATGACAAGCGCATCGAGCAGAAAATCGCCGTCTTTTAGACCATTCTTCTTTGCCGCTTCGATGATACCATTTATTACAGATGCACGATCTTCAGCGCTCTTTGGTACGCCGTCTTCTGTGATGGGAAGACAGAGAATAGCTGCACCGTACTTTTTCGCCAAAGGCAGGAATTCTTCGATGCGTTCTTTTTCAGCGCTGACCGAATTGATGAGAGCGCGTCCTGGATAAGCACGCAGACCGGCTTCAAGAGATTTGGTATCACTGGTATCAATCGCAAGCGGTGCATCGGTGATTTGTGATACTTCTCGAATGGCATCATGCATCGCCTGTACCTGGTCGATACCGCCAACGCCCATGTTGACGTCTAGGAGATGAGCGCCTGCACGGACTTGGTCGACAGCTTCGCGCTTTACAGAGAAGAGTGAACCATTCTTTATTTCCTCAGCGAGTTTTTTTCTTCCGGTTGGATTGATGCGTTCACCAATGAGCGTGGTTGGAAGATTTTTGTCGATAATGACGGTCTTGCTGCGGCTTGTGAGACGCAGGCGTGTATCGGCAGGCTTTCGTTCGGCTTCAGGAAGATTTTTGACGGCGGCGGCGAGTGCTTGTATATGTGCGGGCGTTGTGCCGCAGCAGCCTCCGAGATACGTTGCACCGGCAGCGACGAGTTTTGGTCCCCAGTCGGCAAACTCTGCAGGCCCCATAGGGAAGATCGTTCTGCCGTTCTCAAGACGCGGCATACCGGCGTTGGGAAGAACACTGATGGGGATGGAGCAGTTATCAGCAAGTGTCTGTACGATAGGGACGAGCTGCTCAGGACCGAGTGAGCAGTTTACGCCGATGATACTCGCGCCAAGCGCTTCCAATGTGACGGCGGCAGTCTGGGGGTCGGTGCCTGTTACGGAACGTCCATCCTCGCTGTAGGAAAGTTGGCAGATCACGGGTAGGTTCGTCGCGTCTTTGGCTGCTAAGAGACCTGCGCGCATCTCCTGAATGTCGATGCACGTTTCAAAGAGCAGATAATCTGCACCCGCATCGGCAAGGGCTTTGGCCTGTTCGTAGAAAGCTCCGTAGGCATCTTCAAATGCGAGATCACCGAGAGGGACGATGAAGCGCCCCGTAGGCCCGAGAGAGCCGACGATCTTGGCGCGTCCTCGGGATGCTTCATGTGCGATTCGCACCGCCGCTTGATTGATTTCCACCACGCGATCTTCTAAGCCATAGTGGTCAAGTTTCAAGGCGGAGGCTCCGAAGGTATTCGTTTCTATCATTGTAGCACCGGCATCGATATATGCTTCATGGATTTTTCTCACGACATCGGGTTGTTCGATGTTCATGAGTTCGGGGCAACCTCCGGCTTTTAAGCCGCCTTCTTGCAGCATCGTTCCCATAGCGCCGTCAAAGATATGAATCATAGATAGTCTCCTTACGTTAGTATCCATTATTGATGAATGGTATCATCGATGAACTTGTAATAAATAATTTTGGTATCAACTGCTTTTCCGCGAGGGGCAGTCGACTTTGTCGCAGGCAGCACAGCCGCTTGGCGTATGCGGCTCTGGCGTCGTTTGCTGTGGTACAAGCCCGATGATCGCAGTAATGGATTTACGCGGTACGAGCATCGAGGCTTCACTGAGATGGACACCGATCTTTTCACTTTCTGCTAAGCGCACCATTTCTGACTGTTGATCGAGCGGCCAATCACCGTAACCGGGACTGAAGCGCCAGCGCATGGTGTAACCTTCTTTTGCTGCTTTTGGTTCGATCGCTTTTTCCATCGCATCAGCGACTTGCTCGACAGCGGCTGTGGCGGCAGCGTCAAGAATGACAGAATAAGCATAGCGTCCCTCTGAGAAGTATTTTGTCACATGATCCTCTATGGCATCACCGACACTCGCTGAAAGAATGATAACCTTTTCAGCTTTTGCAAGATGTTTAGCGATGAGGTTTCCTTCCATAGTAAAAGGGGGGGCAGCGAGTACCGTTTGCTTTGCTGCATCGTAATCGTAAAGCTGCCATATACCACGAGGTTCGGCAAGGAGACGCGCTTCTAAGCACGCCTCCTCAATGAGTTTTTCGTCGAAATCCTTTGCCTTATTCAATCCGGCATAACGACGAGTTTCCTTTGGATCAATATGGAGCAGGACTGTATTGTAAATGGGCATAAAACTCCTTCTTTCCGGGTATCGAATGGGATGGATGTTTCACGTGAAACATCCATCTTCATGTATGATGGGTGGACTTGGATACTTTCCCCCATCAGTATATCATGCTATAATAGGAAAAGAAAAGGTTATGGAGGAAAAGAACGTGGCGAAAATTATAGCAGTAGCCAATCAAAAAGGCGGCGTAGGAAAGACGACGACATCGGTAAATTTGAGCGCCGGTCTTGCCATACTGGGCAAACGCGTACTGCTCATTGATTCCGATCCGCAGGGGAATGCAACGAGTGGGTTTGGTATCAATAAATCAGATTTGACGACGACCATTTATCAGGTATTGATTGATAATCTTGCTATGGAAAAGGCGATTCTTCATACAGGGTATGAGGTCGATATATTGCCTGCAAATATTGAGCTTGCCGGAGCGGAGATTGAGCTTGTTGCTGCCATCTCACGCGAGAACCGTTTGAAACGATCGGTTGATACTATACGAGAGAAATACGATTTCATTTTAATTGACTGCCCGCCGTCCTTGGGGCTTTTGACGCTCAATGCGTTGACAGCGTCTGATACCGTTCTAATGCCGATTCAATGTGAATTTTATGCACTTGAGGGTTTGGCGCAGCTGATGAACACAATGACGTTGGTGCAGACTAACTTGAATCCCGCTTTGGAGATTGAGGGCGTGCTTCTGACAATGTTTGATTCGCGCACCAATCTTTCCGTGCAGGTAGCAGAGGAAGTTCGAACACATTTCGGTGGTAAAGTATATCGTACGGTCATACCGCGTACTGTGCGCTTGAGTGAAGCGCCGTCGTATGGACAGCCGATCATCGCTTATGATAGGAATTGCAAGGGGGCTGTCGTCTATATGGATTTGGCAAAGGAGGTGGCGGAGCGTGACAGCTAGAAAGCATCAGGCGTTGGGCAAAGGGCTTGGGGCGCTCTTTCCTTCAGAATTGAAAACGCCGGAAATGCAGGAAGAAGAAGTTGTGCCGGTGGTTGATACCAATGAGAAGATAGAGATTACACAGGAAACAGAAGAAATTACGAAAGATCATCTAGGGGAAGAGACAGGAATTCTTGAGAAAGAAAATACTATGACAAACGATTTGATACCAAACATGAAAGAGATGAATGGTATCATTGTACAGAGAATCTCAATCGACAAGATACGAGCCAATCGGTATCAGCCGCGTCAAGAGTTTGATGAGAGCGCTTTGGATGAGCTTAAGGATTCCATTGTACAACACGGTATATTGCAGCCGATTCTCTTACGACAGCTTCCTGATGATCAAGGCTATGAACTTGTTGCCGGAGAACGGCGCTTTCGCGCGGCAAAGTTAGCAGGATTACTGGATGTTCCAGCTCTTGTACGTCCGCTGAGTGATGCCGCGAGTACAGAGATCGCTTTGATTGAGAATTTGCAGCGTGAAGATCTTAATGCGATTGAAGAAGCGAGCGCATATCAAAATCTTTTGCAGAATTTTGCTCTTACGCAAGAAGCATTGGCTGAACGTGTAGGACGCAGCCGCTCACATATTGCGAATATGATGCGTCTTTTGAAGCTCGATCCACATGTGCAGGAGTATCTGGCGAATGGAAGTTTGACTATGGGACAAGCAAGACCGCTTATCGTTTTGACCGATGCCGCCTTGCAAAGAGAAGCTGCGGATATCATCATGGCACGTGAATGTTCGGCACGCCAGGCAGAAGAGCTGGTAAAACGTATGCAGAAAGATGCAGACGCGGTGGACGCAAATGAAAAGCCGATGCAGGAGCAGGGAGTGCAAGCGATCTTTTTGCGGGAAGCAGAAGATAAGCTCAAGATGCTTTTTGGGACGCAAGTGCGCATACGCACGCAAGGAAAGAAGAATCGCATCGAAATTGATTTTGCATCGGAGGACGATTTGAGTCGGATTATTGATTCTCTACTGGAGAAAAAGAACAAGGTTCTGGCAGATAAGAGAGCAGCATTGCGTCAATTTTCGGTGGGAGAAAGATTCACAGTGTAATGGATGTTTCACGTGAAACATCCAGATTTGGCAGAAAAGAAAAGAGCGATGAAAGTTTTCCACGCACTTTTGCCATATAGATAGAGGAGAACTGATAGGAATGAATGTAAAACAGCTGACGATTTTTTTTGAGAATAATGAGGCGTTCCTTAGTATCTTTTTTTTGGTACTGCTGCTTCTTCTTTTGACTTTAGTTATATATCAGATTTATAGTGTATCTCGCATGAAGAGTCGCTATCGGGAAATGATGACCGGCATGGAAGGTGCAAATCTCGAAAATATGTTGATTGCACATATCAAAGAAATGAAGGAGATTGTTGAGGAAAGCAAACGGATCAAAGCGGAAAATAAGCGCTTAGATACGCTCTTAAAGACAGCTACGACACGCATTGGCATCGTACGATTCAGCGCTTTTGCTGATATGGGAAGCGATCTGAGCTATGCTGTTGCTATGCTGGATTCGCATAATAATGGTGTGATTTTCTCCAGTATATTTGCACGAGAGGATTCACGCAGTTATGTCAAACCCATTGAGAAAGGGCGTTCGACATATAAACTTACGCGCGAGGAGGCAGAAGCCCTCGACAAGGCGATGAGTGTTCGTCCTGAATGATATACGTCATATAAAATTTCAGTTTTGTCTTGCAAAAGATGCGTCAGCGCTTCATGGAAGTTTGGAGATGGCTTTTTGAATAAGAAAAATGGTTTCACCATAAAGATTGTTCCCGATACTTCTGATACCATTCATGCGATCCATCTATCAGGGAAAATGGTGAAGATTGGTATCATATCTTTGGTATGTATGTTGCTTCTTTCTCTGGTAGGTTTTTCTTATTCGCTTTATATAGCAGGTTCTTTTCAAAAAGATGATACCGAATTGAAAAATTTACACCAGGTGCATCGTATGCAGCAGGAACAGCTCTTACAGCTTTCGAAGAAGGCAGATGCCCTGCAGCAGGAGCTTGATGAACTGACGCAAATGGAAAATGAGCTGCGCCGTATGTCGGGGACGGCTGCTGCGCCGGATATGGCAGATGCAGCTGCTAAGAATGGGCAGGGCGGACCATTCAGCGATCCGAATGCAGGAAATGTTGATGCTGTGCTCACGAATCTTGAAGAGCATCTGGCGATTCGCCGTGCGAGTTTGCAGCAACTCAAGCAGGTTTTCATGGAACAGCAGCAGGAGTTCGCTGCATTTTTGCCTTACAGCAATACGCCCTATGCGCTGACAGGAACTGCCGTTACAATTCCCTCTATATGGCCGGCGCGTGGTGAGGTCAGTTCACCGTTTGGCTGGCGTTGGAATGGTACAGACTTTCATCCGGGGATTGATATTGCCAACGATTTCGGTACGCCTATCGTAGCGACTGCTGATGGCATTGTGACAGATGCCGCTTGGAACGCCGGTGGCTATGGCAACAAGGTCGATATTGATCATGGAAATGGTATCATGACACGCTATGGACATGCGCAATCCATCGTTGTACATGTGGGGCAGCATGTGAAACGCGGTCAGATCATTGCCTATATGGGCAGCACAGGATTTTCCACGGGACCGCATGTTCACTATGAGGTTCGCATTCATGGAGAGCCTGTGAATCCGGCGCCATATTTGTAGAAATAAAAAATGATAGAGAGGCGTGTACTCTCGATCTTTTTGCTCTTTTAGGATAATAGATTCTTAAAATGTTTCTCTCTTATCAGAAAAATATAGCCGTAAGAAGTAGAATATGCTACAATATAGTTAGGATCTTTTATCTTGAAGGAGGAAATATTATGGCAAAGCGTTTTTTTGTTTGTAAAGAGTCGGGAGATATTGTCGGTCTGATTCATGACGGCGGCGGAAAGCTCTCTTGCTGCGGTGAGGATTTGAAGGAGCTTAAGGCGAATACGACGGATGCGGCGCAGGAGAAGCATGTGCCGGTGGCGGCGTATGACAAGGCGGCGCGCAAGGTTACGGTCACAGTCGGCTCGGTTGCGCATCCAATGACGGCAGAGCATCTGATCTCGTGGATTCATCTTGAGACGAAGAAGGGGGCGCAGATCTGTCATCTGACGGCCGAAGATAAGCCGGAGGCAGTATTTTTCCTTGCCGAGGGAGATGAGCCTGTGGCGGTCTATGAATACTGTAATTTGCATGGTTTGTGGAAAGCGGATCTTTAAGAAGCTACTGATAAATTCAGCCGCCCGTCTTCAGAGATCTGCGCGCTTCTCTTGGCGTTGACAAAACTTCGAAGCGGCGCCGTTGTGTCTGCGCGTTGTTTCTTAGATAGAATCAGCGCATTTGTGTAAATCTGGGCGACTTCATTTTATCCGAGATACCTTTAAGCTGTAAAATAACAAAAGAGCCGAATTCTTTGATTCGGCTCTTTTGTTATTTTACAGCTGCGATTTACTGACGACGTCCCAGATCGTATAGAGACAGGCGGCGTAGAGGATGAAGAATATCAAGCGACGCAGGAGACTTGTAGGGATGAAGCGTGCGAATGTATGCCCTAAGGTAAGCCCTATGGCGAGGGCGGGCAGCAGGTAAATAAATTCATGGAGAGCGGGTGTAAGCGGATGCCCGCCGATGAGGTAGCCGATGAGCGACGCCGCGTTGCAGAAGAGGAAGAATACGAAACAGGTGGCGCGAAAGGTCTCCGTGTTCATTTTCGTATAGGCGAGGTAGATGAGAAACGGCGGTCCCGCCATACCTGTCGTCATGGATGAGAATCCTGAGCATACGCCCGTAAGAATCGTGTTGCGGCGTGATTCCGGGATATGGCGATGTGAGATTTGCATGAATAGGAGTGAAAGGAATACGACGGTGGTGATCCAGAGTTTCAAAGTATCGCTCGATACATAGTCAAAGACGAGAAAACCGATGGGCACGCCAAGGACGACGCCGATGGCAAGATAGCCGATCAAAGGAAGGTTCGCCTTTTTCCGCATCAAGAAGGACTGCACGGTGTTTCCGGAGCAGGCGAGCAGCAGCATGACAGGAACGACGATCTTCGGATCGTAGAAGAACATCAGCAGGGGCGCCGCCACGATGACAAGGCCAAAGCCTGTGATCGCCTGCAAAAAGGCGGCGAAGAAAATGGCGAGCAAGGGGCCTGTGTGGGAGCTTAGAACTGTGAGGTAGTCCATGAGGAAATAGACCTCCTTTGGGAAATTTTCAAGACATTTGCTCAGCCGGCACACGAAGCGGCATGAGGCGATTTGCGCCCTTTTCCTGCCGTGTCAATAGATTTTTGTGACGAGCAGGTTTTCTTTTTCTAAGGCAGAGATGAGACGTTCGATGTGTTCACGGTTATGCGTTTCGACCGTGACTTCGAGCTGAACCTGCTGGAAGCTGTCGGTGACGCTTGCCTGATTATGGACGAGTTTGATGACGTTGGCATGTTCGCGTGCGACGATTTCAGCGACCTTGAGGAGCTGTCCCGGTTTATCGGGCAGTTGTACGGCGAAGCAAAAGATTCTGCCGCGTGCGATGAGTGACTTGCTGATGAGCGCCGATATTGTTGAAATATCGATATTGCCGCCAGAGAGGATGGATACGACCTTTTTGCCTTTGAACGGCAGGCGTGTGAGTGCGGCGAGCGAGAGGACGCCTGCGCCTTCGGCGATGAGTTTGTGTTTTTCGATGAGGAACAGGAGCGCGCTCATGATCTCCATTTCTGAGACCGTGATGATGTCGTCGAGGTATTTACGGCAGAAAGCGAAGGTCAGATCGCCCGGCGTTTTTACAGCGCAGCCATCGGCGACTGTTTCTACGCCGGCAAGTGTCGTGACATGTCCGGCGGCGAAAGCGTTTGCCATGCAGGCGGCGCCCATAGGCTCGATGCCGATGACTTTGACTTCGGGACGCACAGATTTCGTTGCGAAAGCCACACCGGAGGCAAAGCCGCCGCCGCCGATGGGGACGAGGATGGCGTCGACGTCTTTGAGTTCGTCGATGATTTCGAGCGCTGTCGTGCCTTGACCTAGGAGCACATCACGGTCGTTGAACGGGTGGACATAGACGTAGCCCTTCTCTTTTTGCAGTTCGAGTGAGCGCTTGTAGGCGTCGTCGAAGGTGTCGCCTGCGAGTACGACTTCAGCGCCATAGGAGCGTGTTGCTTCGACTTTTAAGAGCGGCGTCGTGGCGGGCATACATATTACGGCATTGACGCCGAGTCTCTGGGCGGCGAGTGCGACACCCTGTGCGTGGTTGCCGGCAGATGAGGTGATGACACCCTTGCCGCGTTCTTCTTCTGTCAGATGCGCGATTTTGTTGTAGGCGCCGCGCAGCTTGAAGGAACCTGTATTTTGCAGATTTTCCGGCTTCAGATATACGTCGTTTTGGCTCAACGAGGAAAAGAAGGGGCTTTCTAAGAGCCGCGTCTTTTTCGTCACGCCGTCGAGGGCGCGCGCCGCTTCGTAGACGCCGGCAATCGTTGTTTCTTCCAATATGGCGGCGATGTCTCCCGCCGAGAGATTCTTTTTCATGAATTTCCTCCTCGATGTATGTCCGGCTGCGTTTTGGACGATGCTGCATGAGGTACATGCGGGCTTTGGTTTGTCCGCACACTTTTATCGCTGTTTTGTATTCTTATTATATCATGTTTCATGAGGAGCGGGGGAGTTTTTGCGCTATGCTCTATGGATGGATCATCTGCATTTTCCTAAGTCAGGCGATAAGCGCGGAGAAAATCCGTGGAAAATTTCCGAAAAATTTCTAAAAAGGGAGAGGATTTTTTTCCTTCCTCTCGAACTATACAAGTAGAAGGAAGATAGGATCCATGATGGAAGGAGGTGCCAAGGTGAAGGATCGGATGAAGTTTCTCGTGCCGGTGGACGGCTCGCTCCATTCCAAGAGAGCCTTGGAGATGGCGGTGAAGCTTGCAGAGCCGGCGGGGGCGCATATTGATATCCTCTTCGTCTCCTATTTCGAAAGGGAGACGGACGGAGATCCCGATCACCCTTCATGGCTGCCTTTGAGTGTCATGGCCAAGGGGACGGATTCCGCCGAGGAGATTTTGTCCCAAGCGCGGGATGATCTTCCCGACGGCATCGACGCCGAAAGTCATGTGGTGGTCGGTATGCCGCCGCGCAAGATCGTGGAGTTCGCTTCGGAGAATGCGCACGATCTCATCATCATGGGTGGGCGGGGACTTTCTCCTGTCACGGGATTCCTGCTCGGCAGTGTGAGTCAGGAGGTCATGAAGGAGGCGAAGTGTGCGGTCCTCGTTGTCAAATAAGTCAAGGATGCGTATTCGATGCATCTTGGCGAAGGGCTTTCAGTAGAAGGAGGGTTATATTATGTTGAAGAACATTCTCGTCCCTATAGATGGGTCGGAAGGCTCGGATCGTGCTGTAACGGAGGCGATCAAACTGGCAGAGGTCTGCGAGGCGAAGCTGAACTTCCTCTACATTGCAAATATCAATCAGCTTGCGATCAATGCCTGCTTGTCCGACGTGGTGCTTGAAGCCGTTACGAAGGCGGGCAACGTGATCCTCGACCGCGCCATGCAGATGGTGCCGTCGGGCATTAAGAAGGAAGCGTTTTCGGAGACGGGATCGCCTGCTGTTGCCATCCTTGATTTCGCAGAGCACAGCGGCACGGACATCATCGTCATGGGCAGCCGTGGTCTCGGCGTCGTCAAGGGCGTGCTCTTGGGCAGCGTGAGCCAGTATATCGTAGAGCAGGCGAAGTGCCCGGTGCTCGTCGTCAAATAACGCTTATATTTATAAGCCTCACAGGATTATCTGTGAGGCTTATTTCCTGTACGAGGAGAATAAAAGAGTTTTCTTTGAAAAAATTCTTGTTTTGCTTTATAATATTTATAGTAAGAAACCTAGATAGGGATTAAAATTTGTTCGGCAGGATAGGAGTTTTACCGATGAAAAGTACCGATATGAGAAAGACCCATGCACTTAAGGTTAGTGGGGCGCAGCCTGTGACCGCTCCTGATTTTCGCCTGCCGATACAAAAAGAGGCATATACGCGCTCTGCCATTCGTGAGGATGTGAGCAAGAATGCCATTTTGCGTATTTTCCTTGAAAGGATGAATGTGACGGCATATCAATACGATGTGGCTAAGGATGAAATGACGCTGTGGCACGCGGCTCCCGGGGAAGAGATGACGGAGGAGTGGCGGCAGAACTTCTACGAGTATTTTGCAAATGATGTGCTCGCCGATCCGGAGCAGCGGGAGGAAGTTCTTACGCGTCTGCGTGATGCGTGTCAAAGGATGCGCGATGACGTCGTGGAGTATCGTGTCAAGACGGACGATGACAGCCCACTTTGGCGCCGTGCTTCTTATCGCAGTCTGGCAGACAAGAATGGTGAGATCTATGCAGTCGTCGGCTTAATGGAGCAGATCCACGATGAGACGCGGATGTTGGAGCGTCAGGAGGCGCACTTGAAGCGCGACCCGCAGACGCGGCTTTTTGATCGCGATGGGCTGGAGCTTCTTGTCAATCGCCAGCTCATGGAGCTTTCACGCGGTGAGAAGGGCGTGCTGTTCATCGTCGGCATTGATGATTATCAAAAGCTCTACGAGACGTTGGGCGAGTCGGCATGCAACGGCTATATCGGTACTTTGTCCGACTCTGTGCGCACGGATTTTCGTGGTGTGGACGTTTTTGGACGCGTCAACGAGGAAGAAGTCGCCGTATTCATTTCGGGGCGCATCTCGATTGATATTATCGAAAAGCGTGCACAGCGCATTCTTGATCTTTTTCTGCGCGTGCAGCCGCAGGATTATGTATCCGTATCGTTCAGTATGGGAATTTCCGTCGCAGGAGCTTCTTCTGAAAAGTTTTCGCGCATGGTGCAGGAAGCGGAAGAAGCGATGTTTTCTGCACGCAAGTTTGGTCCAAATCGCTGCCGCATGTACGATGAGATCAAGGGATAGAGCGTTTCAAGCGAACAGAAAAGAGGGACTGCTGTTGGGCAATCCCTCTTTTCTGTTTGCTGCGTCAGATTGGTTGGCGCTCGTTGGCGATCGGCATACCTGAGATGTGGGCGTGCAGGATCTTCCAGCCTTCCTGTGACATGCGGCGGTATGTCTGGCTCGTGCGGCCTTTATGCTCGATTTCTGTGCCGTCGGAGCGCAGTTTGCCGTGGAAGTCCCACGTATACATGGCAATCGCCGTGTCGCGGTAGACTTCGATCTCAAGATCACGAAATTCGAAGCACCGTTCTGTGTAAAGTTTCTGCAGGCGGTCAATATAAAAGTGCTGGCGGATGTTCTCCCAGCCGATGTCTTCGCCGCGCGGATGTACCATAGATGTTTTCGGTCCCGGCTGCCAAATGCTTTCGGCGAGTGCGGTATTGGCATCGTTCAAGGTTTTTTTGTAGAGATCAACGTACTGCTCTACAATGGCGGCGTCTCCTTCACGAACTGTCATGGACGATTCCTCCTTTGGTTTGAGAAAGCGCGGTCTTTAGCTACCCTGCCTGCACGCATCAAGGGGATTTCCTGCGGGCGTGCTCTCTCGTGTGAAATTTTCCATAAGCATCTATTCTCATTTTATCATAGTTTGACTTTTTTGGCGATATTTTTCCTTGTATGGGAATGCAGTTTGCATAGAAAATTGCGTTGTGTCGATAAAGAAAGCGCAGCCGGTCGGATGGATTCCAATGGATTCCATGCTCGATCGTCTGCGCGGTGGTTTTCAGCGGAAAGTGACCAAGTTCTTGCCGGAGGTTCTCTTGGATGTGTAGAGCGCTTCATCGGCACGTTGAAAGACGCTTTCGGGTGTATCGTGTGGTCTTGAGAGCGTTACGCCGATGCTCAAGCCGACTTTGCGATTGTCCGGCATCAGAAGCGACAGAGAGGAGGCGCTTTCGTGTATGCGTTTGACCACACGCTCAGCTGCTGCGCGGTCAGCACGCGTCAAGATGACGAAGAATTCGTCGCCTCCCCAACGACATACGATGTCTACGCTGCGTACGGATGAGGTCAGAATGTCGGCGAGTGCCACGAGCGCTTCGTCGCCCATGGCATGACCAAAAGTATCGTTGATGCCCTTGAAGTCGTCCATATCGAGCATCATGACAGCCAGCGGCAGTCCGGAAGAGAGCGCATCGTGCAGGATGTCTTTGAAGGAGCGTTCCATAGCGCGGCGGTTCAATAGACCTGTGAGTGCATCGCGCTCTGCGAGGACGACAAGCTTGCTGTGTGCCGCTTCCCACTCTTTTGTCATAGCGTCGACGAAGTGTACGAGATGGGCGATGATCGAGGTCTGATCGCCGAACTGCGGCGACACAGGCTTGTAGACGGGCGGTTCCTGCGGTCCGCCCTCACGGAAACCGACACTGAGCATGGTGAGGTTCGTTTTCATGACTTGCCCTTTGCTGCGAAAGAACTCCGCGAAAGAGTAGAAGCCCTGCGTCGGCACGGTGCGAGAGATGGCGGCGTACTCATAGAGATTGTTTTGCTGCAGCATGACGTAATGTCCCATGCAGTTTACGATAAATACGGCTTCGGGCGAAAAGTCGCAAAGCTCGGCATGTGTCCTCTGCGCCTCGCTGATGATGGCGATGGGATCGCCTGAAGCGATGCGCAGACGTTCTCCTTCTTGCAGGTCGGCGCTGATATGGACACAGCCGTTGGTTTCGATGCCGGTGAGGCGGCGCGCGAGCGTCGCGCCATTGCGGCGAAGGTGCATCGGGAAGGTTTCGACGCTCTCAAGCGACTCCCAACCGTGGCGTATACCGAGATAGTGGGAAAAAAATTCGCTTGCAGGCCTTTCGTCAAGCTCGATGATCGTGCGTTCATCTGCCATGCGCGTGACCTGCACCTCGGGACCGAAGGGCCGCCAGCCGAAAGATGGAAGCGCTTTGGCGTGCAGCTCCTCGCCGACAAAAAGGAGCGCAAGGAAGCCGCGC
Source organism: Selenomonas sp. (assembly GCF_057272215.1). NCBI lineage: Bacteria > Bacillati > Bacillota > Negativicutes > Selenomonadales > Selenomonadaceae > Selenomonas > Selenomonas sp. Next base: position 72,500 of record NZ_DBHIUY010000001.1, read on the forward strand.
GACATACGGTGTCCGGAAAGATCGATCATGACGCGTTTGCCGTCCGTCTGCTCCGAGAGGAGACCGCCGAAAAATACGATGTCCTCTCTGGTGTCTGAGAGGATGTCCAGCAGCTCTGTAATGCCCGGAATTTGCGCAGCCAAAAAGAGACCGACCGCCGCAGTGGCCTTTTCTTGGGCAATCGTCTTGATGAGCCCGCGCCCCGCGGACGCTGCATCCGAATTACCGTCAAACGCCAAGGGGATGACACGCGATGAGGAAAAAAATGTAAACGTAACAACGGCGCTGGCTGCGTCCGCATGGTTTTCTGCACCGCTCCACATCTTCCCGTTGGCGAATCCGCATTCTGCTGCTAATCCCACAACCTTTGCCTGCGGGAAAATTTTTCTTGTTGCACGCTCAAAGTCCGCCATCGTATTGACGGCGAGTTCTGAGGCAAAAAGGGTCACGAGAAGATCGGAGATGTGCGCCATAGAGGCAGCGATTTTTTTTGCCTCTTCTAAACAGAGAGCAAGATCCTCTTCTTTATACAGCAAGGAGGAAAATTGCTTCAAGGCGGATCATTCCTTTCATGTATATCATCTATACTATGTGTATCATATAATTCTTTAGACCTACTGTCAAGTGTTTATAGGAAAAACCACATGATTTTTCATGCAGAAATAACTTATACGGTGTATAATATAATAAAAATGCGGGAAGGGGTCTAAAGTGTGAAAATTTTCCGATATGTGATTTTTTTCCTTTTTCTCGTGCTCCTCTTTACGGGTGCGATGCTTTATTATGGAAGTACGCATCGAAGCGAGACAGAGCGTATGCTCGGACTGCGGACGGAAGATATGCTCTCGCCCGAGGAAGAAGCGCACGAAAAGGCGCTGCGGGAGGAGCGCGAAGCAAAGCGGCTTGCTGACGAAGCGGCGCAAAAGGAGAAAGAAGCGCAGATGGAAAAGCTCAAGGAGGGCATGGAGCGCATAGATTCCGGTTCTTACACATGGTACAGTTATCCGGAGGAGGATGTGCGTTCGGGCGGATTGTATGTGCAGCCGCTTTTGGGGCATAATCGTGACTGTACGTTTCGCTGTAATATTTTATATTATTATAACATCCACGAAAATAGTCGGCGCGCGTGGATTTTCGGCGATCGTTTCGCCATTGAGGCGGACGGTGAGCGGCGCACATGGGAACTCGATGAAAAGAGGCGCCGCGATCACCTCGCAAAGGACGTCGAATCCTTGACCGAGCGCTATCAGATTGCTTTAGGAGAAGACGGCGCAGATATCCTGCGCCGCGCCGCTTTTGCCCGCACGGCGCGCTGCATCTATTGGTCATCGACAGAAGGCAAGTCCGTCAGCTGCACATTGACGAACGAGGAGAAGCGGTGTTTGCAAAACATGATCGCGTTGTATGATTTGTGGCAGGAGACCCGATGAATGTGATATACTATGAATGAATACGATATGAATTTCTGGGAAATGCTGCAAGGTTCGGCGTTTTTTCGGGGGGAGTAGGGCATGAAAGACATCAAAAAAATCCTGACGATTGCAGGATCGGATCCAAGCGGCGGCGCCGGCATACAAGCGGATATCAAGGTCATCACGGCGCATAAGATGTACGCGATGAATGTTTCGACGGGACTTACGGTGCAGAATACGACGGGGATTCGCGATATTTTCGTCATTCCGCCGGATTTTATTGCGGCGCAGATAGATGCGATCTATGAGGATATACGGCCCGATGCGGTCAAAGTCGGCATGGTGGGAAACGATGCGATCGTTCGTACGGTCGCTGGGAAACTGCGGGAAAAGAAAGCGGAGAATATTGTGCTTGACCCTGTCATTACCTCGACGAGCGGCTGCAGCCTGATCACGAGCGAAACGCTCTTTGCTATGGTGGATGAGTTGTTGCCTCTCGCAGATATCGTCACACCGAATCTTGCGGAGGCGGCAGCCATCACGGGCGTCGCTATCACGGACAAGGCTTCTATGCTGCGTTCTGCCAAGGCGTTGACGGAGCGCTTTTCGACAGCTGTCCTCATCAAGGGCGGTCATCTCGTTGAGAGTGCGGACGATCTGCTCTATGCGGATGACCAGGTGCGCTGGTACAAACAGGCGCGTATAGACAATGCGAATACGCATGGTACAGGCTGTGCGCTTTCTACAGCGATCGCCTGCGGTATGGCGGCAGGAAAGCCGCTGACGATTGCCGTGGAGGACGCAAAGGCTTACATCACGGGCGCCATTCGTGCGGGACTCGACCTCGGTAAAGGACATGGTCCGTTGCTGCACATGTGGAAATATATGTAAGGAAGCATGGGACTTATCCGTACTTCCGTAAGGAGGCATTTATGGAAGAGCCAAAGGTTGGGCATATCCATTTTCTTAATATCTTGCCGCTCACATGGAGCTTTGCACATGGCGGCAACCGCGGTCTGCATCTCGTGCCGGGCGTACCGGCGGAGCTTAATCGAGCGCTTGCCGCAGAGAGACTTGATGTCAGCGGCATATCGTCCATCGTCTATGCCGACGGCGATGAAAAGCTTGTCATTTTGCCCGATATCTGCGTGCGCACAGATGAAAGAGTGACGAGCATCCTCTTGGTGACGAAAAAGCCCATCGAGGAGATCAAGGACGACCGTATCATTCTCACGGCGAAATCAGCGACGAGCCACTGTCTTTTGAAAATTATTCTAAAGGAGAGCTACGACGCAAGTCCGAATTACTATGTGCGCCATATTGTGCCGCAAAATCCCGTTCCAAGGGATGCTTCAGGCTCGCTCTTCATCGGCGATGACGCGCTCTGGCTTTATCACCATCGCCGCGAGGATCTCCACTACTATGACCTTGGCGCTGAGTGGCACAAGCTTACGGGACTCGGTATGGTTTATTCGCTTTGGGTGGCGAACCGCACGTTCTCTAAGGAGCGACCGGAGCAGCTGCAGCTCGTTTACGAACGGCTCGTCGGCGGCATGGCGGAGGGCGTTGCCAATAAGTACGCGACAATTCAATCCGTACATGGCGAGAAAGATTTTACATTCGAGCAACTGGAGGAATATCTCCAAGTCATCCACTGGGATCTCAAGGAGGAGCATCTCAAGGGGTTGGAACTCTTCTATAAAAAAGCGCACGCATGGAACCTCATCCATCATGTGCCGGAGCTTCACTTCGCCGATGTGAAACGGATTTGATGCGCGTGCGAATGGTTCAGCATTCTGTATATGCGCGGTTATCCACAAGAAAAACACCTGTTTTCCACAGTTATCCACAGATTTTTGGGGATAAGCCTTAGTTGACTTGTAAGATCAAGGCTTTTCGTATTTGATTTATCCACATAGCCTAGGAGGAAAAATATTGTCTTTTTTTATGAAACTTCAAGCGCTGACTTGGCATGAAGTGACTGATTTCCTGCTTATGCCTGCGTGCATCATGCTCGCGGCGCTGACGGTCGGCATATTTCTCAACAAGCTCATCGACCGGCAGATTCGTGAGAGGGTCACGGTCGGCGAGGACACGGCGTGGTCGATCTTCATCCATGCGCTGCGCGGCGTGCCCGTCTCGTGGTGCCTCGGCGTCGGCGTCTACTGGTCGATCAAGACCATCGACGTCTTTCCGACGATCGCGCAGTTCCTCTCCTACATCCTCTTCGCCATCATCGTCTTCACGCTGACGCGCGTCGCTTCGCGCACGATCACGGGATTCATCGAGATGAAGACGCGCACGAGCGGCGCGGCTCTGCCGAAGACGACACTCCTTTCTTCCATCCTCTCCGGGCTGATCTATGCTATGGGTGTCCTCGTCGTTCTGCAATATGCCGGCATTTCCGTCGCGCCGATCCTCACAGCGATGGGCGTCGGTGGCGCGGCGCTCGCTCTCGGTATGCAGGAGACGCTGTCGAACATCTTCTCAGGACTGCAGCTCATTCTCTCGCGGCAGATTCGCATCGGCGACTATGTACGCATGTCGGCGGGTGAGGAAGGCAAGGTCGCCGACATCAACTTCCGCTTCACGACGGTGCAGACCTTGGGCGGCAACACGATCATCGTGCCGAATCAGAAGCTCGCATCGTCCATTCTTACGAATTACGACATGCCCGCGCAGGAAATCGCCGTTGTCATCCCCGTCGGCGTCAGCTACGCGAGCGATCTCGACGAGGTGGAGCGCGTGACCCTTGTGGTGGCGAACGAGGTCATGGAAGCCTTCGATCACGGCGTTGAGAGTGATCCCGTCGTGCGCTTCCACACGTTTGGCGACTCTGCCATCGAATTCGATGTCGTGCTGCACACGAGCAGCTTCGTCAATCAGTTTCTCTTGAAACATGAATTCATCAAGGCCTTGACGCGCCGCTACCGCAAGGAGGGTATCGACATTCCGTTCCCCATGCGCACAATCATACAGGCGAAGGAGTAACGGCTGCCTGTGCATAACTTTTTCTAAAGAATCTTTCTCCGTAGCGTAAGCCTTGAAAAATCTAAGATGAAGCCCCTTTTTCCTTGTGGATAAAAGGGGCTTTTCTTGTGGATAAAACACAATATGTAGTTTAGTCCCTTGACCAAGAAATCTATATCTTGTATAATTTAACAACACAAAAACTACAAGGGAAGGATCATAGATATGACCATCAAAAATATTCAAAAACGTACGGGGCAAGTCGTGCCCTTTGATGCCGAGAAGATCACCGACGCCATTCGCAAGGCAAATCTTGAGTCCATCGACGAGACGTTTTCCCAGCAGCAGCTCGAAAAGCTTACGAAGAGCGTCATGCACCGCATTGAGGGGGAGGAGACGCCTGCCGTTGAGTTCATTCAGGATGCTGTGGAAAAGGTGCTCATCAAGAACAACTTCGCCTCGACGGCGAAGGCGTACATCCTCTATCGCGCGGAACATGCGAAGATTCGCGACGCTGAGGGCGACCTTATGGACATCTACAACGAGCTGACCTTCAAGCGCGCCAAGGACGCCGACATCAAGCGAGAGAATGCAAATATTGACGCCGATACAGCGATGGGAACGATGCTTAAATATGGTTCGGAAGGGTCGAAGTACTTCATCGACCATCACATCCTGCCCAAAGATATCGCAGCGGCGCACATCGACGGCGACATCCATATCCACGACAAGGATTTCTATATGCTGACAGAGACGTGCTGCCAGATCGACCTCTTAAAACTCTTCAAGGACGGTTTCTCGACGGGTCACGGCTATCTGCGCGAGCCGAACGATATTCGCTCCTATGCCGCACTCGGCTGCATCGCCATCCAGGCGAATCAAAACGAGATGCACGGCGGTCAGGCGATCCCGAACTTCGACTATTCGATGGCGCCGGGCGTAAGGAAGACCTTCCGCAAGCTCTACTTCAAGGAGATCGCGAACTTCTTTGCCATCACGCTCGCCATGAAGCAGGATGACGCGAAGCTCTTGGCAAAGGAGATTCGCCGCTCGCTTCTGCCCTTGGGCGTTACGATCGGTGGTGCGGACGTCTACAGAGAGGCTCTCATCGATTTTCTGCCCGCGCACCAAAAGGCGTGCGGCTATGAGGAAATCTCCGAAAAGCTCGCAGCGCGTGCGCATGATTATGCCTACGCAGCGGCGCTTGATGCGACGGATAATGCGACTTTCCAAGCGATGGAAGCACTCATTCACAACCTCAACACGATGAATTCGCGCGCAGGCGCACAGGTGCCGTTCAGCTCGATCAACTACGGTACGGACACTTCGCCCGAAGGCCGCATGGTCATGAAGAATCTCCTGCTCGCGACGCAGGAAGGACTTGGCAACGGTGAGACGCCGATCTTCCCCGTGCAGATCTTCAAAGTCAAAGAGGGCGTGAACTACAATGCAGGGGATCCGAACTACGATCTCTTTCGGCTCGCTATGGAAACTTCAGCGAAGCGTCTGTTTCCGAACTTCAGTTTCCTTGATGCACCGTTCAATCTCCAGTATTACAAGGAGGGCGACTACAACACGGAAGTCGCTTATATGGGATGCCGCACGCGCGTCATGGGCAACGTCTACGATCCCGAGCGTGAAGTCACATGCGGGCGCGGCAATCTCTCGTTTACGAGCATCAACCTGCCGCGTCTCGCTATCCTCGCTAAGGGCGATCTCGATGTATTTTACCGTGAGCTTGACAGCTTGACGGAGCTTGTCATCCGCCAGCTTTTGCATCGCTTCAAGATCCAGTGCGCGAAAAAGGGCAGGAATTATCCATTCCTCATGGGGCAGCGCGTGTGGATCGACTCGGAGAAGATCGGTCCCGACGATGAGATCGCCGAAGTCTTGAAGCATGGCACGCTCTCGATGGGATTCATCGGTCTTGCCGAATGCCTGAAAGCGCTCATCGGCAAGCATCAGGGCGAGTCGGAAGAGGCGCAGACTCTCGGGCTTGCCATCGTCGGGCACATGCGCCGCCGCATGGACGAGGAGGCAAAGCGCACGGGGCTGAACTTCACGCTTCTGGCGACGCCCGCCGAGGGGCTTTCCGGCCGCTTTGTGCGCCTTGACCGCAAGCGCTTCGGTGAGATCGAGGGCATCACGGATCGAGACTATTACACAAACAGCTTCCATGTGCCCGTCTACTGCCCGATTGCGGCGGCAAAGAAGATTCGTCTTGAAGCGCCGTATCACGCGCTGACGAACGCCGGACACATCAGCTACATCGAGATGGACGGCGATCCCTCGAAGAATCTCCAAGCCTTTGAAGCGATCGTGCGCTACATGCACGACGAAGGCATCGGCTATGGCTCGGTCAATCATCCCGTCGACCGCGATCCTGTCTGCGGCTACAATGGTATCATCGACAATATCTGCCCGCGCTGCGGCAGAAAGGAGGACGGTCGTCCCTTCGAGCGCATCCGGCGCATCACAGGGTATCTTGTCGGCACGATTGACCGCTGGAACAACGCGAAACGCGCCGAAGAGCACGACCGAGTCAAGCATGGCATCAGTTAAACTTGCGGGAACGGTATCGGACTCCATCGTGGACGGGGCGGGACTTCGTTACACCATCTTCACGCAGGGCTGCCCGCATCATTGTCCCGGCTGCCACAATCCAAAGACGCATGATTTTACGGGCGGGCGAGAGATGGACACGCAGGCGCTTCTTGCACATGTACTCGAAAACCCTTTGCTGACGGGTGTTACCCTCTCGGGTGGTGAGCCTTTTTGTCAGGCTGCGCCGCTTGCAAGCCTTGCGCGTGAGGTGCATGAACATGGCATGGACGTTTGGGCGTATACGGGCTATACGCTCGAATACCTGCAAGGACAGAACGAGCGCGCCGTCGATGCACTGCTCGATGAGGTTGATGTCCTCGTGGACGGCGCGTATGAAGAAGCTGAACGCGACCTCACGCTCCCGTTTCGCGGTAGCCGCAATCAGCGCGTGATTGATATGAAAAAGACGCGAGAGCTGAAGGAGATCGTTCTTTGGGGAGAAATGTAGATTTGGTTTGCACATACAAAAAGCCGCCTGCGGGCGGCTTTTTGTATGTGTGATTTGAGAGGGATCATGATGATGCTTGATGGATCGGTCGCATAGGATTTTTGTTTATAGAACAAAAAAGAGCTGCACAGGCATCGTATCGGATGGGCGTGCAGCTCTTATATCTCATATTTGGGATTCTTTTCCAGTTATGAAGAGAACACAGGGAAAGAATCAGTGGCTGGCCTACTTCCCCTGTGTTTTGGTAAAACACGGCAGAATAGGCGTGTAGATCTTGATTGTCTACTTGCCGCAAAGCTATTATAGCATAGTATCGGCAGAATTGCACGAAAAAAATTCAAAATCGGAAAGAAAATTTTTCCAATCCGATAAAATAATTTAATTTCGTTGGTATTGCCTGTCCTCCGATAAAATAAAGGAAGAGCAGCGCCGCTTGAAAAGAATGCGGACGCAACTCTTCCTTTGGAAGGTTCGACGGTTATTTTCGCATCTGCAAGGCTGTTTCGCGATAGCGATAGAGTAGCCCCAAGACAAGGAGGATGGCGAAGGTTGTAAATGCGGCGGCGACAACGGAGTCGGTGAGCTGATACGTCACCGCCAAAGGGATGGCAATGATGAGAGAGATCGCCGTAAGTTCCATGTCGTCAAGGAAGAGCAAAGTAAGAAGAAGTACGAGAATACCAGCCATTATTCCCATTTTTCACACCTCGTTTTATGGTAGAGCAGTATATAAAATTGCTGCAGCCTATCTCCTTTGCCTTCTTTATCGAATTTTTCGTGAAAGAAATTAAGTCTTTTCGCCCATTTTATCTTTTTCTTTTTCGGCTTTCTCCAGTTCCTTCTTTTCGCGCTCCTTGATGATCTTGTCGTAGGCTTCGGCGTCGACGTCTTTCATATACTCATCGGGGATGTCCTGCGCGTTCGGCGCATATCTCCAATAGTCCTTGTAGGCAGCGAGCGCCGCGTCTTTTTCACCTGTCTCGTTGTAAATTTCGCCGCGCATCTTGTAGATGAAGGGGTTCTTCTCATCGAGTGCCTGCGACTTTTCGAGATCTGCGAGCGCCTTTTCGCGCTCGCCCATCATGCGATGGACGTCGGCGCGGTTGAGAAAGTTGTAGATGTTTTTCGCATCGAGTGCAACGGCGTGGTCAGAGTCAGCGAGAGCGGCGCTGTAGTCGCCGGCGACGGCGCGAGCGCGGCCGCGAATGGCATAGTTTTCTGCGATGTCGTCGGGATTTTTTGCGGCGAAGGCGCGTTCCATGAGGAAAAGCGCTTCCTTAGCCATGCCGTTGTCACTGTAGCGATCGGCGTTGTAGCGAAGCTGCTTGACGAGTTCGCCTTTGGCGTCGAGCGCCTTTTCTCGGATCTTCTGCCATGTATCGCTGCGAGCTTTTTCTTCGGCGGCGATTTTTTTGCGCATCGTTTTGTCCTCGCTGCTTGCGTAGGCGGTGCGCACAAGCATCTCAAGGCGCTCTTCTGCATGATGGCGTGCGACGAACTTCTTGAGCTTTTCGTAGACGTGGTCTTCATTGAGGTAGGAGATGCGCCCGTTTGGTGCGGTCGTGAACTGCCAATCGGCGAAGGCGGCGTGGTCATGGAATGCTTTGGCGAGGCCGCCGGCGATGAGGTAGGCGTTTTCCTGCGTGTTGTTGTAGTCGGCGTCCCAGTCGGCGGTCAGGAGTTTTTCGCCGTCGATGTAGACGTCTGCGCCGTTTTTGACAGTGACATGCCCCATGCCGTAGGCGCACATCATGCCGGCAAGCCGCTCGATGCGCTCCAACATGGCGGGGTGGTCGTTGTAGTTCGGCGCGTTCGGATCCTCAAATGGGTCTTGGTACTCGCGAATGTCCTGCGTTTCGTAGGTCAGGTAATACGCCATGCGTGCCATCGCCGCTGCGCCGCCGCCGGGATTGAAGCCCGCCGTTGTCATGAGGTAAAAGCCGCCTTCGTCGGCTTCGATTTCGCTCGGCAGCGTTACGTCTTTAGCGATGGCGTAGCCGACGATGGCGTTGAGCTTCTGCCAGTCGAGGTTGTCTGCCGCCGAGCCGATGGCGATGCCGGCGTACGATTCGGCGACGGCTTTGGCGTAGTTTTTCGCACTGTGCTGGCGGAGACCGTGCGTCATCTCGTGTCCGAGGACGGCGGCAAGCTCGTCTTCGTCGTGGTGCAGGGCGCGTACGAGACCGCGGTTCACGGTGATATAGTCGGTCGGATAGCAGGCGGCGTTGAAGGCGTCGCTTGCGTTCACGCGCCATAGGAATGGCAGGGAGTTGATGGAGAGCGCATATTCGCCATGTTCTGTGAGCCGTCCGAGCACGCGGTCGACGACTTCACGGTTCAGCGCGTCCTTGTCTTCGCCGTTTTCTTCCATATCTTGTTTCAAGCCGCTGATCTGATAGTCGACGTTGTTGCCAATGGCAAGCATCTCCTTGAGGGTGCCTTGGTAGGCGAGATAGCCGCCGAGTGCGGACATGCCGATCAGCACGGGGTTGAGCGCCGCCGCCTCGACGGGCGCGGCGCTGTGCAGCGGAGCGAGCGTCAAAAGGGCGGCGAGGATAGCCGCGCGAAGTTTCTTGCCGATGTTCATGTTGCAATCCTCCTCGAAAAAGCTCTATATAACAAAGGAGCAGTCATCCAGAGGATGACTGCTTAATAGACAAATGGTGCTCGGTACTGGATTCGAACCAGTGACCCCCACAATGTCAATGTGATACTCTAACCAACTGAGCTAACCGAGCAATTTTGTTCTGCAGACTCGCGCCCGCGAACAAAGCATATTATACAGAAAGGCGCGGAGAAATGCAAGTGTTTTTTTAGCGAAGGGGAAATTTTTTGCGTGGTTTTCGGTAAGGGCGGCGCACAATGTCCACGAAGTGGACGGTTATGTGTGTAATTCTTATAGTGTGCCGAATAGGCGGTCGCCTGCATCGCCGAGACCGGGAACGATATAGGCGCGCTCGTTGAGGTAATCATCGACGGCCGCGACGTAGATGGGAACGTCGGGGTGCGTTTCGTTTACGGTACGCACTCCGGCGGGGGCGGAGACGAGACAGAGCAGGATGATATTCTTTGCGCCTTTACTTTTCAAGAGACTCAGTGCGGCGATGGAGCTGCCGCCGGTTGCAAGCATGGGATCGGCGACGATGATCGTGCGTTCACCGAGATCGGTCGGCAGCTTGCAGTAGTATTCGACGGGCTGCATCGTGTCGGGATCGCGGTAAAGTCCGATATGACCGATGCGCACGGCGGGCATGAGCTTTTGTATACCGCCGATCATGCCAAGACCGGCGCGCAGAATGGGAATCAAGGCGAGTTTCTTGCCCGAGAGCATCTTGGCGCGGCAGGGTGCGACGGGCGTTTCGATCTCGACTTCTTCCATCGGCAGGTCGCGTGTGATCTCATAGACCATGAGCATGGCGATTTCTTCCAAGAGTTCGCGGAAGTCTTTGGAACCCGTTTCCTTTTGGCGCATGAGCGCCAACTTATGCTGCACGAGCGGATGATCGACGATGTTGACCGTGAGACCTTCTTTTCTTACATCTTCCAGATACATAGCGGCACCTCATTCATAAAGGGGATATTTTTGGCAAAGGGCGTCAACGCGCTTTGCTGCTTCTTCCTGCGCGGCCGTGTTCGTCGGCTGCTCGAGGACGAGAGCGATGATGGCAGCGACTTCTTCCATGTCTGCCTCTTTGAAGCCGCGCGTCGTGAGTGCAGGCGATCCGAGACGGATGCCGCTGGTGACGAAGGGCGAAAGCGGCTCGAAGGGGATCGTGTTGCGGTTCGCTGTGATGCCGACGCCGTCGAGGATGAGCTGCGCCTCTTTGCCCGTGACGTTTTTGTTTCGGAGATCGACGAGCATGAGGTGGTTGTCCGTGCCGCCTGAGACGATGCGGAAGCCTTTTTCCTGCAAGGCGGCGGCGAGTGTCTTGGCGTTTTTGACGACTTGTGCGGCATATTCTTTGAAAGCAGGCTGCAGCGCTTCATGGAGAGCGACGGCTTTGGCGGCGATGACGTGCATCAAGGGGCCGCCTTGGATGCCGGGGAAAATCGCCTTGTTGAACTGCGCGCCGAATTCGGCGTCTTTCGTGAGGATCATGCCGCCGCGGGGGCCTCGAAGCGTCTTGTGCGTCGTCGTCGTTACGACGTCCGCCCAAGGCAGCGGGCTAGGATGTACGCCGCCCGCGACGAGACCGGCGATGTGCGCCATATCGACCATGAGGTAGGCGCCGACGGTTTTGGCAATGGCAGACAGCCGCTCGAAGTCGATGATGCGCGCATAGGCAGAGGCGCCGGCGACGATGAGCTTCGGCTTGACGTCTTTCGCCTGCTTTTCGAGCGCGTCGTAGTCGATGCACTCCGTCTCCTTGTCAACGCCGTATGGAACGACGTGGAAGTATTTACCCGACATGTTGACGGCGCTGCCGTGCGTGAGGTGTCCGCCGTCCGTGAGGTTCATGCCCATGTAGGTGTCGCCGGGTGAGAGAAGTGAGAAGAACACCGCCATGTTCGCCTGTGCGCCCGAGTGCGGCTGTACGTTGGCATAGCCTGCGCCGAACAGCTCTTTTGCGCGTTCGATGGCGAGCGTTTCAACGACGTCGACACATTCGCAGCCGCCGTAATAGCGTTTGGCAGGATATCCTTCGGCGTACTTGTTCGTGAGGACGCTGCCCTGCGCTTCTAAGACGGCGTGGCTCACGATGTTTTCCGAGGCGATGAGTTCGAGCTTATGTCGCTGGCGCGAAAGTTCACCATCAATCGCCTTGGCAACTCCCGGGTCGGCATGTTTCAGTGCATCCATCAATGACATACGTTTCCCTCCTGATCAGTCAATATTGCGGGGCAACCCCCAAAGCTTCGTCTATTGTACTACGAAATCTTAGGTGCGACAAGCCCGACAGGGCGCAGGAGCACCTTAGAGATCGTTGTCCAGCAACGCTGAGGCTACGAAATCTTAGGTGCGACAAGCCCGACAGGGCGCAGGAGCGCCTTAGAGATCGCTGTCCAGCAACGCTGAGGCTGCGAAATCTTAGGTGCGACAAGCCCGCGAATCTTGAAGCATTGCAGCCGATTTGCCGTACTCATAGGAATCCCTGATAAATTCAGCAAACGATTTTTATATATCTGCGCTGTGCAAAGATGGATGACTTTATTTTATCAGCGTTTTCTTAAAATATTTGATATTGCCTTTTTGTCTATGGTATAATAACAGTTGTATGAGAAAAGGCTTTATCATTCTTTTGCATATATGGGGGATCGATCTTTGACTACGAAGGGAAAGAAACCGGACAAGCGTGAGTACACGCTGAAGTTTATCCCGCATCAAGGTGAGACAGTGCGAAGTTACAGCTTTTCGATGCGCACGCTGAAGATCTGGGCGGCTGCTTTGGCAGCGGGCGCAGTTCTTCTGCTTGGCGGGTTCGGCTATATGTCATACAGTGTTAGCGGCGCCGGCTCTATCGCGGCGCCGCGAGAGACGCCGGATGAGAAGGGGCGGCAGGCAGAGCTTGCACAGCTTGCGGAAGAGGCAAGAAATTTGCAGACGGAGATGGAAAAGCTCACGGAGCGTGAACAGACGCTGCGCCGTCTGTTGGATGAAAATGCAGAGGACGAGTCTGCCAAGCATACGGGGCAGGGAGGTCCTAGTGTACCGGCAGAGGTTTCGCAGGTGCGGCGTGCGCTCGACGCCGTGTCGCGCGGACTGCCTGCGCGGCGTGAAAGCCTGGCGCAGCTTGAGGCGCAGCTCCAAAGGCAGCGTACAGAGGCAACGGCGCGTGCGGCAGAAGCGGATAAGCTGGCAAGGACGGACGTACCAAGCAATGTGCCTTCGGGCTGGCCGACGTCGGGGGATATATCTTCGCCCTTCGGTTGGCGTTGGAATGGTACGGATTTCCATCCGGGAATCGACATTGCCAACGATACAGGCACGCCGATTGTGGCGACAGCAGACGGCGTCGTGACGGCGGCTGGCTGGAATGCGGGCGGCTATGGAAACATGGTTGATATTGACCATGGCAACGGCATTCTTACGCGCTACGGTCATGCGTCTGAGGTGATCGTGCACGAAGGGCAGCACGTCAAGCGCGGCGAGATGATCGCCTATATGGGCAGTACGGGCTTTTCTACGGGACCGCATGTGCACTATGAGATTCATCTGCATGGCGAGATCGTGAATCCGGCGAGCTATCTATAGGAAGTGGGGAGACTATGTTTGGTGTGATGAGAAAGCGCGATGAAGGTCCTGCCGCAGGCGATATAGAAACGGTCATCGGCAAGAATACGAGGATTCAGGGCGAGGTCAGCGGTACGGGAAACTTACGCATTGACGGAGAGATCGAGGGCGAGCTGAAGCTCTCGGGCGCGGTGATCGTCGGCGAGACGGGCATGGTCACGGGCAATGTCTCGGCACGCTCCTTGAATGTATCGGGGACGGTGCATGGCAACGCACGCACGGAGGAGAGTCTGACGATCCACAGCTCAGGGCAGCTTATCGGCGATGTTCAAGTCAATGCTTTCCAGATTGAGGATGGCGGCATCTTCAAGGGAAGGAGCGAGATGAATCCGCGTGCGGGCATTGAGCTTAAGGCGCGTCCGCAGCATGTATCTGCGCCGCAGGAAGGCGCGGTCTCGGTCGAAGATCTGGCGAAGGCTTCGGCAAAGACGGCGCCAAGGACGGCGGCTCCGATGAAGTCGGCGGCGAAAGCGGAAAAGAAATAAAAGAATGGTATCATCCATTGAGACAGCGGATGATACCATTCTTTTTATTTTAGCAGCCCCTTTTTATCCCTGCCGTCCTCTTCCGGGACCGTCGGCGGCGACGGCGACGGCGGTCTGGGCGAAGGTTTTCATGTCGTTGAGCATGTGGAGGGCGGCGTCCATGAGGCGTATGCCAAGACAGGCGGCGACGCCGCAGCTCGCGGCAAGAGACAGCGCGAGGTAGTCGCGCTGGACGTAGAGAAGATAGGGTGTGAGTGTGGGGGCGATTCGTTCAGCAAAGAGCGCGACGTTTTCCGTCGCGGGATCGTCGAGTACGATGAGGCTGCGCCTTTTGGCAGCGGCGCTGATGGCGCCAAGGAGTGCGGCGGCTTCGACGCAGGATGCAGGAGGCAGGCGGTGCAGCAGATCGAGAAGGTTGTTGCCGTCTTTTTCATGGCGGAGCGCTTCGGCTAACAGATCTGCCTTTTCTTTTGCTGTTTCGTTGGATGGGGCGGTAAGTGAGATGCCGATGAGGGGGCAGTCGGCAGTAAGTTCCTGTGCGACCTTCTGCCCGAAGGCGAAAGCTGCGGCGGCAGAAGATGCAGCGTCGAGTTGCGCAAGTGTTACAGGTGCGCCTGCATGTGCGGCGAAGGCTGCTGTGAGGTGCTTTTGCCGCTCGGATGGTTCTTCTGCCGTGAAGATGAGAAGTGTGCGTCCGGATGCAAGCGGCGGCTGTGCGACGCCTGTGACGCCGGCGAGGCGCACGGCGAGCGCTTCAAGTCTGCCAAGGCTGTAGATCGGCTTGGCAAGACTGTCGATGCGCTTTTGGCACGCCGTCATGGCAAGGGCGTCGGGTGCGGGGAATTCGGGCAGACGGATGACGTCATCGTGGGGGATGTTTTCGGATACGGAGCGGCGCTGTATCTGCGGCATGTCAGCGGTGTCATATTCTGTTTCCGGCGCATTTTTGTCGGCTGTGCGCACGCTTTTTGAAGCGTCGATTGCGGCGTCGAGGAAGTCGGCGACGATGGAGGAGCCTGTCGCTTCGCCGAGACGAAAGCGCATGTCCATGTAGGGTTTGAGGGAGAGCTTTTCGAGGATGGCGGCGTGCGCCGGCTCTGCTGCAAGGTGTGAGGGGAGAAGATAGCCTGTGACGGCGGGAGAGAGCGCCTGTGCGATGAGCGCCGCTGCGCCTGTGTTGAAGCCGTCGAGGATGACGATGGCTCTTTTGCTTGCCGCGCCGAGGATCAGCCCCGCGATGCAGCCGAGTTCGAAGCCGCCGACCTTTTGCAGGACATCGACGCCGTTATTCGCATCGGGGCGATTGACCGCGAGGATCTGGCGTACGACTTCGATCTTCGTCTTGAGACGTTCATCAGATATGTTCGTGCCGCGCCCCGTGGCTTTTGCGGGTGTGAGACGGCAAAGGCAGGCGGTGATCGCCGCGCTTGCCGTCGTGTTTGATATACCCATTTCTCCGGGCAGAAAGCAGCGATAGCCTTGCGCGGTGAAATGATGAGCGAGGCGGATGCCGACGGCGAGCGAGCGGAGCGCTTCCTCGCGCGTCATGGCGGCTCCTTTGGCGGAGTTCTTCGTGCCGTGTGCGATCTTGCGGTCGATGAGCGTCGGGAGCGGCGGCAAAGGCGCTTTGATGCCGAGGTCGGCGACGTAGAGGTCGCTTCGTGCGAAGTTGGCGAGCGCGTTGGCGACAGCGCCCTTGGCTAGCAGGTAGTTCGCCGTCATCTGTGCCGTCGTCTCGGGCGGATAGGCGCTGACCTGCATTTCTGCTACGCCATGATCGGCGCAGCAGATCAGCGTGCATTTCTTCGGCTTTTCGAGCGTCCGGAGCGTACCCTTTGCTGCACGAAGATAACGCCGCAAGAGGAGGGAGAGCGCACCGAGATCTCCTGATGAAGTGCCGAAAAAACGCTCGTCAGCCTCTTCGCCGGCAGGCTCGATAGCACGAATGGTATCACTTATAAGAATGGTATCACGAGATTGGTTCATTTTGCCGCCTCTTTCGGAACCTGTTTTAGGGAAAGCCCGATGCGTCCGCGTACCTCGTCAACGTTGATTACCATGACGTTTACGATGTCGCCGACGGATACGACGTCGAGCGGATGTCGGACGCGCTTCTTGCTGAGTTCTGAGATGTGGATGAGCCCCGCCGTCTTGATGCCGATGTCGACGAATACGCCGAAGTCCGTGATGTTGCGCACCGTGCCGCGCATGACGGCGCCGGGCTTGATGTCGGAGAGTTTTACGATGGCTTGGCGCGTCAGCGGCGCGGGCAGATCTTCGCGTGGATCGCGTCCCGGCTTCTTGAGCGCGTCGATGATGTCGCGCATGGTCGGAGTGCCTGCGGCAAGCTCTTGGGCGAGTTTTTCGGCGTCGGCGAGCGTAAGCTTAGCGCCGAGCGTGTCGAGAGACTTTTTATCGTTCAAATCCTTGAGCGAAAAGCCGAGGCGGTCGAGCAGCTTTTCGGCGAGCGCGTAGGACTCGGGATGAACGGGCGTGTTGTCCAAGGGGCTTTTGCCGCCCGCGATGCGCAAAAAGCCCGCGCACTGGGTAAAGGCGGCAGGACCTAGGCGCGGCACCTTGAGGAGCTGGCGGCGGCTGGCGAAAGCGCCGTTTTCGTCGCGCCAGTCGATGATGTTTTTCGCGATCGCCTTCGTGACGCCCGCGATGTGCGAGAGAAGCGCCGCCGATGCCGTGTTGAGGTTCACGCCGACATGGTTGACGGCGGATTCCACGACAGCGTCGAGTGCGGCGGCAAGTTCCTTTTGGTTCACATCGTGCTGGTATTGACCGACGCCGATCGCCTGCGGGTCGATCTTCACGAGTTCGGCGAGAGGATCCTGCACACGCCGCGCGATGGAGACGGCGCCGCGGATCGTCACATCGTATGCGGGAAGCTCCTCTTTCGCGAGTTTCGAGGCAGAGTAGACGGACGCGCCTGCTTCGTTCGTGATGAGGTAGTGTACGGGCAATTTGTTCTCGCGGATGAGATTCGCCGTGAATTCTTCCGTTTCGTAGGATGCCGTACCGTTGCCGATGGAGATGAGCGTCACGCCGTGCTTCTTGATGAGCGCGAGCGCTTTTTTCGCTGATTCGGCGCGGCGCTCATCGCTCATCGTGAGGTAGAGGACGCCGTGATCGACGACTTGACCCGTGGGGCTGACGACTGCCATCTTGCAGCCCGTGCGGTAGCCGGGATCGAGTCCCATGACCGTGTGCCCGGCGAGCGGCGCTTCGAGGAGGAGCTGCTTGAGGTTTGCGCCGAAGACGTGAATCGCTTGCTTTTCGGCATTTTCCGTCAAAAGTGAGCGAAGTTCGCGCTCCATAGCGGGAAAGAGCAGGCGCTTATAGCCGTCCTCGATCGCCGCCTTCAGAGAGTCGCGGAAGATCGATGCGCCTTTGTCAATCCCATCGAAGATTTCCGTCGCAAGCTTCTCGTGGTCGCATTGGAGCGTGACCTTGAGGCAGCCCTTCTTTTCGCCGCGGTTGATGGCGAGGATGCGATGCGAAGGCAGCGTGCGAAGCGGCTCCCTGTAGTCCTGATACATGAGGAAGGTTTGCGCGTCTTCGGTTTCCTCGTCGAGCGCAGTCACGAGTTCTGCACGCTGCCAAAGCTCCTTGCGCATCTTCTGACGCAGCGGCGCACCTTCCGTGACAGTTTCGGCGACGATGTCCATCGCACCCGCAAGAGCATCTGCCGCCGTCTCCACGCCTTTTTCCGCATCGACGAACTGGGCGGCGTATTCTTCCGCCGTGCCGCTCTGCGCTTCCTGCGCGAGAATCGCAAGCGCCAAAGGCTCAAGCCCCTTTTCCCGCGCGACGCCTGCGCGTGTGCGCCGCTTTTGTTTGAAGGGCAGGTAGATGTCCTCCAGCTCCTGCATCTTCAGCGCCCGGTCGAGCGCTTCTTTGATCTCGGGCGTGAGCTTTCCCTGCTCGTCGATGCTCTTTCCGATCTCCTGCTGACGTTTCACGAGATTGCGGAGGCGCGAAAGCTCGCTCTCGACGGAGCGCACCTGCTCTTCGTCAAGTTCTCCCGTCGCCTCCTTGCGATAGCGGGAGATGAACGGCACCGTGTTGCCCTCGTCCAAGAGCGCGATCGTCGCTTCCGCCTGCTTCGTTCGGATGCCCAAAGCGCGCGCAATAGCCGCGCCGATGTTTTCTTCTTTCATGAAAATCCCTCTCATCGTTTGAAAATCGCTTCCTATTATAACATAGAAAGGAAAATGCGTGCAGAAGGCGTGAAAAATTCATTGGTTCCTGCTATACTATACGAAGAAGAAAAATTTGGCATCTCTGAGGAAAGGATGGCGGCGGTGGAAAAGATTCGTCTGTCTGCGGCGAAGTGCATCAAAGGCTATCTGCAGCCGCCGTGCCGCGCTTGTGAAGAGGTCTGTCCTGCAGGCGCGTTCCGCTGGGGCATACCGCAGACGGAGCTTTGTCTCGACTGCGGTCTTTGCACGGCGGTCTGTCCCGCTGGCGCCATTGAGACGCGGCAGAGTTATGCTGCGAAGCTGTCGAGCGCGCTCTCTGCGCCGCAGGTGCATCTCGCGTGTACGAAAACGGTGCCGGATTCTATGCTACCATGCTTGGGATTTCTCACGCGCGGCATTCTCTGGGCGATTGCTTCAAAAAAGGAAGTGCAGCTCGATGTTGGCGCGTGCCGATCGTGCGTACCCGCCGTCTATGAGCATCTTTGCCGCGAGTCTGCTGCTGCCAATACTGCCTTGGAAGCGGCGGGGAGAATGCTGCTTCGCCTGCGAGATACGGAGCCTGCCGCACGCGAGTACAGTCGCCGCGATTTTTTTCGCCGCTTTCGCGATGCTGCGAAGGAGAAGTTCGGGCAGGCAGATGCGGCAGGCGGTGCGGGGAGCGATGGCGCTGAGGTGCATTCTGCTGAGAGGATGCTGCAAGGCGATACGTCTGGCGCCGATGCTGATGCTGCGGCGGGGCAGGATGAAGGCGGGGCTGGAGATGCCGCAGAAACGCAGGAAGAAAATCCTGCATATCCATCGCTTACGGCGTTCGATCCTTCCGCATGGGCGTTTCGCTACGGCGCATTTCCTGCCGCTGTGCATGGGGACCTCGCTCTCTACAGCGGCTGCAATGCCTGCGGCTTCTGTGCGCACCTGTGTCCGCAAGGCGCATTGCAGGCAGACATCGAAGATGCAGACTTCGTACTGAGCTTCACGCCGCAGCTCTGTACGGCATGTGGTCTTTGTACGGCACGCTGTCCCAAGAACGCTCTGCGTCTCGCCGCATCTCCCGCCGCCAAACGCTGGCGCATTCCCCTGCCGCACTGCGCCAACTGCGGCGCGCCATTTCAGCCGATCGGCGCGAGCAAACTCTGCCGCACTTGCTTAGGCGGATAAAATTGATTTTATGAGATTTCTTATTGATTATGGAGAGTTAAACCCTTTGTAATAAATTTTTTGCGGCATTTCCCGATAATAAAGAAGAATAGAAAGAGGGAAGTACAGGCAAAGACCTTTGACAGCAGAGGATGGCTATGCTATCCTTAAAAGAACAAATGTAATCCGTTTGAAGGAGTGTCCGTACATGAAAAAACGCAACCTGCTCGTCTTGGCTGCAATGCTTGCGCTCAGCAGCAGCGCTGCGTTCGCTGCGCCTTCTGCAAGCGACGCCGCCGCAGAAGCAGCAGCGGCAACGCCTGTGACGGCGAAAGCCCTCGCTGAGCAGCCGCAGGCAAACCATGAAGCAGCATCTCGGGAAAAGCCGGCAAAGAAAGAGGCGGCTGCACCGCGCTATATCGAAGCGCCGGAAGAATTCGAGATTGCATCCCTGCGCCGTGCGGCAACGACGCCAAGCTATCGCCTCTTCAAGGGGGATACCTTCAACGTCCTCGCCATTGGCTTCCCCGATGGCATCGGCGTCAACAACATCACCGTCGGCATTGACGGCTACGTTCAGCTTCCCTACGTCGGCA
>NZ_DBHIUY010000001.1:92601-415264 GCF_057272215.1 Selenomonas sp.
AGCGTCAAGCTGGAAGGACTGACACTTGATGAAGCCAAGGCAGTCCTCATGGAATCGCTCGGCGCGTATCTGCGCATTCCGGATATGTCGCTTCTCATCACCGGCTATGGACCGCGCAAAGTCTACGTCATGGGCACCGTCGCCGCTCCAGGCGTTCATGCACTTGATATCGACAGCATGAACGCTTACGCCGCTTTGGCAAGCGCCGGCAGCTGGACAAATCGAGCCAGAAGCACCCGCATCCAGATCATACGCGTGCGGGATGATGTAATGTACTATCGTACGCTCAACATGAAGGACTATATCAAGAAGCATGACCTTACACAAAACGTCGTCTTGGAAGACGGCGATATCATTTATGTACCGGAATCGAACGGCATCAAGATCGCTGAAGACATTTTGCCGTATGTCAACGCATGGGCGATGTATAAATCTCTGACAGATTGATCGTGTGGATAGGGGAGAAGTTGTGATGGAACAGAATGAGGGTACGATCGACCTCTCGAAACTTTTTCAAATTATGGCTGTACGCTGGAAGGTGGTGGTGACGCTTATACTCACCTGCACATTGCTGGCTTTGGTAGTTGCGTTTGTATTGCCGAAGGAGTATGAATCCACGACATTGGTGCAGACGCGCAACGCAGGAAAAATCGATGTCTCCGGCGCTGCCGCTGCGATGGCTCTGTTGGGCGTGGGCGGCGGTTCTGTATCGTCGCCGACGATGAACTACATTGAACTGATGAAAGCACGTACCGTGCTTGAGCCGATTATAGAAGCACTGAATTTCCCGCAGGATGAGAAACCGAATGTAAAAAAGTTCGCAAAAAAGTATCTTGATATCAAGAATACAAAAGGAACGAACTTGATCGAGGTGATTGCGCGCGGTAAAACGCCGGAGGAAGCGCGGATGATCTCGCAGACGGTCGTTGATAACTTCCTCATTATGCAGACGGATATGAACCAGGAAACACAGTCTTTGCTCGTGAAATTCCTCGATAAACGCATAGCGGAAAGCAAACAGGAATCGGAAGAGGCGGAGCAGAAGCTGGCGACTTTCAGCAAGGAGCATAAGATATACAGTCCCGACGAACAAGTGAAAGCGGCAATTGAGCAACTGGCCGTTTTTGATAAGGCGATCAGCGAAGCTGAGGTTCAGGAAAAGTCTGCACAGGCAGAGCTGGATACGGCTGAGGCGAAGCTTCTGGAGCAAAAGGTGAAAAGCAAGGCATACCGCATTTCGGACAACGCTGTTGTGCAGAAAATTCGCGATCAGATTGTTGCCAAACAAGTGGAAATCGTAGGGCTGGAAGAGCGCTATACGGATAAACATCCGAGTGTTCAGCAGGCAAAAAATGAACTGCGCCAATTGCAGGAAAGCCTCAATATCGAAGTTGTAGCAAGCGTTGACTCAAATGCGGCGACTTTGAATCCTGCACATTCAGAAATCTTGAAGAGTCAAGCACTGGCAGCTGTCAACTTAGCTGTTGCTGAGGCGGGAGAAAAGAAACTCAAGGAGCAGCGCGATGAAAAAGAGCGTGAGATCGGACAGTTGCCGGATGATGTGCTGGAATACATGCGTCTCGAACGTGAAGTAAAGATCAAGGGCGAGGTTTACCTGAACCTCGTCAAGCAGAGCGAGCAGAGCAAGATTCAAGAAGCGATGGACAGCATGGATATCCAGATAGTCGATCCGGCGGACTTGCCCGATGAAGATAAGCCTGTTGCTCCGCGAAAGAAATTGATTGTTGCGATTGGTTTTGTAATCGGTGTGCTTTTGTCTATGGGGTATGGACTGCTTGCTTACAGACGGACGGCATAGTTTTAAGTGGAGGCTTACGTGGCAATCTGCTGATAGAAATGAAGAGGGGGGTCGACGAGTATGCGATATCAATTGCCAGCAACTGTTCGACGAATATGCGCCCCTCTTCTTTTTGTAATTTTTGACTATATCGCCATCTTGCTTGCGGAGAAGGTTGCTTTTGGTCTGCATGATCTCTATGGTCTCTTTGTAGGGGATTCTTATCATATTGCAAATGCCTATGTATTCTTTTGGATACCTTTACTGTTTATCGCGTTCCTTGGCATGGCACAGACGTATACGAAGATGCAGCCAATCCTTGAGACGGTGCGGCAGATTTTCTATGCCGTTCTCTATGCGCTTGTTACATGCATCATCGTGCTTTATTTCATGCAGGCGAGTCTTTTGGCATCGAGACTTTATGCCGTTCTGTTTGGCTGTCTGGTCTTGTTCAACGTATATGCTGTTCGCTATGTATGGTTGAAGATTCTTAAGATGACAAATATGCTGACAAGACCCATCATTTTAATCGGTGCAGGGAAAACCGCAGAACAGGTATTGCGTTCTTTTGAACAGGATTTGGGCTATCGCTATAGAGTGGTCGGAATTCTCGATGATGCGCCTGTTTCAGATGAGTTGCCTCGGAAGTTTCTTTTGCTTGGAACTTTAGAAAAAGCATCAGAAATTATACATAAATCTGAGGTAAAGACGGTCGTGATTACGGTTCCAGGTATGGAGAAGAACCGACTTAAGCGCCTTTTGGAAGATATACAGCCTTATGTAAGAGATATCATCTTTGTACCTGACCTCGTCGGAATTCCTCTTTACAATGTAGAAGCGCAGACTCTGTTCAATGAACAGATTATGATGCTTTCGTTGTGCAATAATCTTACTAGACGAAGGAACAGGATTATTAAGCGATTTTTTGATGTTATTGTTGGGAGCATATTGTGCATCCCGCTTATTCCTATCATTGCTGTGATTTCTCTATGCATCAAACTTGATTCAAAAGGATCGGTATTTTTTAATGCGCAGCGTATTGGAAAAAAGGGGAAGACGTTTACTTGTTATAAATTTCGATCCATGCATCTTAACTCTCAGAGGATTTTAGAAGAGTATCTTGCAAGATATCCTGAAGCAAAGAGAGAGTGGGATACGTTTGCTAAACTGCGTGATTATGATCCGCGCGTTACGAGGATCGGCAAATGGATTCGTAAGTATAGCTTGGATGAACTTCCTCAGATTCTTAATGTCATCAATGGCGATATGAGTTTGGTGGGACCGCGCCCATATCTTCCGCGTGAAAAAGAAGAAATCGGCGAGTATCTCTCGACGATTACGCTTACTGTCCCAGGAATCACCGGTTTTTGGCAGACCAGTGGTCGCAATGATGTGAGCTTTGCAGGACGTGTCGCTATGGATACGTGGTATGTGAGGAATTGGTCGATCTGGCTGGATTTGATGTATTTGTTTAAGACGGTAAAAACGGTGTTTACGGGAAAAGGTGCATATTAGCACCTTTTGGAATGAAAAAGGTGTATTATGAAAGAGCGAAATAATCCATGGATGAAACGTCTGGATAAATGGATTGGTTGTCCCCTTTTATTTGTGTTAGGTATATTCCATCATAACAGAAAAGCGATTGATCTCAATACGATAGATACACCCAAAATTGCCATGATTAAGACTGCTGCAATCGGTGATACGATTGTCTTGAGTGCAATGGTTGATGAGATAAAACGTCAATATCCTCGAAGCAGCATTACTGTGATTTGCTCCAATAATAATTTATCAATGGTAAAACTCATTCGTGGGGTGGATGATATTTTTGTTTTCGAGATGAAGAGACCGCTTCAATCATTTCTTGCGCTGAGAGGCTTGGGGCATTTTGACTTGTTGTTGGATTTTGGTCCATGGCCAAGAATCAACGCCGTGATTTCATGGATGGTTCATGTGGATTATAAAGTTGGATTTAAGCGTGCCCATATGTATCGCCACTATGTTTACGATAAGTGGGTGGAACATCTTGATTCGGTACACGAGATTGACAATTATCGAAACATCCTAAGGGGGGCAGGGATTCAGCCCGCAGATCTTTTGCCTTCCTTCATACCATCAAGTAATGATCTTACACCGGAGACGCCTTATGTTGTTTTTCATCAATATCCGAGCGGTTCTATGGAGAATCAGCGCAAATGGTCAGAGGTGTGCTGGGTGGAGTTGGGGAAAAGGCTCTATCAAATGTATCATATCCGCATTCTGCTGAGCGGTGCGAATATGGATGCGGAGGCGGCAGAGCACACGGCGCAGCTTCTTCGGCAAGTTGGTGTTCCTGTTGAAAATATAGCCGGAAAATGCTCTTTAAGTGACATGGTTGCGATTCTTGCAAAAGCTCGATTGGTTGTTTCGGTAAATACCGGGATTATGCATCTTGCCGCTGCTGTTCGTGCACCCTTGGTAGCTCTGCACGGAGCCACTTCAGAATTACGTTGGGGTCCTCTTGGAGATACTTCGACTGTTGTGAAGTCAGGCGAATCATGTCAACCGTGTATCAGCCTTGGTTTTGAGTCGAAATGCACAGATCCCGTATGTATGGAAAACATAACGGTAGACATGGTGTTGGAGAAAGCGCATATTGTAATACATAAGGATTGATAGGGAGGTACTTGTTAGAAATGAACTTTCAGCAAAGAGCATATTGGAAGTATCGTATCAGCGAGAATATAAAGACATTCCTAAAGAAACATCCCAAAGTGAATTATCTGCAGAGAGTTTTACGTCATTGTAATGATGCGACCTTTGTGAAGAATGTCATGACGATAGGTCATAATCCAAATTGCCTTCATTTGCAGTCCTATGGAGAAAAAAATCCGGATAAGAACATCTTTTTTATTGAGGTCAATGGTGCTATGGGAGCAATGTACCGTTATATGCTCTATGCACTGTGGGAGGCAGAACGGTTAGGATTTGTTCCGGTTCTTAAATTTCATAACAGATGTTTTTATCAGGAAGAGCACCCCATCGATGGAACAAATAATGTGTTTGAATACTATTTTTCGCAGCCTGCAGAGATTACCCTTTCCGAAATGTATGAAAGTAAACGTGTTTTCCCGCTCGAATTGCCGCATTTAGCTCGGATTGAATATGACTTGGGAAATCTGAATCCAGATTCTCCTGCTGGTTATGTTGTGGATGAAGCGTATTTGGCGACGTTGGCAGAGATTGCGCGTAAGTATCTTCATTTGAATCCAAAAACAAAAAAAAATTTTGAAACTAGCTTTCGTAAGCTTTTCCCGCAAAGTGAGTCTGAAAAAAAAATCTTGGGTGTTCATGTCCGTGGGACAGATTTTGCGCTCCACTGGGAGGGACATCCCAACATGGTGACAGTGGAAGATTTTTTTTCTGCAATCGATGAAGTTTTGGGCAAAGGCGGAGGATTCGACCATATTTTCCTTGCAACCGATGACAATACGAGACTTGAGGCGTTCAAGGAACGCTATGGAGAACGGCTGTCCTATTATGAAGATGTGCACCGGGGGGAAGGTGTTCGTTTTGCGATGTTGGATGAGCTGGATCGGGAAAATACGCATTATCTGGATGGTCTTGAGGCATTACGCGACATGTACACTCTGGCGGCATGTGATGGGTTGATTGCAGGGCTTTCTCAGATTTCTATTTCAGCGCGCATTCGACGCTTGGCAGATCATGGACCTTTTGAATATATGAAGATCTTGGACAAGGGGTTGTATCGGAGTAATGCGAGTTTTTAATGTCCTGAGGAACAGTGCGTATTCGATGGTGTTCTATATGCTTGCAGCAGTTTTAGGCATTTTTCTGCGGCAGGCGTTTACGCGGTATATGCCGATCGAATTGCTTGGGTTGGAAGGCTTGTTTTCCAATCTTCTCACGATATTATCCTTGGCAGAGCTCGGCGTCAGTACGGTCATCAGCTACGGCCTTTATCGTGAATTTGCCAATGGCAATGAAAAAGAAATCAATATGCTGATGAGCATATATCGTTATATCTATCTCGTCATCGGTGCGTTTGTTTTTCTGGTTGGCTTCATATTATTCTTTTTTCTTCCTTGGATTGTGCAGGACGACAATATTTCGTGGTATTACGTTGAATTTGTCTATGTAATACAGATAGGAACCGTGCTAAGCTCTTATTTTTTGGCATATCGCAGAACTCTTTTTACAGCGAACCAAAAAGATTTTATTTGTTCCAGAGCGGATATTGCCTGTACTCTTAGTTCAAATCTTGTTAAGTTTTGGGCGATTATTGTATGGCAAAACTATTTCCTTTATGCGGCAACGGGTCTTGTTTTCAATATCATTGCAAATATTTATTTGCACCATAAGGCAGGAAAGATGTACCCTTTCCTCCATTCGATCAAAGTGACGATTGCAGATATGCGTGCTCGTAAATTTTTTTCGGACGTTGGGAACTTCTTGTTGCATAAACTCTCTTACGTTATTTATTTTGGGACAGACGCTGTTATCGTGTCTACTGTTTTAGGGCTTCGCATGGCAGGGTTGCTCTCGAATTATGTATTGATATATACTGGTGTGAATTCCATCATGTATAAGATCCTGCAGGGAATTATTCCGAGTGTGGGAAACCTGATTTACGCAGAAGACGAAGAGAAGAGCTACAAGATTTACCGCATGCTGGATATGATGTACTTTTTCTGGGGCGCTTTCATCGCATGCATCTATGCACTTGTACTCCAGCCTTTTATGCAACTGTTTTTCGGTGAAGTTTTTTTGTTGCCGGAAGCATATGTCGTAGCGCTTGCTGTTAACACATTGCTGGGAATACAATTTGAAAATGCATATAACTTTCGCAGTACGCACGGGACATTTGATAATGATCGTAGCTATATGATTGCATCCGCTGTAGTGAATCTTATTTTATCCATAGCCCTTGTGCAAGTTTATGGTATCGTGGGGGTCATGATTGGGACGATTGCAGGTCTCTTGTGCATTGTTTATGGACGTGTGCAATTCGTTTTTCGGGTCATATTCAGACGGAGTATGAAGCTTTATCTGTGGCGTCATTTTGTTTGGAGCTTGCTTGTTGTAGCTGAAATTTTGATGATACGCGTCATTTTTGATTGGTTGGCATTTCCTGATACGTATTGGCATGTTGTTATAAAATGCCTGCTGATTGCAGTTTTAATGGGAATGATGCAGGTTTTGCTCTTCCATCGAACGCAGGAGTTCAAGGATATTTGCAGTTATATAAAAACAGTGAAAGAAATTATCAACAATAAGCTGCATAAGGAAACAAATTGAAGAGGGACTATGATGAGGTGGCGTAAATGATTATAACAAAAACTCCATTTCGCATGTCATTTTTTGGCGGCGGAACTGATATGGCAGAGTTTTATGAGCAGTATGGTGGGAGTGTGCTTTCGACGACGTTTGATAAGTATTGCTATGTGACGGCACGTCATCTTCCACCGTTCTTTGATTATTCCAGTGAATTTGCCTATACGAATATTGAGCGCGTTAAAACTATTGATGAAATTGAGCATCCGTTGATTCGCAATCTTATGAAGTTCAAGGATATGCACGAGATTCGTCTCTCCTACGAAGCGGATCTGCCTGCAAGGACGGGGCTTGGGACATCCTCTTCGTTTGCTGTTGGTATGCTGTATGCCTTTTATGGCTTGAAAGGCAAACGCGTGGATAAACGTCGATTAGCGGATGAAGCCATCTATGTGGAGCGTGTGCTTTGCCGCGAAGCAGGTGGGATTCAGGATCAGATTGCAGCGGCGTTTGGTGGCTTGAATCGCATCAACATGGATCGAAACGGATATACAGTCACACCCGTTATCATATCCAATCAACGGAAAAAAGAGTTTAATGACAGCCTTATGATGTTTTTTACAGGGTTCTCTCGCTTTTCTTCGGAGATACAGAAGGAAACAGGAAAGAATATCGCGAATAAGGTCAAGAGTCTGATCGAAATGAAAGATTTGGTTGATGAAGCTGAAGAGATTCTGACGTCCAAAGGAGATTTGAACGAGTTCGGGAAACTCCTCGACTATACGTGGAAATTGAAGAGAGGCATATCGTCTGCTGTTTCCACGGCTTCCATCGACCATATTTACCAGAGGGCGATGAAAGCAGGTGCGACGGGCGGGAAATTATTGGGCGCTGGTGGTGGTGGCTTTTTGCTTTTCTATGTGGAAAAGGATAAACAAGAGAATGTTTTGAGCGAATTGGAAGAGTTGCTTTATGTTCCGTTTTGCTTTGAAAATGAAGGAACACAGGTCATCTATTTCAAAGCGGAAGATTACGATGTTCCGGGAAAATATCTCAAGTAGATAAGGGTGAAGGTTTTGGGTGGATTTGAAGGCAAGTCTGTGCTGATGGTAAATTGCGATTTTGTCTATCCTCCGGATCATGGGGATCGGGTGGATTCATGGAACCGCATCAAATGTCTGCGGGATATGGGCTGTATCGTCGATTTGATCTGCACCGTAAAAGAATCGCCAAAACAGGAATACGTAGATGAAGTAAAAAAATATGTGCGAAATTTGTTTCTTTGTCCACGCAAGAATCGCATTGTCGATATATTTTCTCCCCTTCCGTTACAGTTAAAATCAAGAGAACAGTTAAAACATGTGGGCTTGGAGGGAAAATATGATTATTTGATCGTTGACGATACTGCCGCTATGCTTATTCTGCAGAATCCGAGGCTCTTTTATGATAAAGCGATGCTGCATATGAACAATGACAACTATGTTTATTTCAAAGGGCTTGCGAGCAGTGAGGGCATCCTTTGGAAAAAATTGTACTATCTTCTGGATGCATTCAAGTATAAGCAAATAGATGCGGCTGTCGTTCGTTCCCTTCCGAATATCGCTTTTGTTTCTTATGATGAAATGCTTCGCTACAAAAGAGCATATCCCCAAATTCATGCGACATTTTTGCCTGTGGCAATTGAGACGGAATACAGGGAACAGGCACTGGATTCGAAGACGGTCTTGCTGATAGGGTCGTTGTTCATGATTAACAATCAGGACGCTGTTCGCTTTTATTTGCAGAAAGTGCATCCGCATCTGACGCGGGATGTCGAGGGGTATCGTCTGATTATTGCCGGGAACAGCAGGAAACAAGGAATTGCGTGGATTGAGAAGCTGACAAGTGATTATAACAATGTAGAGATCCATGATACACCGGAGAAATTGGATGAGCTCTATGCACGATCCAGTGTTTTTGTCAATCCCATGCGATATGGCGCCGGCGTAAAATTAAAGACGGTGAACGCCATTGTAAACGGGCTTCCTGTTGTCGCTACCACAATCGGCAACGAGGGAACAGGGCTTATCCATGGAGAGCAAATCCTTGTGGATGACGACCCAAAAGCTCTTTGCAGGTATATCACAGAGCTTTTGGGAGATGTTTCTGTGCGCCGAAATTTTGTCAACCGTGCACAGGCATATTTGAGAGAAAATTACAATCAAAAGGAAAAACTGTCTGCTTATTTGCTATCATTGTAAGGGGGGATATGAGTGCCAATCGCTTCAGTTTTATTGTTGATCTATATGGGATACATTTTGTTGGCGGGAGGCTCTTCAAAGGAAAAATATCTCTCCTTTTTGGCACTGGCAACCATTATGGCCATTGCAATGCCGCAGGGATATTTGTTGAAGATCGGCGATACAGAGATTTCTAGCCTTAGAAAATTATCCGGACTTATGTGCTTTCTGTACGGTTTATATTATATTTTGATCCATAGGATGCAGTTGCCGCAAAAATTAGTATTTCGTACCGGGCTGCTTCTGGCAAGCCTTATGGCAGGTATTCTTGTGGCACTTGTTTATCCTTATACAGAGCCGATTATACCGCCACTTCCTGATTATTCATGGGATCTTTATACAATGGGGCAATGCACCAAGGTTGTCGCTCCTCTTGAAGTAGGGAATGCGTTCCGTCTCTATTTGGGCGTAGTGATGTTTTTGGGGGTTGTTGCCAGTGTTAAAATCATCTGTAATGATGATGATCTTATAGTTGCATTGAAAAAGGTGATCATATATTCTCAACCATTGGCATACTACGGCATATTTGAGTTTGTTGAGAAAAATATACTTGGGAATTTAACCCTGACGTATGACATTAATGAAATTATTTTTGGTGTAGGTGAAAGCACCTTTACACATGCATTTACAAAAGGTGGAGCTCTCTATGTTCTGCAAGGGGTGACAAAAGAGGCATCGCATTTTATCCTTTCCATGTTTGTTATTGCATTGAGTATTCTTATCTGGAATAAAATTCAAGCAGTTCGATTTAATAAATCGGGAATTTCTGTTTATCATGTTTATTTACTTCTTTTGATTATCTTGATGATTCTTTCCGGCGGATTTTCCGCATGGTGGTGTCTCTTTATTTTGTTCTTGGTCTACTTTTCTCTGCGGTATGATATTTATAAAAAAACTTTGCGTGAGAGTATTCCCTACATCATTTTGACACTGATGATTGTCTTTTCGGTTGTTGGAGGTATCCTGTTTTTCTTCGGGGAAGAAATGGAATATGCGATTGCACGCACGGAGGATGTTTTCTATACGATAAATGTTCTTGCAACAAGTGGTACATTGGCGGCGATCGGGACAGAGGGAGAGCTTTCGACGTTCTCCCGATTGACGAGTATCTTTGATGTTACGGCAAGCTTTATTGATCGCCCGTTTCTGGGGCTTGGAATTGGTTTTCAGTTTGCCTTGGCTGCACTGCCGACCATGTTGTCAGATTTAGGTCTGTTGGGACTTATCCTTTGGTTTCGTGTATTGGTTGTCTCGGAAAGAGGTGTTCAACAACAATATGATCTTATGTTTTTGAGTCTTTTTGTCGTTGTTTGGGGTGTTTTTTTTGGAGCAGCGACACTTTATGTAGAGTTATATACTTTGGTGCTTTTTGAATGTACAAGACTTTATGCAATGAGGCAGACGTGATGCCGTAGATTCTGTAAATCGAATGGAGTTTGCAATGGAGGTGAAATATATGAATATCCTTGTACTTATGCCGTTGAAAGTCTATCCTGCTGTTGATGGAGGGTTGCAGGGGCTTAGGGTGCACCATCGTATGTTGCATCAGATGGGGGTCAAGCTCTATGGTGTTATGAGTAATGTTGATGATGCCTGTGAGGATTGGCGTGAGTATATGCCGGAATTCGAAGATCTTTTGATTCTTCGGCGCTGTCATCCGCAGGTTGGTAAACAACCGCTGAAGGCACTATTGGAATGGCTTTTGTCTGGTAAGCCAAGACGCGCTCAGGTTCTTGAGTCAAGAGAAAATAAGAAATATGTGATGGACTACATTGAGGAGCATAATATCGATACAATTATTCTTGAATTGCCATTTACGGCGGAGTATGTTGATTTCGAAATTGTGAAAGAAAAGGGAATACGGATTGTTCTTGTTGAGCATAATGTGGAATATATTTATGAACAGGAAGCATTGTCTAAATATGGATGCCTAGCTTGGCTGGAAATTAGTCGCATGAAGAAGTATGAAAGGAATATTTTGCCGCAGGCGGATATGGTTGTTACTGTGTCGCCTACCGATCAAGAACTTTTGGAACGTGAATTTGGATTGACGAATGTGGTCTTTTTGCCGATTCCAATGGAGATGTCGGATATTCGATGGAAAGAAGCGGCTTCAAAGTATATCATTTTTAATGGTTCATTGAATTCTTATGTAAACTACTATAGTATGAGGGAGTTTTGTAAAACTGTTTTTCCGAAGTATGTAAAACACCACCCAGAGATGAAGTTGCTTATTACAGGTGGTGTAAAGGATTCTGTACGCAAAGAGTTTTCTCATGCGAATATTGAATTTACTGGCTTTGTCAGTGAGGAACGTTTGCATGAGTTGCTATGTTCTTGCTGTTTTATGGTTTCGCCGATTATCATTGGTTCTGGAACGAAATTGAAATTGATTGAAGGTCTTTCGATGGGAATTCCAATTGTAGCATCAGAGCATTGCTTTGCAGGGGTTCCTTTTACGACAGAATGCGAAAAACCGTATCTTGTCGCATCGAGAACTGAGGAGTATTTTGAACACATGAGTTGTTTGACAGAATCGGCAGAAGCGAGGAACTGCTTATCTAGTGCGGCAGTTGAATTTTTTTATGATACATTTGTTTCGCCGAAGAACAGAAAAAAATGGGCGACGATTTTAGGGATTGAGTATTGATGTGAGAGGACGTGGATCGTTGGAAAAGGATGGCAGATGGATGTATTTTATTAATAAAGCACCTCTCATAAAAAGAGGGATGTTAGCCTCGAATGATTTTTTTCGTGGATATATTGCAAACCATGTTGTGGCGCATATACCTTGCGTGTTGATTCGGTGGCTTTATTATCGCTATATTATAAAAATAAAAATGGAGTATTCTGTATATATCTATATGGGGCTATATATATATCCTCCCACATTCAAAAGAATCTTGATCGGGAAAAATACGGTAATTAATCGAAATGTTATTCTTGACTGGCGCGATGATGTATATATTGGAAACAATGTAAACATCTCGGCAGAAGTAGCTATTTATACTGGTGGTCATCGAATCAACTCAACAGATTTTGCCTATTACTCCGCGCCGGTTCGTATTGAGGATCGCGTGTGGATCGGCACGCGGGCGATGATTATGCCCGGGGTTACCATTGGGGAAGGTGCAGTCATTCTTCCTGGAGCTGTCGTCACACAATCCGTGCCACCATTCAGCCTTGTGGGTGGTGTGCCGGGGAAAGTGATTGGGACACGGCAGAAGGATCTGACTTATGACTTGACATACAGAGGATGGTTCTTGTAAGGGCTGAATCTTTTTTTGGGGGGCTGTTATGGAAGCAATTATTTTAGCCGGTGGATTTGGCACTCGATTGCAGCATATTGTCTCAGATGTGCCAAAACCCATGGCTCCCATGGATGATGCACAGACGCCTTTCTTGTCTGTTTTGCTGGATAAACTGCTTCGCTATGGTTTTAGAAAAATTATTCTGTCGACGGGGTATATGCACGATAAGATTGAGGGCTATTTTGGTGATACCTATAAGGGCGTCCATTTGATTTATTCAGAGGAGAAGACGCCTCTCTTCACGGGTGGCGCAATCAAGAAAGCACTCGCTTTGTGCGATGAAGAAAATGTCTTTGTGTTGAATGGAGACACATACTTTGATGTAGATTTTTCTCAAATGAAAAGGACTTTTGTAGAATCCAAGGCGGATGTCTCCATTGCCGTTAAAGAAATGAAGGATTTTGATCGGTATGGAACTGTGGTTCTGAAAGGGAAACACGTTCGCGCTTTTCGTGAAAAGGAGCAGCAATCTTCTGGTTGGATCAATGGAGGTATCTACTGCATTCGAAGGGGTCTGCTGAATGAGGCGGAGGATAAGTTTTCCTTTGAAAAATATTTGGAAACCCATGTCCAAAAGTTGGAAATCATAGCATACCTTTCGGATGGATTTTTTATCGATATTGGCATTCCTGAGGATTACTTTCAGGCTAGAGATAGATATGAAAATAGTGGATTTGTATGAATATGAGTCTGTAACGCGCAGAATGGAGGATTAAAATGAGAAAGGCATTGATTACAGGAATCACAGGACAGGACGGTTCCTATCTTACGGAACTGTTGCTGGAAAAAGGGTATGAGATTCATGGAATCATCCGGAGGCAGAGCAGTCAGAATACGGAGAGAATCGACCATATCTTGA
The DNA here is from genome assembly GCF_057272215.1 of Selenomonas sp. Lineage (NCBI taxonomy): Bacteria > Bacillati > Bacillota > Negativicutes > Selenomonadales > Selenomonadaceae > Selenomonas > Selenomonas sp. Next base: position 106,123 of record NZ_DBHIUY010000001.1, read on the forward strand.
ATGATTCGGCATTTGCCAAGCGTGTTTTTTTGCATTATGGCGATTTGACGGATTCCAGCAATGCGCATGGATTGATTCAAGCAATTCAGCCGGATGAGGTCTACAATCTTGCAGCGCAGTCGCATGTAGCCGTATCGTTCGAGGTGCCGGAGTATACGGCGGAGGCGACGGGCGTAGGGACGATTCGTCTTTTGGAAGCAGTGCGGCAGAGCGGTTTGCCGATTCGCTTTTATCAAGCGTCAACCTCGGAGCTTTTTGGCGGTCTGCCTGAGACGGCTCCGCAGAGTGAGGCGACGCCGTTTTATCCGAAGAGTCCTTATGGGGCGGCGAAACTCTACTCTTTCTGGATTACGAAAAATTATCGTGAATCCTATGGGATGTTTGCCTGCAACGGAATTCTCTTCAATCATGAGTCGCCACGGCGCGGCGAGACTTTTGTGACGCGCAAAATAACGCTTGCAGTCGCTCGGATTGCCAAGGGATTGCAGGAGAAGCTGACGCTAGGCAATCTTGAGGCAAAGCGCGACTGGGGCTTTGCGGGAGATTATGTAGAGGGAATGTGGCGCATACTCCAGCAGGATCAGCCCGAGGACTATGTACTTGCCACGAATGAGACGCATACGGTGCGTGAGTTTGCTGAGAGAGCTTTTGCTGAGACGGGTGTTCTGATCCGCTGGGAAGGCGAGGGGATCAATGAGAAGGGCTATGATGCCAAGACAGGGAAGCTTCTTGTTGATGTGGCAGAGCAGTTCTATCGCCCTGCAGAGGTTGAACTTCTCTGGGGGGATTCCGCGAAGGCAGAGCGTGAGCTAGGTTGGAAACGCAAGGTCGCCTTTAGAGATCTGGTTCAAATGATGGTGCAGGCGGATTTAGAAAAGTTTCGCTAAAATGATACTTGTATTTACTATGAAATGAGGATATATATGATTAAAGTCTTAGACTGTACGCTCCGAGACGGAGGATATGTAAACGATTGGGATTTTACTCGTGCATCCTATGACCGGATTGTAGAAGGTCTACAGAAAACGGATATAGATTTTATAGAGTTAGGGTTAATTGGAAAACATAACGACGGACACTTTAAAACAAAGTTTTCCGGTATGGATGTGATTCCACCGATTGCACGTATAGCAGGAAGCAAATCTTTGTTTGCCGTTATGGTTACCTATGGAGAGGCTAAGGACATTCCTATTTCCGAGCGACGGGAAGGAGGCGTTGATGCAATTCGGCTCGCCTATTTCAAACCGGAAATGGACGTCGCTTTGGAGATGGCACGAGAGCTTCAAGCAAAGGGTTATTTGGTCTTTTTGCAGGCGATGGCAACGTTCCTCTATACCGATGAAGAACTTGTGCGCATGATTCATAAGGTCAACGAAGTGAGGCCGTATTTTTTCTGCATGGTCGATAGTTTCGGCGTTATGTATGCAGATGACGTGGCGCATATGTTTTCGTTGATTCACAAGGCTCTCGTACCGGAAATTGGGCTCGGATTTCACGCGCATAATAATCAACAGTTAGCGCTCAGCAACGTAATTACATTTATGGACGCGGCAAAAGATACGTCTCGGTTGCTTTGTGTAGACTCCTCAATCTATGGGATGGGGCGCGGCGCCGGTAATGTGAATTTGGAACTGTTACTGCAATATCTGAATACACATTATCATACAACATATGATATGGAATCGGTTTTGCAAATCTGGCAGGAAGAACTTTCGGATATCTACAATAAAGATTATTGGGGATATACATGGGAATATGCGTTGGCGGCTAAATATGAGGTGAACTCTGCGTATATCTGGTATTTAAAGAATAAGGGGATTACCGATTTTCAGTCCATACGGGATATTTTGCGTGCGCTTCCGTATGAGGAGCGTTATACACTGCGGAAAACTGTTGTAGACTCGTTGATTGATACGATGAGGCAGAGGTGAGAGGATGCGAGCGGAATTAAAGGAACTGCGTAAGGACTGTCTGCGCGTATCTCATGCGGGACAAGATGGAAATTTGCAGAGTGGATTTTCGTCTATTGAAATTTTATGGACACTTTATAGACGAATCATGAACTGGTCTGTGGACAGTGCGACAGTTCCGGGGCGAGATATCTTTGTGCTGAGCAAAGGACAATCTACCTTGGCGCTGCACGTCCTTTTGATGCATCTAGGACTATTCTCAAAAGAAGAAGTTATGGGATTCTGTCAATATGACTCTCGCTTTAGTATGCAGGCAGATCGAACGAAATTTCCGGAAGGTGGAATTGAAGTCTCGGCAGGGTCGCTTGGGCATGGATTCCCGATTGCCGTAGGAATGGCGATGGCACGGAAGATACAACAATCTGCGGCTCATGTATATGTGTTAGCCGGAGACGGGGAGATGAACGAGGGAACCATGTGGGAAGCTGCGGCGTTGGCGTCGGCACACCATCTGGACAATTTGTGCCTTATTATAGACGACAATCAATCGTTGGGAGCGATGTTGGATTTCGGCTCCTTACAGACAAAATTAGAGGCGTTTGAGTTCGTTACTCACGAATGCGATGGACACGATACGGAGGCGTTGACAGATACGATAAGACTTGCGGTAGATGAGGCGCGTCAAAAGAAAAAGCCTGCCTGTATTATAGCGAAAACAATACGCGGCTATGGAGCAAAAACATTGATGGAAAATCCGGCATGGTTTCACTGTGCACCGAGCGCCGAGGAGTTAAATACATTGCTAAGGGAGGTGGATGAGTTTGCGTAAGCAGATGATGGATTCGGTCTCCGGGGTTCTTCGCACCCATGAAAATACGAGCTTATTGTTAGTTGATATTGGTGTATGGGGGTTTCGGGACATTCTAAAGGAATTTCCGGAGCGCGCCTTTAATATAGGTGTTTTTGAAGACGGCATGGTTAGCGTTGCGGCGGGGCTTGCGCTTTCCGGGATCACACCATTTGTTTATGGAATTTCCCCCTTTATTTTGGGGCGAGCCTATGAACAGCTAAAGCTAGATTTTTGCTATCAAGGTGTTGGGGGGAACTTCATTGCGACCGGAGCGGCATATGATTTTTCAACGCTCGGGTATTCGCATTATTGTCAAGAAGATGTCGATCTTGTGAAAACGCTGCCCGGCATGGAACTAATTGCGCCGGGGACGCCGCGAGAGTTTGCGGCGCTCTTTGACATAGCTTGGAATGATGGAAAGCCGACATATTACCGGTTGACGGACCATTGCAATCGCGAAGATATTCCCGTTACCTTTGGGAAAGCGTCAGTGATTCAAAAAGGAACCAAAGCGACAGTCATTGCAGTGGGAACGATGCTCGACGCAGTTATGGAGGCGTGTAGGGATGAAGATGTGACGGTGCTGTATTACACAACATTGCTGCCATTTGATTGTGAAACACTTGCAGACAATTGCCCGTCGGGAAGAGTTCTTTTGTGTGAACCACATTATATGGGGGCACTTGCGTATGAAGTATATGCGGCACTGCCCAATCGAAGTATTATGCTCCAAGTTCTGGGGATGCCGCGTGAAATCTATCGTAAATATGGGAAGAAGCAAGATAAAGATAAAAATTTGGGTCTGACTGCGGTAAGTGTAAAAGAGACGCTGACTCATTTCATATGTTTGGAGTGAATATAATGTATACGTTGAGAAATCAAATGGTTTTACCCAGAGTCGGGTTAGGCACGGCGGAGTTGTTAGAGCGAAGAACTGCCTCTGAGATAGAGGAATTGATCGTTGAGGCCTGTAAAAACGGATGCAAACTCTTTGATACAGCGCCCGTATATGGAACTGAAGAGGTGATTGGGCGAGGGCTCGCAAAGGCTATTGCAAACAATGTTATAGATAGAGAGGATGTAATCATCTCTACAAAATTATCCAATGAGGCTCAAGGCTATCATTCGACGCTACAGGCGTTTGAAGATTCAAGGGAATGCTTGGGAGTCGAGTATATAGATGTGTATCTTATTCATTGGCCGATTCCTAAAGGACATGAGGAAGATTATCGTGAATTGAATGTTTCTTCATGGAAAGCAATGGAAGAATTGTATCAACAAGGCAAGGTCAAAGCTATTGGTGTTTGCAATTTTTTGCCGCGGCATATAGAAAATATTTTGCGCCATGCAGATATTCCCCCTATGGTTAATCAATTGGAGATTCACCCTTGGTATCAACAGACAGAAACTGTGCGTTGGTGTCAAGAGCACGATATCCTTGTGGAGGCTTGGGGGCCGTTAAATCATGGCGCAGTAATGCAATCAAGAAAATTAGAAGAAATGGCACATAAATATTATGTGTCACCTGCACAGCTTGTGTTGGCATGGCTTACCCAAAGAAATATACTACCGATTCCGAAAGCTTCCTCTATCAAACGAATATGTGAAAATCAGGAGATTCCTCCGATTGTTTTTGAAGAAGAAGATAGAATAATTCTTCATAGTATGGATTCTGTAGATGGACATGCTGCCTATTGGAATTATAAACGGCAGCTAAATTTTTAATCCTTTATAACTAGGAACAAGGAGGAGCTAAGATGCGTCATAAACTTGAAGAGCTAGAACATAAGTGCCGAGAAATAAAATATAAAGCATTGGAAATGTGTGTTCAAGCAGGAACGGGGCATGTGACAAGCGCATTTTCGTGTGCAGAAATTGTTACTGTACTTTATTATGAACTCATGAATATTGATAGGAAAAATCCGAGATGGGATAATCGTGACCGATTTGTGATGAGTAAAAATCATGCCAGTGTTATTTTATATCCGGTTTTTGCAGATTTTGGTTGGATTGAAGAATCCGCACTAAATTCATTTCTTGCCAATGGAAGCATGCTAGGCAGTCACTCTAAAATGGAGATCCCCGGAGTAGATTTTTCGGGGGGATCGCTTGGTATAGGCTTAGGAGTTGCTTGCGGCTTTGCATATGCTGCAAAATCAGGTAATGAAAAGTGGATGACATATGCTGTTGTTGGAGATGGGGAATGCTATGAAGGGGCAATTTGGGAGAGCGCTATGTTTGCGGCGCATAACAAGTTATCGAATTTAGTTGTATTTCTGGACAGAAACGGACTTTGTGTAACGGACTATACCGAAAAGATGTTGATAGAAGAGCCGTTTGCCGATAAGTGGACGTCCTTTGGCTGGCATGTGAAGCGTGTTCATGGACATGATATAAGAGCCTTGTGTGATATGGCTCAGGAAGCCATATCCGATAATAAAGAGAATAAACCGATTTGTATTATTTGTGACACACATAAAGGACATGGTATTGATTTCATGGAAGACAAACTATTTATGCATGGGGTAGCACCAAAGGGCGAGTGGGCAGAAAAGGCATTTCATCAGGTAAGGAGAGGTTAAAATGGCGGCGCATGCAAGTCGTAATATCTATTTAGAACAAATAATTCAGGCTGTCGATCGAGGAGAAGATATATATTTGGTAACGGCAGATTTAGCAGCGCCTTGTTTGGACGATTTCCGAGAAAAATATCCGGAACGATATGTTCCTGTGGGGATTGCAGAGCAGAATCTTGTCACTGTTGCTTCCGGTATTGCGATGAGCAAAAAAAAGGTAGTTGCGTATACATCTAATCCTTTTTTGGTGTTCCGAGCATTTGATCAGATTCGTAATTGTATTGGTCTGATGAATTTACCCATGACGATTGTCGGCGTGGGTGCAGGATTTAGTATTCCGGAGTATGGAGCAACACATTTTTCTTTAGAGGATATTAACTTGTTGCGCACATGCGCTAATATTCAGAGTATCAATATATCTGACTTGACATTGGCTCAATATATGGCAGGGAAGACATTAGATGCTGAAAGGCCATATTATCTAAGGTTCGATAAATTGGTGCAGAATTCTTATGATTTAACAGAAAAAGAGTTTAAACAAGGGTTCCGTTATTTACAGGATACGGGAATCGAGGATGTATGTATCTTATCAACGGGGATTATGTCGTCCGAATGCATGAAGATGCTTGAGGACTTATCAATTGAGATATCTGTGATTGATGTATTTGCATTTCCTTTTGATGCGGTAGCGCTTACGGCAGCTGTGCAGTCTTACCGCAGGTTAATTACAGTAGAAGAGATGATACTGCAAGGGGGGCTTGGTAGCGCCGTTTTGGAAATGCTCTCGGATACAGATGTGATGATTCCGGTACGGCGGTTTGGTGTTGATATGTCGGAGGGGTATCCATCAGAGTATGGCAGTAGAGAGTGGCACATGAGGAACTATGGTTTGGATTTTGAATCCTTAAAAAATGCGTTCAGCGAAGGAATCATGAGGAACTCATGAAAATAAAAAGTTAATATCATGTATGTACTTTTGAGAAAGAGAAGATATCGTGAATAAAACAGATAAAATTTATGTCGCAGGGCATACCGGCATGGTCGGCTCGGCGATTGTACGCGCACTGCGTGATCGTGGGTATGAGCGGATTATTAGCCGCACACACGGGGAGCTTGATCTTACGAATCAGGCTCAAACATTGGAGTTTTTACAAGCGGAAAAGCCGGACTATGTCTTTATTGGGGCGGCTAAGGTAGGCGGCATCCAAGCGAACAATGATTATCCTGCGGATTTTTTATACGTCAATATGATGATCAATGCGAATATCATCCATGCCGCACATGAGGTTGGCGTAAAGAAACTTTTAGCGCTGGGGAGTTCCTGTATCTATCCGAAGTTTGCCGAGCAGCCAATCCATGAGAATGCCTTGTTGGACGGTAAGCCCGAGCCGACGAATGAGGGGTATGCCATTGCGAAGATTTCGGCGTTGGAATTGGTGAAATTCTTCCACCGTCAATACAATGATCCATTTATCAGCTGTATGCCGACGAATATCTATGGTGAGAATGACAACTTTGATTTACAGGGGTCACATGTTATCCCTGCAATGATTCGCAAGTTCCATACGGCAAAAGCAGAAGGCGCGGATTCTGTCACACTCTGGGGGACGGGAAGCCCTTTGCGTGAATTCCTCTATGTGGATGACCTTGCAGATGCTTGTGTTTTCCTTATGGAGAATTATGATGAGGAGGGACATATCAATATCGGCAGTGGTGAGGAAGTGTCTATTAAGGAACTTGCGGAGATGGTGAAGGTTGTTGTTGGGTTTGAAGGTGATCTGGTCTTTGATACAGATAAACCAGACGGAACTCCCCGTAAGCTTTTAGATACGAATAAAATGCAAAACATGGGGTGGAGATACAAAGTAACACTGCATGAGGGAATAGATCGTTCGTATCGTTATTTCCTAAATAATTGTATAGATCTGTAAGCATTTTTTGTGAAGGTGGTGCAGTATATGGAGCGGTATCGGGATCCTGTTCATGGCTTTATTGAGGTACGGCCGTTGGAGAAAAAGATTATCGATTCTGCTCCGTTTCAGCGCCTCCGCCACATCAAGCAGCTTGCTATGACGCACCTTGTGTTTCATGGTGCGGAGCATACGCGTTTTGGTCATTCCCTTGGTGTGATGCACTTGGTGACGAAGGCCTTTCGTATGGCTGTTGAAAATGCTGGTAATGAGTATAAATTTTCGCGGAAGAAAATAGAGTGGTATGAACAGATTCTTCGACTAATTGCTCTGACACACGATATTGGACATGCGCCATTTTCCCATGCGTCAGAATCTGTTTTTCCTGATGATATTGAGCATGAGGATTTTACTGAGAAAATTATCAAAGAAACGGAGATTGCAGAGTACATCCATGCAATTGGAAAAGAATTTAAAACGAAGGATGAAAAGTACGATATAACACCAGATTTGATTTGTGACATTTATCGAGGAAGAGATCCTGGTGAGAAATCAGAGTTTACCTTCCTTAAAAGCTTTATGGATGGGGAACTCGACTGTGATAAGATGGATTATCTTTTACGTGATTCTCTTTACTGTGGTGTTAATTATGGGAAGTATGATATCGATAGACTTTTGTGTTCTCTGACGATTGATGTCAACGATGATGTTCCAAGACTTGCAATAGATTATGGTGGACTTAAGGTCTTTGAAGAATTTGTGCTTGCGCGGTACTTTATGTTTACGGAAGTTTATTTCCATCGAACAAGACGCTATTTTGATTTTGTTTTAGGAAAAGCGCTTGAGAAGATTTTGCCTAAAGGAATGTATCCACAAGATGTTGAATCTTATTTGAGATGGGATGATCTACGCGTATTGCAAGAATGCCGCAAGAAGATGAAACAAAGTCAATATTGCTCCTCTATCATAGAAAGAAAAGTGTATCCATGTGTTTATGAAACCTCTACACATGCGACGAGAGACTCTGTGGATTTATATGAGCTTATGCAAAGTCTGCTCTATGAAAAGTTCGGAAAAACACGCTTTATAGCAGATACTTCTGATAAGCTGCCACATAAAATTCCTGTACAATGTGATGTTGAGCATGAAAAAGCTGTTGTCTTATTAAATAAACGAATGGGCAAGCGTGTGTCTATTTCCGATGAATCATATATTATTAAGGCTCTTGCTAATAAAATTGGAATAAGGCGTTTGTACGCACATCCTGATATTGCTGAGTCGGCGCGGGATTTTGTGCGGAATTATAATAGATAGTATATAAGGCAGGAGGGGTTACAATGAACTTACTTGATAAGTATGCACTCCTTATTGGAGATATATGTGCGGACAAAAAGACTGGAAAGAAAAAGCTCCAGAAGATCATGTATTTAATTGAACGAAAAGGGGTTCAGCTGGATTTAAGATATTCTATTCATTTTTTTGGACCATATAGTTCAAGACTTGATCAGGCAATCCATATCCTTGAAAATGAAGGCCGTTTGGAAATTGACACATCCAGACAGACACATCGAATTATTATGGAAGAACCGATGAGTGAGCCGTTGGAGGCGGGGGAGGCGGCTCTCGTCGATATGGTGCGTAAAGCTTTTTATGACAAATCCCCTATGGAACTTGAAGCGTTGACAACAATCGACTATGTAGCCACTACTTTGTTGGATGGTACAGCTACGCGAGATGATGTAATTAAACAGGTGAAGATAATAAAGGGAAAGAAATTTTCTTCTCAGGAGCTAGAGAAAGAGTATGATGTTCTGATTGAGCAAGAATATCTTCCTGCATAATTGTATTTCAGGAGGAGAGCACGAGTATGGAAAAGATTGGTGTAGGGTGTGCATATGTCAGTGATGCTGAGAAATGCTATGTCAATGAGGCATTGGATGCAGGACATCTTTCGTAAGGGAAGATGGTTCATAAATTTGAGAAAGAGTTTGCGCGGCTTCATGATCAGAAATATGGAGTTGCCTGTAATAGTGGAACGTCTGCCCTGCATGTTTGCCTAGAGGCAATGAAAGAAGTGTACAGGTGGAAGATGGCAGTGAAGTTCTTGTTCCTGCGATTACGTTCATCGCAACCTCGAATGCGTGCATTCATGCAGGGCTGAAACCTGTTTTTGTCGATGTGGATCCAATCTCGTATAACATGGATGCCTCCAAAATGGAGGAGCGCATCACGGATAAGACCGTTGCGGCAATTCCGGTGCATACATTTGGACAGCCGTGTGAGATGGATGCAATCATGGCTGTAGCAGAAAAGCATGGTCTGCGTATTTTGGAGGACTGTGCGGAAGCTCATTTTGCCACCTATAAAGATAAGAAGATCGGTAGCTTTGGTGATATGGCTGCATTCAGCACCTATGTTGCGCATACGATCACCACAGGCATCGGGGGCGTTATCACGACGAATGATCTTACTCTGACGGAGATTTCCCGTTCGCTCATCGCACATGGACGTGCCTGCACTTGCGAGACTTGCTTGGCATCTGATCCGAGACAGGTGTGCAAGCTGCGGATGCAGACCGAGATGGATAAGCGCTTTATGATGGTGCGTATGGGCTATAGTTACCGTATTGGAGAGTTGGAAGGCGCTCTGGGACTTGGTCAGCTGGAAAATCGCGACCTCATTATGAATACGCGTAAGGAGAACGCGCATTATCTTAGTGAGGGGCTGCAGGGAACAGAGAAATATTTGCAGCTGCCTGAGTATCCGGATTATGTTGATCATTCCTTTATGATGTATCCAATTGTCATAAGGAAAGATGCCCCATTCACGCGGGATGAGTTTACGCACTTCTTGGAGAAGAATAATATCGAGACCCGCCCCATGCTCCCGCTGCTGAATCAGCCTGTCTATAGGGAGTTGTTTGGCGAGATCGAGAGCGATTACCCCGTTGCCGAGTGGCTGGATCATTATGGACTTTATGTGGGCTGTCATCATGGACTGAGCAAGGAGCAGCTGGATAAGATTGTGGCGACAATTAAAGAGTTCTTGCGAGATAAAGCGTAAAAATATGGAATGCGGGAGGCTTCTGTGATGGAGGTTTCCCGTATTCCATAACGTATATTGTGGGAGAGACAGTGATGAATATCCTTGTTATAGGGAATGGTTTTGATATTGCACATGGTATACCGAGTAGCTATAAGAATTTTTTAGATTTTGTTGGAATCTTTAAGAGCATTTATGAGTATAGACAAACAATTGAAAAACTTGATAAGAATGAGCGAAAAAATTTTTATGAAGGCAAGTTAAAACAAATATCCAATATATATGAGGATATTTTTGGACTATGGGATATCAAAAACACGATAGATCCTGTTTTTGTAGAGTTCTATCAAATGATAAAAAATAATACATGGATGAAGTTTTTTTCTGATCGAACGTCACGATATGAAGGGGAGCGTAATTGGGTAGATATTGAATCAGAGATTTTATATGCAATACAAATGATGACACAAGAGCGTGACCCAATCACGGGAATAACCTTTGATCAAAGCGAAATCGGAATACTAAAAAACGATAATATGGATGAAAATATTTTATCGCATGTCATGAATCGTCTTTTAGAAGGTAAGTGTGGACAAACGGTCAAGAAACAGCAACAAATAAAATATTGGAAAAAATTGCAGGCGATATTACGTTCAGATTTTGTACGCACTATTCGATCCTTAGAAATCTATCTGGATTATTTCATTGACTTCACAAAAGTGAGTAAGGGCGAGATTTTTGATGGAATTAAATTTGATCGACTTATAAACTTTAATTATACACAAACATATCATAAACTTTATGATCCCTGTCTTCCCACAGATTTTATACATGGGAAAGCCATATATAAACGAGATAAAGAAAAAAGCAACGTCGTTCTTGGAATTGAAGAGTTCCTAGGGGAAAATCAAAAAAATAAAGATATAGAGTTTATTAGTTATAGAAAATATTACCAGCGTATTGTTAAACATTGTGATTTTTCCTATAGAAAACAAGTAAATAGCAGAGACTTCCCCGTTAATACATGGTTTTTTGGACATTCTTTGTCATTTTCTGATAAGGAAATTCTTATCAATTTGCTTCCTTGTTCTGAGTTTGTAACTCAATCTGTCCAAAGTGCTAGAAGTTATATAAAAAAGTCTTATATTTGTTATTATAGTCAGCATACATTGGAGCAACAAGTTGTAAATTTAGTTCAAATTTTAGGCCAGGACGCTCTCAACGATTTGGTTTGTGGTGCAAACCCCAAAATTGAGTTTGTTCCTCAAAGTGAATTTAAGAATAAAGTTCAGAGCATCGTGGGATGAAGAAGAGGGAAAGTATATAGTATGCAAATTGTATTACTCTCAGGAGGCGCTGGCAAGCGACTATGGCCCCTGTCCAATGATCTTTATTCGAAGCAATTTCTTCGTCTATTGAAGAGGGCGGATGGCACACATGAGTCGATGATTCAGCGTGTCTGTTGTCAGGTGCAGAGTGCTGCGCCGAACATACCAATCACAGTTGCTACGGGACGGGAACAGGTTTCGCTCATTCGGCGGCAGCTTGGGGCGGGTGTGAATATCTCCATCGAGCCATGTAGACGTGATACGTTCCCCGCGATTGCGCTGGTCTCTGCCTACCTGCACGAGGTGCGTGGCGTCCCCAGTGATGAGGCTGTTGCAATTTGTCCTGCGGATCCCTATGTCGATGAGGATTATTTTTGTGCGGTTCTTCGGCTGCTTGAGGAGGCGGAACGGGAAGGTTCTGCGAATCTTGTTTTGATGGGAATTGAGCCGACGTATCCGAGTGAAAAGTATGGTTATATTATTCCTGCGTCTCAAGAAACGCAAAGCATGGTACGATCGTTCAAAGAAAAACCGGATAAGCAAGCCGCTGAGAAGTACATTGCGCAGGGCGCGCTGTGGAACAGTGGAGTTTTTGCATTTAAACTCGGATATGCACTCGATAAGGCGCGTGAGCTACTCAACTACACAGGCTATGAAGAACTCTTTGGTCGCTATGAGGAACTTTCTAAAATCAGCTTTGATTATGCTGTGGTTGAGAAAGAGGAAAACATAGCAGTTCAGCGCTACAGTGGAACATGGCTTGACATTGGTACATGGAACACGCTTGCCGAAGTGATGCCGGAGCACTCGATTGGTCGCGTGACCATGGATGAGACGTGCAATAATGTTCATGTGGTGAATACACTCCCCATGCCTGTACTTTGTATGGGGCTGAAAGATGTTGTCGTTGCTGCGAGTCCCGAAGGGATTCTCGTTTCAGACAAGCAGCGCTCAAGTGCGATGAAACCCTATGCAGAACGACTACATACGCCTGTGATGTATACAGAAAAATCATGGGGGGAGTTCCGTATTATTGACGCAGAAACGGAGAGTCTCACCATCAAGATCACGCTTAGTGCCGGACGTTCACTTACCTACCATATGCACGAACGTCGCGATGAGACGTGGACGGTGATTGAGGGGCGTGGCTGGGTGAAACTCGATGGCAACGAGTTTGCCGTCGCTGAGGGACAGACGGTGCGTATTCCAAGAGGATCTTTTCATACGATACGCGCTGAGACGCTTTTGAAGGTGATGGAGATTCAGACGGGGGAGGATATTGATGTGGAGGATAAGATTGTGTGGGAGAATGATTGAAGGCTTTGTTTGCATGATTTTATGAGCTTTGAATCGAAGATGTTGGATAAATGTTTTGTAGAGTGCTATGATGAGAATGTGATTTACTCTCGTGGTTGTATGGTAGTATGTTAAAATGCGCTGAAAGGAAGATTGGATAGATTCTGGGAAAAGGGATATAGATAACGGATTATAGAATACGATGCCAGATAAGAAAGATGTGATAATACCGATGGGGCAGGGATATTTTCTCTTGAACAAGCTGTTGAAAGAATTCAATCTCGTTTGCTCGTGCACATCTAGTTGGAATTCGTCAAATAGCTGGCCTTTTGAATGTCCCATAATAAATGGCGAGAATCTGTTGATTCCTTATGATTAATTTTTAAATTTTCGTGTCTAAGGGTTCTTGATAAGTGCGCAGTTACTAAGTGTACCGTTGATTAGTAAAAAAATATGGAAAGGTTGAGTGCTATGTTAAAAAAGATAATATATAAAAAATTATTTGGAATATTTAATTATGAGATTGACTTAAAGGAAGGTGGTGTTACAATTTTAACGGGACCGAATGGTTTTGGTAAGTCGACAATTTTAAAATCAATAGATGCGTTTTATTCATTTGATATTATTTTTTTTAATAAACTTGATTTTGAAAAAATATTATTTTTTTCAAATGATTTCTTGGTTCCAATTTGTATTGAAAAAAGAGGTAATGAGCTTATTATAGGCGAGTTCCAGATTAATGTTGGAAGATTGCAAGATGAAATTTTTAAGAAAAGCAGACGATCTTACTATTATAGGTTGGATGAAAATAGATGGATTGATAGACGAACCGATGAGGTGATTAGTAAAGATGAATTAATTCAAGATTTTATTAGGGATAATGATATAGAAGATGAGATTGAATTTGGCAATAAGAGATTTGCTAAGTTCAAGGAAAAAGCAAAAGCATATTCTGGCGAAACTAAATTCATCAAAGAACAAAGATTATTAAAAGAAAAACATATTGGTGGGAGATTTGAAAAAAAGACAATCAATGTTATAGAGGGATTACCTGGTCAATTTAAAGATAAAATGAATCAAGTATCGAGTAGATATTCAGCTGAAGCGAATAATTTAGATAGTTCATATCCTGAGAGACTCTTTGAAACACAAAACGGGATTACGAAAGAGGAGTATTTAGATAGTCTAAAGTCTATGAATGAAAAGTTTGAGAAATTAAATGAATATAATATATCGGATATAAAAGGCCTGGGAAATCGTGTTGAATTTCTGCCGGAACATTCAAAAGCCTTGAAAGTATACTTTGAGGATTTTGAAAAAAAATACAATGTTTTCGAGGATTTTATAAAACAATTAGATTTATTCACAGAGATTATTAATTCTAGGTTGAAATTTAAAAAGGTTAGAATTTCTAGAGATGATGGTATAGTTGTGTACAAGTCATCTGGTCACGATGAGAAATTGAGTTTAGGACAACTTTCTTCAGGTGAAAAGCAAGAGATAATATTGTTTTATGAATTGATTTTTGAAAGCGAGAAAAACATTCATTTATTAATAGATGAGCCAGAGATATCTTTGCATATTGAATGGCAATTGAAATTTATGGATGACTTATTGAGAATAGCTAAATATAAGAATTTTAAAGTTACGGTTGCGACACATTCTCCTCAGATAATAAATAATCATTGGGATATACAAATAGATTTAGGTGAAATGTATGGGGATTAATTCTATAAGGAAAAACTTAAATAAAGACACTATTATATCAGAAATTAAGTTAGCTTTGGGGGCAGATATAGAAAAAAGAAGAGTATGTCTTGTTGTTGAAGGTGAAGATGATATTAAGATGTTACGGAAATTTTGCGGAACTGATATTATAATTTATGAATCTTTTTCAGGTAAAAAAGGGCTTGAAGAAATAATTGCTTCAAGCGTTATTGATGATTATAGAGTCATTGGGATAAGAGACAGAGATTATTGTAGTTGCGAAGGAAATGAGAGGATATTTTTCTATGATAAATGTTGTATGGAAATGATGATATTGAGCTTTGATGAGACATTTCAAAGTATATATTCTGAATTCTATAATGGTAGGCTGAATCCGACGCAATTAAAGGCGTTGATTTTTGAACAATTACATAAAGTAAGTAGAGTTAGGAAATATAACGAGGAAAAGGGGTTAGATATCAATTTTAGAGGGTTGAGATATAATACGATAATCAATAAGGAATATAAACTTGAAGCAGATATTTTCATAAAAAAACTTAAACAGCTAAATCCTAAAAAAGATATTTGCTTTCTAAATGAGCTTGTGAAATCTGAAAAAGGAAAGAAATCTGATTATCTTGAAATTACTAATGGTCATGATTTTATCTCCTTTTTTAAAGCACTTTGTGATAAAGAATACAGCAGTGGTAATGCAGCCGATAAAGAAATATCATCTTCTTTAAGGACATCATTTAATAAAAGTTGCTTCTTCTCAACAAATTTATATCGGCGTACTAACCAATATTGCATTGATCATACGCTTGATTTATGGGAGTCTTAGGAAAGTGTCTCTGTTAGGGAGCCGTTGAGTAGAGGAGCGTATAATAGTCTGTGTAAACCATCACGCCTAGGGGCAACACGATGAACGAAGGCGTCCTTCGTGGTACAATAAAGGGAGACGTTGCAAGGTAGAAGAATTTTTGAGACTCGATCGTGCTGTGTGAATGCACGCTTGAGAGGAGTGGTGTTTTCGTGATTGATCAATTTTCGATTCGAAATTTGGGCAGGAATAAATTGGTGTTATGGGAGAACCTTTCTTCTATGAATCTCTTGATCGGTACCAATGGTACCGGTAAAACGTCTGTCTTAAAGATGCTCTATGCCGTTCTTAAATCCCTTGAGACCTATAAGCAGGGGAGAGAGCCGAGAGCCTTCAACGACATACTTGCTTTAAAACTTTATTGGACGTTTCAGGTAGAACGGCTGGGGGAACTCGTCACTAAAGGGGAAAAATCATCACTTGCCGTAAATTTGATACTTGATCAAAAAAAATGTGAGTTTGAATTTGGAGAGGGAACGCAGACGAAAATTGTAAAATATGCCTCAGATTTTACATCGTCTTGGGATAACTCTTGTATCTTTATTCCTGCGAAAGAGGTACTTACGTTATCAAAGATCATATTAACGACACGGGAGCAGGAGAATCTTTTTGGCTTTGACGATACGTACCTGGATCTTGTTCGTGCTTTAGAGATTCCTTCTAAAAAGGGGAAAAACTTCCAAGCGTTTGCAGAAGGGAGAACACGTTTAAGTGAGTTGCTTCGCGGGGTTGTTGATTTTGATGAAAAGACGGGACAGTGGTACTTTTGGGAGGGAAACAAGAAGTTTGCGATTACAATAACTTCCGAGGGGATAAAAAAACTGGCGATTTTCAATCGGTTACTTGCGAATCGTTATTTGAGAAATTCATCTATCATATTCATTGATGAACCGGAAGCGTCCTTACACCCTAAGGCTATTTCGCAGTTTATGGAGATTCTTTATAAACTGGCTCAAGGTGGGATGCAGATATTTATGGCAACGCATTCTTATTTCGTTATCAAAAAAATATATTTGCTTGCAAAAAGAGAGGGAGGGTCCGTTCCGGTGCTTTCCTTTGACGGAGAAGATTCCCCTCGATATATGAATATGCAGGATGGAATGCCTGAAAATAGCATTATACAGGAGTCTGTCGATCTATATCAAGATGAAGTAAATATGGCTCTGGGGGAGATATAAATGATAGAATTCATAGAATCCTCCATGCGGTTTTCGTTCCCTGCGAATAGGTGTTTTCGTATTGAGACGGCAGAGGCTTATCGTGAGCTGAGTCCCTATGGCATTTCATCTGTCGAATGTGTATTTACAAAGACTGTTGGGAAAGAGGAGATACTTGTATTTCTAGAGGCTAAGACGAGTACACCGAATCCTAATGGGCCCAATAGGGAAAATTTGGAAAGATTTTTGCAAAGCATGCGTCGTAAATATCTCCACTCGATTCAGCTATGTTATGCAATTCTTCATAAGCGGCAATCTTCTATGGAGAAGATTGGAAATGCGTTAGCTGCCGTTTTGTCTGAGCCGCAAAGGATATGTCTTGTTCTTGTGGTAAAGGAGTATGAAAC
Source organism: Selenomonas sp. (assembly GCF_057272215.1). Lineage (NCBI taxonomy): Bacteria > Bacillati > Bacillota > Negativicutes > Selenomonadales > Selenomonadaceae > Selenomonas > Selenomonas sp. Next base: position 123,186 of record NZ_DBHIUY010000001.1, read on the forward strand.
GGCTTGGTGTGTGCAAATGAAAGATACGCTTGCTGTAGCATTAAAAGACATCCTACGTATTTGGAAAGCAGAGGTTCTTGTACTTTCGGAGGAAATGGCAAGGGCGCATTCTATCATAGCGTAAGCCTCCGCGCTGGTTGATATGGGTGGTTAAAAACGAATGTTCCCCATATTCGTGTGTTCTGTGCTTACCTTGTCTACAGCTGCGCTCAACCTGCGGGGCAGGAAACTGTCTTGAAGGCGGGAGTGGAGAACATCCGCATCTATGTGGACGGGGAGGCAGTCGCCGAACATGTCCGCGCCTATGAGCACGGGAAGGAGATTTCGGAACTGGCGCATTATCTGCCGCTCCTGGAAAGGAAACCGCGCAGCATATTACAGGCAAGACTCGTACAGCATGTGCTGAGTCAGAAACTTCTGCATCTGCTGTAAACCCATGCGTTTTCTGTCAAGGATCGCATGGACGTCCTGCGCCTTTGCATCGAAGAAGGCGAACCTTGCTGGTTGCATACAACCGCTTCCTGAGAAGGGAACCCTTTCTCTTGCATAAGACACTGGATGGATTCTATCTGTCACGGCTACGGCACATCCAATCAGAATTTCATCCGATTTTTGTTGACAGAAGCGGGCATTTCTTTTGTTTTACCTGTAAATAGGTAGACCGGAAATAGCTTTTGTCGTGGTGCAATAAAGGATGGGTAACTTTCATTAAGGCCAGTGGACACGGAATGTGACTGGCAAGTTTTTACAAATGCACTGTATCTACCTGAGAGAGACACCCTGCAGTACAAGCGACCACTTTGTGGATGATAGATCAGACCCCATAGGGGAGGGAATAGGATGTTATTGCAATTTAGTACATCGAATTTTAGATCGATTAAGGATGAAGTGACCTTAAGTATGGTGGCGAATTCGGAGGTAAAAGAGCATGAAGACTGGCTCTGCAGGGCTGGCGGTGAAAATTTGCTTTCGGTAGCAGCGATATATGGAGCGAATGCAGCAGGGAAAAGCAATATATTGAATGCGATGGCAGTGGCAATCAAACTTATCCGTTACTCTGATTTACGGGGGATCAATAATACTTTGCCTGAGATTGCCCCGTTTTTGTTTGACGAGGAAATGCATACGCAGCCAACTCGATTTGATTTTATTTTTGTATATAAAGGGAAGAAATATCAATATGGTTTCGCAGCCGATAGACGTATGATTATCGAGGAGTATTTGTATGTATATGAAGCGTCGAAACCTACTAAGATATTTGAGCGACAGGATATGAATCAATATTCTTTTCCCGCAGGTAAGGAGAAAAGATTTAATGAATATGCAGAAAAAAATACGCCCAACAAATTATTCCTTGCAACGGCGACATCATGGAATTGTGCGGAAACGAAAGAGCCCTATATGTGGTTTGCGGAGGCGATTGATGTATATGATTTTGAGCAAATCCGCTCGGAAGGACTCGGCATTATAGAAGAGGCGGATCAAGGCTTGAAAGAGTTCCTTCTGAAGACTCTAAAAGATTCTGATTTCAATATTACGGGGTATACCTTTGAGGTTATGCCTGTAATGGTAGAGGATCTTAAACAGAGCGGTATGCCTGACGCGATTGCAGAATTGCTGCGGAGGCAGGCAACGGAAGGGGAAGGGAAAAGATATAAGATTGCGGCAAGGCACGTGATAAAAACAAAAGCTGGAAGCAGGCATTTTGAGTTACCTTTGCAAGAAGAATCTTCTGGAACAGAGCAGATGTTTTTTTGTGCAGCATTGATTAAGCGGGCGATGGAATCGGAAAAAACCATCATTATCGATGAACTTTCTGCGGGCTTGCATCCGCTTCTGTTGCAAGCGATTATAAAAATGTTCTATGATAAGGAACTCAATAAAACGAATGCGCAACTTATCTTTAGCACGCACGATATAAGTTTCTTGAGTTTGGAGTTGTTCCGTAAAGACCAGATCTATTTTGTGGAGAAAGATAATTCTGTAGGCACTTCTACTCTGTATTCCCTAGACGATTTTTCTCCGTCACCTGTAAGAAAAGACAATGTTCGGGACAGTTATCTCCAAGGACGATATGGAGCGATTCCTATTATTTCGCTGGGGGAAACAATATGGTGAAACCAAGTGCACAAAAGCAACGTGGAAGAAATGAACGTTCGACAAAACGCTTTATATTGATTGGAACAGAAGGAAAGAATAAGACGGAGATAGGTTATTTCAACGAATTCAACCGAATACAGAAGAATTTTCGTGTCCGCTTTTCTTCGGGCAATTCGACCGATTCTATGGGGATAGTGGAGGACATAAAAAGGAGCAAGGACGGTCTGGACTTTAGGGCTGATGATTTAGCCTTTGCTGTTTTTGATGCTGATCTTTGGGGAACGCGAGGCAAGCAGATTCAACAGGCAATCAATTATGCTGAGAAGCAGGAGATCAAGGTGATTTTATCCAATCCCTGCTTTGAGGTTTGGTTTGTCTTGCATTTTGAAGACGGCAGAGCGCCGTATGATTCTAGCGATAAAGTCATCGACAAATTAAAGCAATATGTTCCTGATTATGAAAAGAGCAGGGATATGTTCGAGGTTTTACCATGAAACCCCAAGAGGTCAAGCTCGAAGGGCGCAGACCGATTGGCTAGGTTTCTGTAAGGGCGGCGCATAATGTCCACAAAGTGGACGTTTGTGCGTGTAGTTTACAAGGAAATATGGAAAAGGCTATTTCCCGTGCCGAACAGTTGCGTAGATACCATGAAGATAATGACACAGTAAAACTATCTGAGCAGAATCCTATGACCGATGTGGATCGATTGGTGAAGCTGCTATGTGGCGCTGGATGAGAGGAGTCTTCCTCTAAAAAGGTACATTGGGAAGTTTGAGCCGATGAGATGGATGGAGGGGAATCTTCATGGAGATCATGTACGAGCGTTGCTGTGGGATCGATGTGCACAAACGGACTACCGTTGCTTGTCTCAAATGTGGCAATACGTATGAAGTTCGCTCGTGTGGCACGACGAGCGAGGAGATTCGTACGTTGGTGAGATGGCTCTTGGAGGCAGAATGCCAGATGGTTGCCGTGGAGGGCAGGAGTGCTTATGCGAAGCCGCTCTACAACGCTTGTGAGTTTTCGCATGTGCCGATCATGCTCGTCGATTCTCGGCACATGAAGTATGTTCTCGGAAGAAATCCGGGCTTGAAGGATGCTGAGTGGATGGCGGATTTGCTGCAGTATGGCGTGTTGAAGGTGAAGCATGTTCAGAAGCGTGAGCAGCGTGATCGGGGAGGAGTTTTTCGATATCGGAGAATCTTGTTCGGCGAACGTGCGCGTGAGCTTAATTATCTGCAAGAGATGCTGGAAGGCGGCAATATTAAGTTGGTCAGTGTCGTGTTCGGCAACGATGGAAAAAGTTCGTATGACCTCTTACTGAAGATGTTGGACAGGGATATGCCCGTACCGGTGGATGAAATGGAACGTTATTTCCCGAAGGTGCTTCGCGACAGAGTAGAGGATGCCCTGCCGGCGACGGAGGGATTTCTCACGCCTTTGCAAAAGCAGTTGATTTTGCAAGTCGCAGACCATATCGATGACATAACGAAGCGGATCGGTCAGATGGATGAGTTCCTCAAGCAGCACCGCGAAGATAGATAGTCATGCGGGAGAAATTTTGAATTTTCTACCAGTTGCAAGGAAATTGCCTTGGTTATGTCGAAATAGTCGTAAAAGGTATCGTTGTGATGTGAAGATACAAGTGAAGTGGGGCGGGAATAGTGAAGAGCGATAGTGAGAAGTTCTATGAGGGTTTCCGGCGATTTCTAGCGGAGACGGGGCATGAGGAATCGAATGAGGCGGAGATGGATGCTCTGCTGCAGCAGTATGTGACGATGCTCAATGCGGGAGATGTGAGTCTCGAGACGATGGCGGAGGAAGAGTCGGCGGATGTGTGTTTGGATCGTGCGCAGGAGGCGGGCAGTCGGAAGGAGCGATTGAAGTGGATTCGGAAGGCGCGTGAGATGGAGCCTGAGCATGTGGATGCGGCGTTGGCGGAGATCGAGATGACGGCGAAGAACCCATGTGAGCAGGAGCAGCGTCTTTTCGAGCTGCAGCAGAAAGCAGAAAAGCAGCTGCGGGAGCAGGGGTTTTTCACGAAGGATGATATCGGGGGTTTCTGGGGGCTTGTGGAGACGCGCCCGTATATGCGGGTCTGCCATTCGTATGTCATGGTTTTATTGGTGAATCGCAAGATGCGCCTTGCCGCTAAGGAGTGCGAGTCGATGCTTCGCCTTTGCACGAGCGACAATCTTGGCATTCGCTATACGCTCATTCATATTTATGTGCGTTTGGAAGAGGAAAAGGCGGCACAGAAATTTTTCAAGAAGTGCGGAGAGGAATGGGGAATGCGGTTTCCTCTTGCTATGGCGCTTCTTTTTTATAAGATCGGCAAAGAGGTGGAGGCGCGTCAGTATTTGCAGATGCTGCTCGATAATAATAAGGACACAAAGAAATTTTTTTCCGGCTATGGTACGAGCAAAATGGAATCGTATATATCGCAGGCGCTGCCTTATGCGTATCGACCGAACACCATGGAGGAGCTGCTCCTGATCTTTACGGATCATGCCTACGCTTACGAGGATGAGCATGCGTTCTTCTTTTGGGCGAAGGCGGCGCTTCGCGGCATGAAGAGGAATGTGGCCAGGAGGTGAAGAGGCGTTAGGCTCTGTGTCTTGCCTGTAGGCATGAGCTATGGTATAAGAAGCACGGATATATTCAACTATGTATCTTCATTTTAGCAGTGCTTCCTTTATGCAACATCAAAGCCGCAAGGGAAAATCCACTTGACGAAAGCGGGGGATTTTTTTATACTGAAGGGAAGCTAGGGGGAGTCTGCTTTTCTTCTGCGAAGTGCGGCGGGCTTTCCTTTTCTGAAACTTACCACAATAGATAAAGGATGCGGTCTTCATGCGGTTTTCCATAGGGGAGAAGAACGAGGGCGTGCGATATGTCGCAGGAGCTGTCGTTTTTTATTTTGTGCTCATTTCGTTCTACATCAATATCGGCGAGGATATGACGCCGGCGAATTATCTGCCGTGGTTTCTGCCGGTGATCGGTGCGCTCGTGCTTTTTCAGTACGGTGCGCGTGTGCGGCTTTTTTCGCTGAACCATGCGCCGCATCTCTTTGCGGGTGTGGCGTGGTGTGTGACGTTTCCGCTGCTGTATTCGTGGTCGTATGATACGCCGTGGTATGTTTCTCTCATACGGCTCGATTTTCTCTGCGGCACGGGGATTTTTCTTTTGCTTTCTTCTTTGCAGTCTTTGGCGTTTGACGGGAAAAAGCTGGTGCGCTTTGTCGCGGCGCTTTTTGCGGCGCTTGATTTTTTGTGTCTGGCAATTCCTTTTGTGCAGGTCGTTTATTTTTCCATCTACCAGCATTGTTTGACGCCGGCTTCTCTTATGGCGCTTTATTTGACGAATCCCGACGAGAGTGTCGATTTCATGGAGGCAATGCTTGGCATTCCGGCGATGGTCGGCATTGTGTTCGCCTTTTTGCTGTTTTTGTGGCTCTGTTATCGCGGCAATATGCGTCAGGCGCGTCATCTGGCGGCGCAGCCTCTGACGGCGGGCAAGCGGGCGGCGCTTTCGTTGCTCACGCTCGTTCTGGCTGTCTACATTCCGTTTTTCGTGTTCCCGGAGACTTCGATTGTTTTGAGTTGGAAGGAAGTCTCTGCATATGTCGCCGAGACGCAGGAATATGGTGCGCACCATGATGAGCGGTTTGCTGATCTCAGGCTCGATGCGCCCGAGAATGTGCTTTCTGCCAAGGCTCCGGGCACGGTGATCGTCGTCATTGGCGAGTCGGCGTCGCGCACGTTTATGAAGGCGTACACGCCGAGCTTTCCTTACGATGATACGCCGTGGCTCGATGCACGCATGAAAGATCCCGATTTCGTCGTGTTTCGCCATGTGTATTCCTGCTGGTCGCAGACGGTGCCTGTCTTGCAGCGTGCGCTGACGGAACAGAGTCAGTACAACGACAAGGAGTTTTACAACTCGACGTCGCTCATTGACGTGGCGAAGAAGGCGGGCTACGATACATACTGGTTCAGCAACCAAGGCCGCTACGGGCAGTACGACAGCGCGATCACGCTCGTTGCAAAGACGGCGGATCGTGCGGAGTGGGTTGACGACTCGTACCTCTTCACGGAGAAGTATGATGAAAATCTTCTGGCGTATCTGCCGCAAATCGATCCGACGAGGAACAACTTCATCGTACTGCATATCATGGGCAGCCACATCTACTACAACAACCGCTATCCGGCGTCGTTCAGCCGCTGGGTCAACGAGGCGGGCGGCGCGGCTACGAATGCTGAGTCGTATGCGAACAGTATTCTCTATACGGACGACAATTTGCGCCGCGTCTTTGAGTATGCGCGCGATCATCTGAATTTGCAGGCGATGGTTTATTTCTCCGATCATGGCGAGGATCTTGAGATCTCGCATAATCCCGATGTGTTCAACTTCCACATGGTGCGCATCCCGATGTTCGTCTACCTCTCGCCTGCGTATCAGGCGGCGGAGCCGCAGGTCTTGGAGACGCTTCGAAACCATGAGAGTCAGTATTTCACGAACGACATGATTTACGATACTGTCGCCGGGATCTTGTGTGCGCAGTCGAACCACTACGATGCGACGCAGGACTTTTCGTCGCCTGCATATCGTTTCACGCGTGATAATTTGACGACGATGCTCGGGCAGCATCCGTTGACGGAGGATGTGGAGGAAGGACGATGATCTTCCTCTCGATGCTGTTTTTGGGAGCGCTTATCGGCTTCGTCGGCGCGGGCGGCGCGGGCGTCGTCATCACGCTCTTGACCGTTGGCTTTGGCGTGCCGATTCATACGGCGCTCGGCGTCGCGCTCGCTTCGATGGTGTTCACGATGATTTCGGGCGCGGTCAGCCACTTCCGCGAGGGCGAGGTCGTTGTAAAGACGGGCGCGGCGCTTGGCGCGGGCGGCGTCTTAGGCGCACTTTTGGGCGCGGAGGTGTCGAACGTGATGCCGTCCGAAGAGCTTGGCTTCATGACGGCGCTGATGCTGCTTCTGTCGGCGTTCACCCTCTATATGAAGGTCTATCGCGCCGATTTCCTCGATCGCTTTTTCCATGTGCGCGAGTCGATGCTTGCGGGGAAGAAGCTCGTCATCTATGGGGTTTTGCTCGGCTTCATCAACGGCTTCTTGTCGGGGGCGTTCGGCATCGGTGCGGCGGCGTTTATCCAGCTCACGCTGCTCTGTGTGTTTGGCGTGCCGCTTCTGCAGTCGATCGGCACTTGTATGATGGTCATTCTGCCGATTTCGGCAGCGGGCGGGCTGGGCTATATGCTGAACGGGAGGCTCGACTTCAATATTTTCATGCAGACGCTTTTGGGCCTAATGATAGGGGCTTTCGTCGGAGCAAAATGCACACATCTCGCTCCGCGTCCGCTTTTGAAGGCTGCCATCGTGGCGATGCCGACGGTCGGCGGCTTGATTATGCTGATTTTCCATTGAAAAACTGCTATTTGTTCTCATTATTGGAGAAAATGGTGGTTTTTTTCTTATTTCCGCCGAAAACATCATGGACTAGGGAGAAAAGTCGTGGTATAATGGTGTCGGAGGGAAAAGAATGAAAGCAAGAGAAAAAATGCACGAATGTACACAGGATGGTATAGAGGAGCTTGACGGGGATGTTCGCTGTGTGAGTGTGCGTCTTGCAAACGGCGCACAGAAGCTTGCTGCGATGGATGAGAAACTTGCAGAGTTTGATGCACATTTTGCGGCGCTTGACCGTCGGTTTGCTGACCTCGATGCGCGTTTTGCGGCGTTCAATGCGCACTACGAAGAGATGCGCGGGCAGATCTCTGCGCTGGAGAAGGAGACGCAGAAAGCCTGTCGCATGACGCAGGAGATGCGGCGAGGTACGGCGTATATCGACGCGCGACTGGAGGCGCTTGAGATGGCGGCTCTGGCTGCCGAGCTGATACCGCAGAAGCACCTGTTTTTGAAAGAGAGCGGCGGGAGAGACGTCCTTCATTGAGTGTTGTCGGCAATTTTGATTGCGGCGGATATGCAGCATGGCGACACATGAAACGACCGTACACAAGCCGGAGCGGGCTGGTGTGCGGTCGTTTCATTTTGCCAAAATAAAGGAAGAACACAGAGGAACCTTTCGGGATATATGTCCGCATGCCTTACAGAAACCTAGCCAATCAGTCTGCGCCCTTCGGGCTTGACTTCTTGGGGGTTCATAGTAAAAATAAAGGGAATTTCTTAGGGGAAAATGTGAAAAATACGATAAAAGAGTAGAAAAATATAAGAGATAAACAGCTGCATGTCCCTTTTTCCGGCGATTAAGTGGCTGATATGAGGTTTTTGCTATTCGATAAGGAGGATATGAAGATGAAACTTAAACCTAAGATGCTGATGGGTATCGGTATCCCGCTGCTCATTGTTTTTATCGTCATGGGCGCTGTCATTGATATGATGGCGAGCACGGGTCTCAAAGCGGCGACCGAGGTCAGCATGGAGCAGCGTGCGGATCACTACGCCGAGGAGATTGACGGCAATATTCGAGAACAGGCGGCTTTTCTGACGGCTCTTGGCAAGAGCTGGGCGGACGGTATGCCCGACAATGCGGCATTGCAGGGGACGGTCGATGATCTGGGTCGCTGCAACGGCGTCTACGGCTTCCTTATCGGACGTCCCGACGGCTCTCATGTGACGAGCCAAGAGTATCCGCCTACATGGGATCCGCGTACGCGCGATTGGTACAAGAGCGCTGCTGCAGCAGACGGTGTGGTGTTTTCCGATGTCTATAAGAATGCTGCGGACGGCGCGATCATCGTGACACTGAGCAAGGCAGTGCGTCACAACGGAGAGCTTATCGCCGTCATCGGCACGGATGTTTCGGTGGAATCTCTGACGGGAATGCTCAAGGACGTCAAGGTCGGTGAACATGGCTCGATCGCTGTCTTAGGTCCCGCGAGTGAGTTCATCTATCATAAGAAGTTTCAGCTTGATGACGCGCCGCTTGCGGAGATGGGCGGCGGCAAGTATAAGGAGCTGGCGGCTAAGTTCATGTCGGATAAGCCGCAAATGATCGAGGCAGAGTTCGAAGGTGTGCAGAAGTTTTATCAGACGGTGCCGATCGCCTCGACGGGCTGGCATGTCGTCATTGAGGTGCCGCAGTCGGAAGCGTTTGCTTCGGCGACGAAAATGCTCTATGCGACGATTGTTATTTGTTTGTTGGCGCTTGCCCTTTTGTGCGGCATTACCTACTATTTCCTGACGGGCATGATCTCTCCCATCGAGGTGTTGTCTGAGACGATGAGCTTCATCGCCAAGGGGGATCTTACGCATAAGGTGCCGAAAAGCGACCGTGCCGATGAGATCGGCGTCTTGCAGGAAAGTGCGGGCGAGATGCTTTCGACGCTGCGGAAGATGGTCGCGGATACCTCGAAAGCCGCCGATCAGGTGCTTGCATCGTCGGAGGCGCTGACGGCAAGCTCGACGCAGACGGCGAACGCCTCGCAGGCGGCGGCAGAAGCTGTCATCGACATCGCCGAACGCGCTGCAGAGCAGAACGACATCGTGGAGATGGCGAACGAGGTCGCGCACAATATGGGCAAACAGACGCAGGAGATTGCAGCGGCTGTGGACAACTCGACGAAGGTCGCAGAGACGACAGCCGAGGCGACGCGCGAAGGCCGCAAAGTGCTCGAAAAGGCGGTCGCCGGCGTCGACAGTCTCGCGGCGAACTCCCGTGAGGTCGGCGACGCTGTGCAGAACCTCTACGACGGCTCGAAAAACATCGCGGAGATCAACGAGCTTATCACGAGCATTGCAGGTCAGACGAAACTGCTCGCCTTGAATGCGGCGATCGAAGCGGCGCGTGCGGGCGAGCAGGGCAAGGGCTTCGCCGTGGTCGCCGACGAAGTCAGAAAGCTTGCCGAGCAGAGCGAGCAGGCGGCGCAGGAGATCAGTGCGGTCATCGCCAAGAACTCTGCGCAGATCGAGAGTGCGTTCTCGCTGACGAAAGCGCAGGATGAAGAAGTCCGGGAGAGTGTGGAGGAAGTCGGCGCCGCTGATGAGAAGTTCGCGAGTATCGCGGAAGCCATCCGCGCATTGATCGAGCAGGTCAGCAAAGTCACGACGATCACGGGAGCGCTCGAAAAGGACTGCAAAAGTACGGTCGATACGGTGGAAAAGGTCAGCGAACTGTCACATGCGGTGCAGCAAAAAGCGACGGATGTGTCCGCCGTCTCCGAAGAGCAGGCGGCGTCCGCCGAGGAGATCGCCGCCGCAAGTCATACGCTTGCGGATCTTGCGCAGGAGCTGCAAGCGGGCGTTGCGAAGTTCCGGCTTTGAGGGAAAGCGGATAGGTAAACTTTCAGGACATATGTTCAGCCGTCACGCAGAGAGGCATGAGTTACTTTTACGCCCATGTAGAAATGTCTGATTTTTGGACATAGTACTAAGATAAATGAAAAATGGATGAGAATTTGACGGCCTTGCAGGAGATTTGACGATAGGCTAGAAGAGGGAGAGGAATCGCCGTTGCGGTTCCTTTCCGCGTGCAGGAGACATGCACGGACATAAGCAGCAGGGAGGAAGAAGAAATGAAGCTCAAACCGAAGATGCTCTTGAGCATAGGCATACCGCTCATCGTCATTTTTGTTCTCATGGGTACAATCATTTATTTTATGGCAAGTTCCGGCTTGAAGGAGTCGCTGGAGGTCGCTATGGAACAGCGTGCGGCTCGCTATGCAGCGGAGCTTAGCGGCAGCGTCCAGGAAAAGCGCGCTATGGTAGAAACCATCGTGCAAGACTGGGAGGACGGTATGCCGCAGGGAGAGCAGCTGCAGCAGGTGGTTTATGACCTCTCGGCACGCGAGGACGTGTTTGATTTCTATGTGGGATTTCCTGACGGAAGTTTCGTAGCGAAGGACGCTTCTTCGGACGGCTTTGATCCGCGCACACGTCCGTGGTATAAGCAAGCCGTCGATTCCAATGAGGCGGTGCTTTCCGAGGTCTATCAGTCGGATCTGGGTAAGACGCGGGTCATGACGGTCAGCAAGGCGATCCGCAAGAACGGCGCGGTCGTCGCCGTCATCGGCATGGATGTTTCCGTCGATGATATGACGAGCATCTTACAGGATGTAAAGGTCGGCGAGCATGGGACGCTCTTCGTGCTGGGTCCGTCAAGCGAGTTCATCTATCATAAGAAGTTCACGTTTGACGATCCGCCGCTCAATGAGATGGACGGCGGTGCGCATAAGGATCTGGCGGCGAAATTTACCGCGAAGGAGCCGCAGGCGTTCGAGGCGGAGTTTGGCGGCGTATCGAAGTTCTATCAGGCGATGCCGATTCCTTCGACGGATTGGCACATCGTCATTGAGGTGCCGAAAGACGAGGCTTTTGCGGCGGTTACGCGGATGTCGTATGCGATTTTTGTCATCAGCCTGGCTGCCCTGGCGCTTTTGGGCGGCATCACCTATTATTTCCTTTCCGGCATGATTTCTCCGATCGAGATCCTGTCCGAAGCGATGAGCTTCATCGCCAAGGGAGATCTCACGCACAAGCTGGTGAAGAGCGGCCGCGTCGATGAGATCGGCGTTCTGCAAAACAGCTCAAGCGAGATGCTTGCGACGCTTCGCAAGATGGTCGAGGATACATCGAAGGCTGCCGAGCAGGTGCTTGCCTCGTCGGAGGAGCTGACGGCAAGCTCGACGCAGACGGCGAATGCGTCACAGGCGGCGGCGGAAGCCGTCATCGACATCGCCGAGCGTGCGGCGCATCAAAACGACATCGTGGAGATGGCGAACGAAGTCGCGCACAATATGGGAGAACAGACGCAGAGTATTGCCAAGGTCGTCGATGCCTCGACGCGAGTGGCACAGACGACGGAAAAGGCGACGCAGGAAGGTCGGGTGGCGCTTGAAAAGGCGGTCGCCGGCGTAGAAAATCTTGCAGCGAACTCTGTCAAGGTCGGCGATGCCGTGCAGAATCTTTACGACGGTTCGAAGAATATCGCGGAGATCAATGAGGTCATCACGAACATCTCCGGTCAGACGAAGCTGCTCGCCTTGAATGCGGCGATCGAAGCGGCGCGTGCGGGCGAGCAGGGAAAGGGCTTCGCTGTGGTCGCCGACGAAGTCAGAAAGCTCGCCGAGCAGAGCGAGCAGGCGGCGCAGGAGATCAGCACGGTCATCGGCAAGAACGCCGCGCAGATCGAGAGCGCGTTCTCACTGACGAAAACGCAGGCGAGCGAAGTCAAGGCGAATGTCGGCGATGTGCAGGCTGCGGATGAGAAGTTTGCAAGCATTGCGGAGTCGATTCGTGCGCTGATTGAGCAGGTCGGCAAGGTCACGACGATCACAGGGATGCTCGAAAAGGACTGCAAGAGCACGGTCGATACGGTGCAGCAGGTCAGCGAGCTCTCGCAGGCGGTGCAGCAGAAGGCGACGGACGTATCCGCCGTCTCCGAGGAGCAGGCGGCGTCCGCCGAAGAAATCGCCGCCGCGAGCCACACGCTCGCCGATCTTGCGCAGGATCTTCAGGAAGGCGTTGCGAAATTTAAGCTTTGAGATCCGATCGCAGGCAAAAGGAAAACGCTCGCTTTTGGCGGGCGTTTTCTCTTTGCTTCGGCGGCTATGTTACAGTTTGCTGAAACTCGCGCGATACCCTTGCGAAACGTGTAATCCGTGCTATAATGGCTTTACAGCGGCGCGAAGAAAAGATGCGCCGCAGAACCTCGGGAATGGAGGAGGAATTTGCATGACATGTTTTTGGAATCGAAAGAAGAAGCCGCTCGCGGGTATGATCGGCGTCTTTGTCGTCGGCGCCGTACTCTTTGCCGGCTGCTCGGACAGCACGGCGAAGAGCAAGGACAATTCCGTCTCGGGCGATATCGCCATCGAGCAGGCGGCGAGTCAGAAGCCGCTGTCGGATGCGCGCAATACGCCTGCGGTGCGTGCGGCTCGCTCGGTAGGCCCCGCCGTCGTCGGCATTACGAATAAGACGATCGTGCGCGATTGGTTCAATATGCCGGTTGAGACGGAGGGCGTCGGTTCGGGCGTCATTTTCAGGAGCGACGGCTACATCGTCACGAACAATCACGTCATTCAAGGAGCGAAGGAGATCACCGTATCGCTTCCGGACGGACGCACGTTCAAGGGGACACTTGTGGGTGCCGACGAGCTTACGGACATCGCCGTCGTGAAGGTCGATGCGACGGGGCTGCCGACGGCGAAGTTCGGCAATTCGGATGATCTCGTCGTCGGCGAGCCTGCCATCGCCATCGGCAACCCGATGGGGCTTGAGTTCCAAGGCACGGTGACGGCGGGCGTCATCAGTGCGCTGAACCGCACGCTCGACATCAGTGAGCGCCGCCTGAAGCTCATCCAGACGGATGCGGCGATCAGCCCCGGCAACTCGGGCGGCGCACTCGTCAACGCGGACGGCGAAGTCGTCGGCATCAACAGTGCGAAGATCTCAGCGAACGGCGTCGAAGGCATCGGTTTTTCCATCCCGATCAACACGGTGCAGGAGATCATCGATCAGCTTCTGACGAACGGCTACGTCGTGCGCCCCTACCTCGGCGTGGGCATCTTCGACAAGGAGACGGCGTCGCGCGCCGGCTACACGCTGAACGCGGAAAAGGGCGTCTACGTCGAGCATCTTGAACTCGGCGGACCGGCGCATCAGGCGGGCGTCGAGCGCGGCGATCTGATCTTGAAGGTTGACAATACAGAGACGAATACGGTCGCGGAACTTCGGGCGGCTGTCGCGGAGCATAAAGTCGGCGATAAAGTCAAACTCGTCATTGAGCGAAACGGCAAGCAGCAAACGCTGACGGCGACGCTCAAGGAGGTGCCGCAGTCGAACCGATGAAGATACGCATTCTGGCGGTCGGCAAGCTCAAGGAAAAGTATCTGCTCCAAGGCGTCGCGGAGTATGAGAAGCGTCTTTCCCCCTTCGCTTCCGTAGAGCTGATCGAAACGCGCGAGGAGCGTATGCCGGAAAGCCCGTCCGAGGCAGAAAAAGAGGATGCGCTGAAAAAAGAAGGCGCGAACCTCTTGCGCCTCGTGCCGGAAAAGAGCTTTCTCATCGTGCTCGATGTGAGCGGGGAGCTTCTTTCCTCAGAAGCGCTTGCAGAAAAGATCGCCGCTCTCGCGCTTCAAGGGAAGAGCGACCTCACATTTCTCATCGGCGGCGCGTTCGGTATTTCCGCGGCGGTGCGAAAGCGCGCCGACCTTCGACTCTCGTTTTCGCCGATGACCTTCACGCATCAGATGGTGCGGCTTCTGCTCTATGAGCAAGTCTATCGCGCCTTCAAGATCAACCGCGGCGAGAAGTATCATTGGTGATTTGGGGAAGCGCATAAAGAAAGGGATGCACCTGCGTCGATTCTGATGCAGGTGCATCCCTTTTTGCGGCATCATGCGAGTCGGCGAGGGATGGTTTCAAGTTCGTTTTGCAGACGGATTTTTGTTTCCCGTACAGCGATGTCGTTTTGCAAGTCAAGGAAGTAGCGTTCGGAAACGCCGAAATATTTGCTGAGACGCAATGATGTATCCACAGAGATCGCTCGCTTGTCTTTGATAATTTCTTGAATCCGTGAAACGGGAACGTGTATATCCTTGGCAAGGCGATAGGCGGAAATCCCCAACGGCTCCATAAACTCTTCGGTGAGAATCTCACTGATTTTTGGCGTATCGATAAGACGCATTTCTATTCCTCCGTTCAGGTATGGTAATCTACGATTTCGACATCAGATATAGAGTCTTTGCCTTCCAAGCGGAAGCAGATACGATATTGTTGATTGATACGAATGCTGTATTGTCCCTGTCGATCGCCGCCAAGCTGCTCCAAACGATTGGCGGGAGGAACACGCAGATCTTCCAGACAGGAGGCATTATCGAGCATGATCAATTTGCGAAGGGCAATTTTCTGAATGCTTTGCGGGAGCTTTGCAGAAAAGCGCTGATGATATATTTTTTCTGTTTCCTTACTGGCAAAATTTTTTATCATACGAATAGTATAGCTGTTTTTCGTATACATGTCAAACAGGTATATAAAAAGAGTCTTTCTTCTCCGTATATGTCCTAAAACCTTATCTCGTATGCTATAATAGAAAAAAACGACAAGGGGTTTTCAGCTTGAACGTGAAAAATAAGGCGGAGCGCGTCGAAAAGCGCAGGCGGCGTGTGCGTGACAACGTGCAGATCACGGTGCTCCTCGTGCTCGGCGTGTTCTTTCTGACGCTTTGCCGCTACGGCTGGGTGCAGATCGTCAAGGGCGCGGAGATGGCGGAGCGCGTGCGCATACAGTCGGGCGAAGAGCGCGTGGCGCAGTCGCCGCGCGGCAGGATTCTCGATGCAAACGGCAGAGAGCTTGCCGTCTCGATGATGACGAAGTCGCTTTTCGTCGACCCGAGCCATGTGGGGGACGCAGCGGCGCTTGCCGCTGACCTTGCGCCGATCATCGGCTTGAGTGAGAGCGACATCCTCGAAGATATTGCGCAGGGCGGCGGCTTCGTCTGGGTCAAGCGGCGCATGGAGCCGGAGATGTCGGACGCTGTGAAGGTTCTCATTCGGGAGAAGTCTTACAGCGACTGCTTAGGTTTTCGCGATGAGGCGAAGCGCTACTATCCGAACGACGTACTCGCCGCGAACGTCCTTGGCTTCGTCGGTACGGACGATAAGGGGCTTGACGGTATCGAGCAGCAGTTTGACAGCATGATAAAAGGTGTGGAAGAGGAAAATTTCATCTTGACGGATATGAAGAGCCGACCGATTCTAAGCTCGCTCTTCCGGCAGGATACTTACACAGGCGACCGCTGCAAGACGGTGACGCTGACGCTCGACAGCAACATCCAGTTCATTGTGGAGCAGGAGCTTGACCGTGCGATGGCAGAGAACGCGCCGCAGCACGCGACGGCGATCGTCATGGATCCCAAGACGGGCAATATCCTTGCGCTCGCCATGCGCCCCTCGTACAACCCGAACGAGTTTGACAAGTATTCGAGTGAGACATGGAAAAATCTCGCCGTTTCCTCGATATATGAGCCTGGCTCGACGTTCAAATCCATCGTGGCAGGTGCGGCGCTCGAAGAGAATATCGTCACGCCGAATCAGATCTTCGTCGATCCCGGGCATGTCATGGTCTCGGGCCGGCGCATACAGAACTGGAACGGTGAGAGCTTCGGCACGGTGACGTTCACCGATGTTGTCAAGAACTCTCTCAATACAGGATTCGCTCTCGTCGGTCTCGATCTCGGCGCCGAGAGACTTACGAAGTACGCGAAGCTCTTCGGCTTCGGCGAGCCGACGGGCGTCGAGCTGCCGGCAGAGGAGAGCGGCATCCTCTTTGAGCCGGAGAACATGCGCGATTCAGATATGGCGACGATGGCGATCGGACAGAGCATCGCCGTGACGCCGCTGCAGCTCGTGGCGGCGATGGCGGCGATCGCCAACGACGGCATTCTCTTGAAGCCGCACATCGTCAAGGAGATTCATAACGCCGACGGCTCGCTCTATCTTCAGACGAAGCGCGATGAGGTGCGCCGCGTCCTGCAGTCGGCGACGACGAAAACGCTCGTCGGGCTTTTGGAGCAGGTAGTCACAGCGGGCGGCGGACAAAAAGCGCAGGTCAAAGGCTATCGCATCGGCGGTAAGACGGGCACGGCGCAGAAGATTCGTCCGAATGGCGCAGGCTATATGGATGGACACTACATCGCATCGTTCTGCGGCTTCGCGCCCATCGACGATCCGAAGCTCGTCGTACTCGTCATCTTGGACGATCCGACGGGCGGCAATTTCTACGGCGGACAGATCGCAGCGCCCGTTGCGGGGGCGATTTTCTCGCAGGTGTTCCGCTATATGCACATCGAGCCGTCGAGCGATCCTTTCATCGAGATGGATGAAAAGCGTGCGCAGAAGGAAGCGCAGGCGCCGCCGAAGAAAAAGCCGCGACTGCCCGACGTCGTGCCGAGCGGCAAGGTCGTCATGCCCGATCTCGACGGGCTGACGATTCGCGAGGCGGCGGAAAAACTCGCGGCGATCGGCGTGACGCTCGAAGCCGAAGGATCCGGCAGAGCGAGCTACCAGAGCGCTCCTGCCTACAGCGTCATCGATCCGGGCGAGACCGTCACGGTCGTTTTTTCGCCGTGATATGCTTCGGCAAAGTTTCCGGTGAAACCGCAGAAGAGATTGGATGTTGTGGCCAAGCGTTTTGGTAACACGAGTGTCCGATCACCTTATGTCGGATATCTCGCTTCGAATGGCGTACGATATCCGTTATAAACGCCTTCGATGCGCTTTTGCTGGGGCGGAGGCATTTTTTGTGTATGAAAAGGGGCTGGGGCGCATGATTTATGTGCGATAGCCCCTTTTGGCTTCTCATCCGGTGCTTTCCTAAAACAAAGAAATTTCTCATAAAAAAAGGCATTGACAAGGAAAACTTTCATGTAGTAGAATACTAACGATAAATGATAATAATTATTAAATATGAAAATATTAAATAGGAAGTTCGTTTTACGGCTTCCTTTTCTTTTCTGAAATAAATGAGAATAATAATATATATGAATGGAGTGACGTAATGGAAGCATCAGAGGAAATTCTTCCAACAGAGGTACATCCGCGTGCGCACAAGCGACGGCTTGCGATCATCCTTGGACTTGCCGCACTCGTCCTTGCGCTCATCGTCAGCGCTTCGGCAGGGGCGGTGCATATCGCGCCTGAGACAATCGTGCCGACGCTCATGGGCAACGGTGCACCCGAGGACTATCGTATTCTCTATCACATTCGTCTGCCACGCATCATTACGGGTGCGCTGACGGGCATCAATCTCGCACTTGCGGGCTGTATCCTGCAGGGGATCTTGAAGAACCCGCTTGCCGATCCCGGCATCATCGGCGTGTCGGCGGGCGCAGGGCTGACCGCCATGTGCATCATGATTCTTTTCCCTGCAGAGGTCAAGTTTGTGCCGCTCGGCGCGTTTGTCGGCGCGATGATCGCCGTCGCGCTCGTCTTTGCACTGTCGTGGGAGAACGGTGTCGATCCCATGCGCATGGTTCTTGCAGGCGTCGCTATCGCGGCGTTCTTCGGCGGTGCGATGACAGCGCTGATGGTCTTTTACTCCGACCGCGTGCAGGGAACGGTGAATTGGATGGCGGGCGGCTTTGCAGGGCGCAGTTGGCATCATGTGGAAATGGTCTTGCCCTACACCCTCGTCGGCATCGCCGGCACGCTCCTGGGCAGCCGCTGGCTCAACGCCCTGCAGCTTGGCGAAGAGACAGCGAGGAGCCTCGGCGTCAATGTGGCGCGTGCGCGTGTCGTGCTGCTTTTGCTGGCGGCGCTCTTGGCAGCGTCGGCGGTCAGCGCAGCGGGGATGCTCGGCTTCGTCGGACTTGTCGTGCCGCACATGGTGCGCCTCTTGACCGGCTCGGACTTCGACTATCTGCTGCCCGCTGCCGCGATCTGGGGTGCGGTGCTTGTCGCAGGTGCAGATGCCGCAGCGCGCATTGCCTTTGCACCGATTGAAATACCGGTCGGCGTATTCATGTCGTTCTTGGGGGCGCCGTTCTTCCTTTATCTGCTCAAAAAAGGACTGCGAAGGAGGTGAAGCGAATGACGGAGGTTCTAAAGGCATACGGCCTTTCGCTCGGCTACGGCAAAGCGGAGATCGTCCATGCAGTCGATGCGGTCATTCGACGTGCAGAGATCACGGCGATCATCGGGCCGAACGGCTCGGGCAAATCGACGCTGTTGAAGGCGCTGGCGCGGCTTCTCAAGCCGAGCGCGGGGCGCGTCGAGTTCTTGGGAGAAGATTTGTGGAAAAAGACGGAACGCGCCGTCGCGCAAAAAGTCGCGTTCCTGCCGCAGAGCGCCGAGCCGCCGGGCGACATCACGGTCATGGAGCTTGTGCGCATGGGGCGGCTGCCGCACCGAAAGTTCTGGGACTCCTTTTCCAAGGCGGATGGCGATGCCTGTCGCGCGGCTCTGGCGCGCACGGGGATGGAAAAGTTCGCCCAGCGTCCGATCCTTGCCCTCTCCGGCGGTGAGCGTCAGCGTGCGCGGCTCGCTATGGCGCTTGCACAGCAGCCGGAAGTGCTGCTCCTCGACGAGCCGACGACATATCTCGACATTCGGCATCAGCTCGCGCTCATGGAGCTTGTGGAAAATCTTCATGCGTCTTTGGGTCTGACCGTCGTCATGGTGCTGCACGATCTCAATCAAGCCGTGCGGTACAGTCATCATATCATCGCCATTCATGAAGGGCGCGTGCTCGCGGACGGCGCCCCCGATGCAGTCTTTACCGAAGAGCTCGTGCGCGAGCTGTATGGCGTCGAGAGCATCGTGCGCGATGTGACGATCGCAGGCAGGCGAACGAAGCTCTGTCTGCCCGAGCGCGTCGCAGAAAGGGCGGCTGCCGTATGAGCGCGGACAGCAGCGCGGCGATCACGATACTGGGCGTTTCGTGCAGCCGCAAGGGTAAGACGATCCTTGAAGATGTGACGCTCGACGTTGCCGCCGGCACGGTCTTGGGGCTATTGGGGCCAAACGGTGCAGGCAAGACGACGCTCATTCGGCTTGTCGCAGGGTTGGCGCGACCCGATGCGGGTACGATTCGCGTATGCGGTGAGGATGCGGCGAAGCGCAGCGTGCGCTTTCGTCGGCTCATCGGACTTGTGCCGCAGGAGAATACCTTGGAGAGCGAGCTGACCGTCGGTGAGAGCCTGCTCGCCTATGCGCGTCTGTATGGTATCACAGATGCAAAAGCATCGGTTCAACAGACGGCGAATCGGTATCATCTCACGGACTTCCTCGATAAGCGTCCCGAAGAAATCTCGGGCGGCATGAAGCGCCGCGCGGTCATCGCACGCGCTGCGATGACCGATCCCGCCGTATTGCTTCTCGACGAGCCGAGCGTGGGACTGGATCCCGATCTTCGGCAGGAGATCTGGGCGCTGATTCGCGAGCTGCGCGAAGCGGGCAAGACGCTGCTCCTCACGACGCACTATATGGAAGAAGCCGAAAGCCTTTGCGATCAGATCGCCTTCTTACGCGCGGGCAGGCTGCGCGCCGTCGATACGGCGGCGGGCATACGCGCGGCGGCGGGCGATGCGAAGGATTTGGAGCAGGCGTTCCTGCGCCTTTCGCATGAGGAGGGCTGTCCGTGATACCATTCGCTTTCTGGCCGGTCTTTCGGCGTGAGATGGCGATGCTCGTGCATCGTATCGGCGGTCTGGGCTATCTCTTTTCGGGTCTGCTCTTTCCGATGATCTATCTTCTGGCATTCGGCTGGGGACTTGGCAATGCCGTTGAAGTCACGGGAGGATATATCGCCTATCTCGCGAAGGGGATGCTCGCCATCACCGTCATGATGAACGGCTTCCAGCAAACGTCGATCTCCGTCAGCGCAGCACGCTTCTATTACCGTACGTTTTCCGTGCTGCGCATGAGCCCCGTCGGCGATGCGTCTATCGTATTCGGCATCGCGCTTGCCGGTGCGCTGCGTGCGATTCTCG
The DNA here is from genome assembly GCF_057272215.1 of Selenomonas sp. NCBI lineage: Bacteria > Bacillati > Bacillota > Negativicutes > Selenomonadales > Selenomonadaceae > Selenomonas > Selenomonas sp. The sequence goes on from NZ_DBHIUY010000001.1 coordinate 143,745, forward strand.
CGGGAGCGGCGGTATTTCTCGCCGCGTGGCTCTTTTTCGGCATTCGGCTGCTCGCTTTGCCAGGCTTTCTCGGGCTTGTCCTCACGGCGTTCTGCTTTGCGGCGTTCGGCGTCGCCGTCGGGCTTTCCATTCGTGGGCAGGAGCAGTTCTCCATCATCATCAATTTCTTCATCACCCCGATGACGTTCTTCTGCGGCTCCTTCTTCCCCATCGCGAACCTGCCCGAGATCGTGCGGCGGCTCGTCGCACTCCTGCCGCTCGCGCACACGAACGCGCTTTTGCAGGCGGACGGCTGGGACGGCGGCGCACTCTCATCGTTCGTGCTGCTTGCCCTTCTGACAGCGATTGCCTTCAGTTGGGGCGTGTGGCGCATGAAACGGTATCAGGAGTTTTAGATTTGGTATCAAGAGCTTGCGGAACCACTGATAAATTCAGCCGCCCATCTTCACACATCTGCACTGTCCTCTCGTCGTCGACAAATCCTCGACGTAGCACTGCTACGCCTGCGGTTTGTCTCCTTACTGAGCCGTCCAAGAGGCAAGTCCGAAGGACGCAGGCGATTGGGCAACGGCTCGTATGCGAAAACGTCCCAAGAATGCAAGCGCGAAGCGCGCCGCATGATTGGCTGACGTTGACCGCTATAGGCACAGCGCATCTGTGCAAATCTGGGCAACTTCATTTTATCAGCGTTTCCTTACAGATCAGGAGGTTTCTATGAGAAAAATTGGTATAGGCGTTGCGTTTCTTTGCCTCGCGGCAGTCATCGTACTGATCTTCACGCCGCGCACGCAGGAAGCGTCTCAGCCGAAAGAACTGACGGTGACGGACAGCATGGGGCGCGAAGTCACGCTGCCCGCGCATCCGAAGCGTGTCGTCATCCTGAACGCCTCGAATCTTGACCTTTTCGTTGCGGCGGGCGGCGCACAAGCCGTCGTTGGAAAGCCCAGTTCACAGGCATTGTCTCCGACGGTCGTGGAAAAGACGGCAAACGCCGAGGAAGTCGGCATCATTCATCAGCCGAATGTGGAGAAGATTCTTTCGCTGCAGCCGGATCTCGTCATCGGCACGAATGTACCGTTCCATATCGACCTCGAAAATACGCTCAGTGATGCAGGCGTGCCTATCTACATCCAAGCCCTCGACGACGTCCCCTCGCTCTTTAGTGCGCTTTCCTTCTATGGCAAGCTCACCGATGACGAAGAACGAGCCGAAAAAGAAGTGCAGACGATCAAGGACAAGCTCGCCGAGGTCGAAAAGCGTGCTGCCGGAAGCGCGCCGCCCAAGACGCTGCTCGTATTCGGCTCGCCTGAGAGCTTCAACATGGGTACGGCGAAATGCTTCACGGGCGGACTTATCGAGCTGCTCGGCGGTGGCAACATCGCTGACCGCGCATCGGGCGACGGCGCATATTTGCCGCTTTCTATGGAATTCGTCGCGCGTGAGAACCCTTCCATCATCCTCGCGATCGTACACGGCCCGACGGAAACGCTTGAGCCGAAGATGCGCCGCGACCTGCAGGACAATGCCGCATGGGCGGATGTTGACGCCGTAAAGAACGGGCGCGTCTACGTTCTGCCCTACGAGTTGTTCGCCATCAACCCAGGCATCCGCGCAGCGGACGCACTCGATGTACTTGCCGACATCATGTACCCGAAGAAGTAAGATATACGCAAGAAAGAACCAAGGTTTGTCTGGGCTTTTAGGGAGCGTGTCGGTGTACCATGAAGCCCCAAGAGGTCAAGCCGAAGGCGCAGACCGATTGGCAAGGCTTCTGTAAGGGCGGCGCACAATGTCCACAAAGTGGACGTTTGTGCGTGTAGCTTGCGCTCCCTTATAGCCTTTGCATCTATATATCTCATAGGAATACAAGGATAAGGAGATGGAGTAATGCTGAAGAGAATCACGAAGAAGAAGAGCCTGCTGTTGACGGCAGCCGTTCTCGCTGCCATGACTGTCCCCGCCTATGCGGCGGAGAAAAAGCCCGAGGACGGAAAAGCGATCAAAACGGGCGCCGTCGTCGTCACGGCATCGAGGACGAAGCAGGAAGTCAAAGAAACGCCAAGTTCCGTCGAAGTCATCACGCGCGAGGACATCGACAAGATGGGCGCAGAGTCTGTGCGCCAAGCGCTGCAGCTCGCCATCGGTCTGGACTTGATGGAAAACGGCATGGTGGGCAATCAAGTATCCATTCGCGGCATGAAAACGAATCATACGTTGATTCTGATTGATGGGCGGCGTGTGCGCACGGAAGATACAGGATCTACGACGAATTTCTATGAGATGGATCGTATCAATATGGACGATGTCGAGCGCATTGAGATCGTGCGTGGTGCGGTAAGCTCGCTCTACGGTTCGGAAGCCCTTGGCGGTGTCATCAATATCATTCGCAAGAAAGCGGATGAGCAAAAAACAATCGTTACGGCGGATTGGACGAGCCGACGCAACGATGCCGGCGTTCGTTTCGACACGGGCAAGCAGGGAAAATGGAATATTTCAACGAGCTTCAAACGCTCGGATTATCGCGAGCGCGGCACGGATGCTAAGAGCAATATTTACGGCAAGAAGTATTTCTTTAATATCGAAGGTCGTATGGATGTAGCAGAGGACAAATGGCTTGATGTTTTCGCAAACTATTTGGGTGAAGATCTCTATGCGAAGGAATCGCGCGTGCAAAGCGCAGATTATGACCATGTGCGCGTATCGACAGGCATCAAGTATGCGGGGCGCGACAAGCGCGGCGACTATGAGGCGCAAGTCTACTACACGCACTTTCATAAGGAACAAGATCGGAGGAACCGAGGGAATAGGAAGCTTCTTAGCTTTGATGATATGACCTTCGACTCCCTCATCTTTGATGGCAAGCGCTCCATGCAGCTGACGAAAGATCATCTGCTGACCTTCGGTGGAGAGTATCGCAAGGAAGATTATGCAGGCACGCGCATAAAGGGCAATAAATCCGTATCATATCTCTCTCGTGAGGGCATCACGCAGCGGCTTGGAAAAAGCTCGGTGAACTACGCAGCTCTTTATGTGCAGGACGAGTGGCTCGTGCATCCTGACTGGCTGCTCATTCCGTCGCTGCGCTGGGATCACAGCAGCTCCTTCGGCAATAAGGTGACCGGTAAACTCGGTACGACATATAAGATCAATAAAGAGCTGCGCTTCAAGGCAAACATCGGTACGGCGTATCGTGCACCTACGGCGAGTGAGCTTTACCTCGATTGGGCCGGTATGCCGGCAAGCGGTTGGCTGCCTCCGGGATGGGTATTTTGGCTGCAAGGAAATCCGGACTTAAAGCCGGAAACAGCGCTGAATTTCGATCTTGGTTTTGAGTGGGAGAAGGGAAAAACCTTCGGCAAGATTACATATTTCCACAATAAGGTCGATGATTTGATCACCTCGATTCCCAAAGTAGATCGGATGAAAAAAATCTACAGAATGGTTCAGGTGAATAAAAAAGAAGCGACAATGCAAGGTCTTGAGTTTGAAGCGAAGCAGGAGATAGGGGACGGTTTCGCTGTGCGCGGTCTCTACACGTATCTTGATGCGCGTGATGGAAAGGACAAGCGAATCGATGGAGGCGCCTATCACAAGGTCAGCCTGCAGTTGAGTTATGACGATGAGAAGAACGGCTGGGATGCGACGCTTTGGAACGATTGGATTTCAGGCTACTATTTGTCTGAAGAGAACTATGCCGACAGCGTTTTAAACCTTGTCGTTAATAAGAAGATCAACGATCATTTCAGTGCCTACCTTGGCATTGACAACATCCTTGACAGAGAAAGTGTTGAATTCGCCCACGACGGCAGAATCTGGCGCGGCGGTGTAAACATGACCTTCTAAAAAGCATACGAAAAGTCGCCAAAGCATTCTTTGGCGGCTTTTTGTGTGCTTGTGAAAAGCAGATTCTTGACAACGGATCGTATATTTTCAAGCGCTGTGCAAGCCATATATTGACGCTGTACCGTAAGAAAATATATAATGAAGAAAAACCATCAGCAAACAGTGCAAGGAGGGAGTATATGAAGGTACCAAAGGATGCGCAGCTGGCGATTGCGATCGGCTTTGCGGCGTTTTTCCTCTTCGTGGGTTTGGGAATTTATGGGATATATTACTTTTTTACAGGCGGCTGCGATGAAAACAGCGAGCCTTATTCGGCGTACGAGGTACGCGAGAGGATCGAAGATGCGTACGATTTCCCCATCGAGCTTGAATATCTCGGTGAGACGGCGACGAAAGATAAGCCGTGGAAAAGGGTCGACTACGCCTTCCGCGATAAGGAGCGCGACTTCACCTTTACTGCTCATGCGAAGGTCGCGCCCATCAATGCGTCGATCCCCTTCATTATCCTGCCGGGTGGACGCTCCTACTATACCGACTATCCTGAGCGCTGCCTCGATCGGCTCAACGATGAGGTGCAGAAGCGTGCGGCAAAGCGCGGTCTGCGCTTCATCACGCCCGAGGAGAAGGCGGCGAATCTCGGCTATCAGGGTGACGTCGATACCGTTTTTCTGACGGATGAGAAGCAGCTCGCGGATGCGGCGGAGCTGTTCCTCGAAATCGCGCAGATCTACGACGTGGCGCGCTTTGGCGAACAGGGCACTTGGCGCGATATCGCCTTTTGCTATCTGCCGTCGGGCGAGACGGATCTCAAGAAGGCGCAGCTCGTCTGCGTTCTGTATCTGCGCGGCAAGCGGGACGTCTATGATGCGAACGGCATCTCGGATTATATCGTCTCAAACAGCAAGAGCGAGGCGGAGCCTTTTTTGCTCCGCTTGAAGGGCGGCTGGCAGGACAAGTCGTGGCGTGCCGCCAAGCAGAAAGCCGACAGATCTGACGGCGTCGGTATGGGCGGGAGCGGTCAAGATATTTTGGAGGATTTTAGCGAGTGGGATGGTTGGGGAGACTGGGATGATGCGCGTGGTCTGCCGGAGTTCCTCATGCCGCCTGCCGCGCCCTCGTATGCGGAGCCGCATTGGATTTGACGCTGCATTTGGCGGCGGTATGTTTTGCCCGTTGGCTGTGCGCTTGTCTTGAAGATTTGCGCGGCGGCGGATCCTTGCATGTTTGCCGCCGAAAGTTTAGCTTTTGTTTATCTGTTTGTTATCGTCCTTTTAGCGCGGCATGGTACACTGAGCATGTTGAAGCCGGAATACAGACGGACACAATGAGAGGAGAAGATAAAAATGAAGAAATGGCAGATGGCGGTTCCCGTGGCGGGGGTCTTGACTTTTGGCGCACTTGCCGCGCTCGGCGTAGGCGCTTTCGAGGGGCAGACGGCGCTTCATGCGCCCGCACAGCAGGCGGCTGGTTTCAGCGCTCCTTCTGTGCACGGAAAGGATGCGCTGCTCTTTTCCGTCGCTGAGGCGTCGGCAGCCGACTTTGTGAGCTACGATACGATCAAGGTTCAGGCGATTGCCGAATCGGGACTTCGCGAGGGCGATCTCACGAATTATGAGATCAAATTCGATGGACGCGGCTATATGCCGACTTACCGTGTGGAGCTTGAAACGAATGCGGGCGGCATGGACATCGACTTCGACGCCAAGACGGGCGAGATCATCGACGTGCGGGAAAAGTCGTGGAAGCACACGCGCACGAAGCTCCTCATCAGCGACTACGATGTGATCGAAGACGTAGAGGCGATGGGGATCGCGCTTGAGGACGCGGATCTTTCGATGGATGACCTCGATCGCTATGAGCTTGAACTGCATACGAAGAGGAGCGAGCTTGTCTATTCCATCGAGTTCAAGAGCGGCACGATGGAGTACGAATATGAGCTGCGCGCTGCCGATGGCGTGATTCTCAAAAAGGAAACCGATCTCGACTGAAGCCGCTTATAGGAAGTTTTTAGGATATATGTTCAGCCGCCGCATGAAGCAGCATGAGATGTTTTTCGCCTGCTTCCTGCGATGGTATCCGCAAAGAAGCACGTTGTATATATGTCCGCACGCCTTACAGAAGTATAGGAAATCCTCCGCTGCAGACAGATGAATGGTCTGTGGCGGAGGATTTTGATTTATCGGCGCTTTTTCTAGGCATTTCCGGTGAAATTTTGTGCATACGATATTCTTTTCAAGCGTTGGCAGCGGCTTCTCATGATATTTTTATGCTATATAGTGAAAGTTCGAGAAGAATCTGCTATACTATAGTCAGTAAGAAATTGTGTCATAGGCGGTTTGTCCAGGAGCCGCAAAAGAGGTGTTGGAATTGAAACGAGGCATGTACTGCGGTGCGGTATTTTTTCTTGTCTTACTGTTGATGTTCGTTTCGGGCAGGAGCACTTCTGCCACGGACTCGACGACTGTGCTGCGCGTGGGCTGCCCCGATGTGTCGGCGTTTCCGGACGGTTCGCCCGAGCAGCTGCTTTTCAGCTATACGAAGCGTTATCTCGATGAGATTTCACGCAATACGGGCTGGCAGTATGAGTATGTGCCGCTGGATGAAGTGAGCGCTCGTGAGATGCTGCGGGCAGGGCGCATTGATTTGTACTTTCCGGCGGAGTATAGGCAGGACGATCAGCAGGATTTCTCCTACAGCATAAACAATGCGGCATTTGCTGTGCTTTCTCTCTATGTGAAGGAAGGATCAACGATGGACGTGCAGGATCCTTCTGTATTATCCGGCAAGCGAATCGGTGTTTTAGCCGATGGGGTTCATGACTATGCTGTCGTTTCTCTCCTGCGCGACGAAGGAATCACGGTGGAGATCTTGAAGTACGCGACGTCCGACGAGCTGCACCAAGCCCTTGCCAACGGCGCAGTCGACGCCATCGCGAATCGCGCGACGCAGCAGCGCGATGGCGAGACGCTCCTGATGCGCACAGCGCTCTTGCCCGCCTGCTTCCTCGCGGCGAAGCATCGTGAGGGGCTGATCAAAAACCTCAGCGATTTTGTCTACTATACGGAGACCGTCAATCCCAGTTTTGAAACGTATCTGACGCAGGTGTTCCTCGATCGTGCACAGAGCCAGATCGTGCGCTTTACTGCCAAGGAGACGGCGTATTTGGCGAACGCGCCTGTCTTGCGCGTCGCGTATGTCGGCGGGCACTCGCCGTTCTTCGGCGAACGTCTCGAAGATGGCGTTCCCGACGGCATTTATCCGAGCATCCTGCAGGCGATCGGTGAAAAACTCGACCTGCACTTTCGCTTCGTGCGTGCTGAGGACAACGACCATGCACTGAAAATGCTGCGCGAGGGCGAAGCAGATCTCTTCTTCTGCATTTACAACAATCTGCCGTCGATGCGCGACTTTTTCTTCACGGCGACGTTTGCCTCAGAGGATTTTTCCTATGTCGTGCGGCGCGGTACGGGAGAGATCCCGATGGGGTCGGCGCGCGTTGCGCTGCCGCGTTGGTTTTACGGTGCGCGTACCTATCTGAATATACAGCATCCGAACTGGCAGATCGTACCGCTTGACGAGCCTGCCGACTGCCTGCGCCTGCTTGACGACGGCGGCTGTGATTTCGCGCTCTTGCCGTCGCTCTTTTTGCAGCAGAGCAGCCTTTTGTCGCTGCATCCGAGTCTCGTCGTCATTACCAGTTATTCGACGGAGCTGCCTGTGAGCATTGCGATTTCCGATCATCAGCCGCGTGTTCTTCAGTCGGTTTTGACGAAGGGCATCTTGAAGCTCGATGCGCGGCGCGTGCAGGAGATCGTCAATGAGCACATGATGGGGCGCTTGACGCTGACCGCCATCACGGCGCGTTACCCCATGCAGACGGTGGCGCTCGCTGTCATTCTTCTGCTTTCCATATTCATTGCGATGTTCCTCATCGAGCGTTCGCGTACGCAAAGACATCAGGCGGATGTGCTCCTCGCGAAGAACGAGGAGCTGGAGAAGGCGATCGAGGAGCAGCAGAAGCTGATGCGTGCGCGTGACATCTATAAGCAGGAAGCGGAACTGGATCCCTTGACGGGGCTTTTGAATAAGAAGGCGATTCAGTCCGCCTGTGAGGCGATGCTTGACGGTCCTTTGAAAGAGGGGGCATTCCATGCGTTTTTCATCATGGATCTCGACCATTTCAAGGAGATGAACGACACTTATGGTCATCAGGCGGGCGACGCCGTCCTGCGCCGCTTTGCACAGGATGTACGCGCGATCTTCCGCCAGTCGGATCATATCGGGCGCTTTGGCGGCGATGAGTTCACCGTGCTCATGCCAAATGTGACGACGCCCGTCGCTGTCGAGCGTCATGCGCGGCAGCTCATGACGGCGGCGCAGGAGCTTGAGGTGCGCGACGATCGCTCGCTTTTGTCCGTGAGTATCGGCATTGCGCTGGCGCCGATGCATGGGACAACGTACGATGAACTTTTCCTCGCAGCCGACGCCGCGCTTTACGATGTGAAGCGTGCGGGACGCAACGGTTGGAAGATCTATGACGTGAAAGCGGATGGGGGGATGTTATGTCCGGAAGGAGAATGATGCACAAGGTGCGTCGGCTCTTGGCTCATGCCGCTCTTTTTGTCGCTTGCGCCGCGCTCGTATTCTTGCCGTCTGCGGCGCAGGCGACGGTCAAAGGAGCGGCTGAGGGAAGCGTGCAGGATGTGCAAAGGACGCAAGCCGCCCGCACGGTAAGCAAAGAGCCCGTGCTTATCGCGCGACCGACCTTCAGCGCCGAGCTTCCTGCGGCGATCAACGAGAAGGCGGCTGCTGAGGTGCGCTTTTCTATCGCCGAGCCTTTGACGGAGCCGCTTCTTGCGGAGGAAGCATCGCCCGAAAGCGTCTCCATCTTAGGCGCGGCGGAAGCGACTGAGGCGCAGATGGCGGCGTTCATCCGGCGGCGCAATCCGCAGCCGAAGCTCGCCTGCTCCGTCGAGGAGATCGTGCATCTTTATTATGAAGAAGCCGGACAAGAGGGCGTACGCGCCGATATCGCGCTTTGTCAGGCATTGAAGGAAACGGGCTTCTTTGCTTACGGCGGCGACGTTCTGCCCGAGCAGAACAACTACTGTGGCTTAGGTGCGACGGGAAACAAGGTCAAGGGCGCATATTTCGCTCTGCCGCGAGAGGGCGTGCGCGCGCACATCCAGCATCTCATGGCGTATGCGACGACGCGCCGCCCAAGTCTGCCGCTCGCCGACCCGCGCTATGATCTCGTGCGCATCTATCGCCCCGACATCTACGGCAATATCAAGAACTGGACGGGGCTTAACGGCGTCTGGGCTGTACCCGGGACGTCCTATGGGCAGGACATTCTGCTGCTGCACCGCGAGGCGACGGCTCCCGATGCATCGGACGCTTCGCTCGCATTTGCCGAGAAGAAGGTGCAGGAGAAAAAAGATGCCGCCGCCTACGTCTATCGAGCCATCGTTCAGGAAAAGCGCGGTGCGCATGAAAAGGCGATAGCCGACTTGGAAAAGGCGCTCTCACTCTCGCCGAAAAACGCCGCCGCACGCTATAATCGTGCGCTTCTCTTCGCGGCGGCAGGGGATGAGAAGCGTGCGAAGGACGACTTGGAGACGCTTGTCAAGTATCATGCGGACTTTGCCTACGCGTGGTACAATCTCGGCGTCATGAACCTAAGAGCCGGCAAGAATGCCATCGCCATGCGCGATTTCGAGCGCGTGCTCGCTCTCGTGCCGCAGTCGGCGAACGCCCAGAGCAACATTGGCGTCGCCCTCGTGCGTGAAAAGCGCTATGAGGAAGCATGGCGAGCCTTTGCCCGTGCCGCTGAAATCAACACGGCGAATCCGACGGTGCTGATGAATCAGATCATCTTCGCCGCGTGCCTGAAAGAATAGGCTGTGCTTGACGTACACCGTGCCGCGTCGTATAATGAATATGAAAAGGGTGCTACCGGTAGACGGTCAGCCCCAATGTAATACAGGTAAGAACCCCCGCCTACGATTGGATGCCGAAGGCGGGGATTCTTATTTTGCTTTGATAGCAACGACGCAAATCGTCACCATGAACATCAACGATAAAAAATCGTACAGTTCCATAAGCAGCGCCCCCTTTCAGGGGCTAAGAATCGACCGCCTACCGTCTTGGTAGCACCGAGTATATTATAGCATATAAGGACAGCTGCCGCCTGCTTTTTTTGTACGAGAAGCCTCATCCTTACATGGGGTGAAAAGCCTAATTTTAGAAAGATCGCATAGAAATATATAATATCTACTAGGAAAAAAGCCCGATTTATGGTAAACTACACACATAAACGGTCACTTTGTGGACATGATGTGCCGCCCTGAATGAAAGCTGCCCGAGCAGTCTGCGCCCTTTGGGCTTGACTTTTTGGGCTGACATAATAATTGTAGAGTGATACGTGCGACTGTTGATTCTTGAAACTGTTGTGAGCGCATGGAAAAGAATGGTATAGATTTGAGAGGAAGAACGCGGATGAAGATGCAGGATGCGAGAATAATGCGACATGGGTCTTTGGTTGCGAGACGGCGTAAGACGCTGCCTTTTGCCGTCAGCTTTGCTTTGCTGAACGCGCTGCTCGCTCCTTTTTGCGTCGAAGCGGGAACGGTTCCAGATGCGGCGCGTGATGAGCAGGCGGCGATGATGCGTGCGGCGGCGGGTGAAGCGCCGATGATGGGCACGAGCGCCGCCGATGTGCCGTCGCCGGAAGGTGCGGCTGCCGCTGCCGCCGCACCGCCTTCAAAGCGGCAGAATGCGGAAGAGAGCGCGATTTTTGTGCGCCGCTATACCTTTTCGGGCGAGAACCCTGTGACGGACGAGGAGCTTCGTGCGCTCCTGCAGCCGCACAAACGCAAGTACGCGACGCTTGCGGACCTCGAAGCGCAGGCGGATGAAGTCACGAAGTATCTGCGTGCGCACGGCTCGTTCGTCGCTTTCGCCTATCTTGCGCCGCAGACGTTCGAGGACGGCATCGTAGACTTCACGATCATCCCCGGACGTTACGACAAGATCATCATCAATAACCATTCTTATCTGACAGAGAATGCCATTCGCCGCGAGATGGGTATTTCCACGGGCGAACTTGTGAAGAAAGCGCCGCTCAATCGCGGCGTCTGGCTGACGAACGATCTCTCGCGCGTTGAAGCGCGCACGCAGATCAAGGCGGGCAGCCGTCAAGGCACGTCGGACATCGTCATTGACGTCAAGAACAAGGGCAATCGCATGTGGGGCTACGTCGGTCTTGACAATGGCGGCTATCGCTACACGGGACGCTACCAGTACAGCGCCTTTCTGAACTACGCAAGCCCGTTTCGCGAGGGCGACCTCTTCTCCGTCGGCGGCATCGTGTCGAACGGCGGCATGTGGTCGGGATCGGCTTCCTACTCGACGCCGCTCGCCAAGCAGGGCGAGCGCGTCGGCGTCAGCTACGCACGCTCGCACTATGTGCTGGGCGGCGACTTCTCCGCACTCGACTACACAGGCGCCTCGGAGACCGTGAGCCTCTGGTGGCAGCACAACTTCCGACGCGGCCGCGACTTCAACCTCTATGGCACGCTGCGCTTCGACTGGAAGGATCTTGAGGACGAAGCGAAGGGCATGTCGTACAAGAACCCTAAACATGCGCACAACTGGGTCGTCGGCATCAACGGCGACAACCTCGATCATATATGGACGGGCGGGCGCAATACCTTTTCACTGAACTATACGCTGGGCGATCTTTCGATCGACGAGGAGCGCCAGCGGCAGTACGACGCTGTGACTGCACGGACGGCAGGGCATTTCGGCAAGTGGAACCTGAACCTGACGCGCCTGCAGCACATAGACGACCGGCTCTCGCTCTACCTTTCGTATAGCCGCCAGTGGGCGAACAAGAACCTCGATTCCTCGGAGAAGTTCTCACTCGGCGGACCTTACGGCGTACGCGCGTATCCGGTCGGCGAGGCGTCGGGCGACGACGGCTGGCGCTGGACGGCGGAGCTTCGCTGGAATTTGCCGACGCGCGAGGGCGACGAGAATATATGGCAGCTCATCGCCTTCGCCGACGGCGGTCATGTACAGCTCTATCACAACGGCTGGTCGGGCTATACGGGGCCGCAGAGCCGCAGTCTCTACGGCGCGGGCGTCGGCGTCAATTGGAGCAATCAGGCGAACTGGGTCGCGCATCTGCACTACGCTTGGAAGATCGGTCATGAAAAGGCGGTCTCCGACACGGATCGCAGCGGCAGATTCTGGTTCCAGATTTATAAATTCTTCTAAAATCAAATGGAGAGCCAAGCGGTCTATATGCCTTATCCGGACCTCTTGGACGTTCAAATATAGGATTTCAGATGAAAAAGGAGAAACATCATGGGCTTCACGAAAAAACACCGCCGCGCGAAGAATGTGTGCGGCTTCGATCCCTTCATGCTGCGTTTGCAGGAAAATGTGCGCCGTGCGCTTTTGAGCGGCGTCGGCGTCATGGCTGCGGGCGCGACTCTCGTCGGCACGAGCGCACCCGCCTACGCATTGCCGCAGGGCGGCGAAGTCGCTGCGGGCGCGGCTGAGATTGCTAAGAGCCAGGCGGAGATGGCGATTCATCAGACAACCGAGAACGCTGTCATCGACTGGCAGAGCTTCAACATCGCGGCAAACGAGCGCGTGAATATCTTCCAGCCGAATGCGCAGGCGGCGCTTTTGAACCGCGTGCTCGGCGGGAATCCTTCGGAAATCTTCGGCACGCTCACGGCGAACGGGCGCGTCTTCCTCGTCAATCCCGCGGGCGTCCTCTTTGCGCCCGGCGCACAAGTCGATGCGGGCGCGATCACGGCTGCGGCGATGAACATTACGAACGCCGACTTCATGGCGGGCAAGTATGCCTTCGTTGGCGCAGCTGAGAGCGGCAAGGTCATCAATCGCGGCACGCTTCGCGCAGCGGATGCGGGCGCGGTCGCGCTCCTCGGCAGGGACGTCGTCAATGAAGGCGTCGTCGTCGCCAAGAAGGGCGCGGCGATCCTCGCAGCGGCAGAGGACGTCACGCTCGATTTCACGGGCGACGGCAAGGTCACAGTTGTGCCGTCAAAGGCAGCGCTCCGTCAGACGGTCACGAATAAAGGCATCGTCGAAGCAGACGGCGGGCTTGTATTCATGACGGCGGCGACGGGAGACGCGCTTGTTTCTTCCGCCGTCAATCAGGAGGGCGTCGTGCGCGCCGCGAGCCTTGACGGCAAGGCGGGCGCCGTCCGCATGACGGCAAACGACGTGCGTCTCGCTGCAGGAAGCGTGACGGACGTGAGCGGCGCTGCGGCTGGCACGGTCGAGATCGGCGGCGGCTGGCAGGGCGCGGGCGATCTTGCGCACGCGAAGAATGTCACGATCGAGCGCGGCGCATCTGTGCGTGCCGATGCGACGGCAGCGGATGCCGCGGGCGGCACGGTCGCCGTATGGTCGGACGGTATGACGCGCTTCGCGGGCGAGATCACGGCACGCGGCAAGGGCACAGGCGCGGGCGGCGCGGTCGAGACGTCGGGTGCGAAGGTGCAGATTACAGGAAGCGTCAACGCCTCGTCCGAAGCGGGCAAAGCGGGCGAATGGCTGATCGACCCCGGCGACATCGAGGTCAAGGCGCGGGCGGCGGGCGATCCTGAAGCCGGCTCTCAGGCAGACGTGCAGACCGTCACCAATTCGCTGAACGGCGGTACGTCTGTAACCATCCAGACGGCGAACCTCACGGGAAATGACGATCACTCCATCACCGTGACGGACGCCATCAACAAGACGGCGGGCGGTGATGCGACCCTCTCCTTGAAGGCGACGGGAAGCGTCAACATCAACGCCGATATCAGCTCGACGGCGGGCAAGCTCAATGTGGACATTACATCCGATACGAACCACCGTGCGGGCGGTCGTGTCACTGTCGCGAACGGCAAGCAGATCAAGACGCTCGGCGGCAATGTCAAGATCGGTGGCGGTCTCATGGACAGCGGCGTTGGATTTGCCAACTCGCAGAGCGCGGGCGAAGCGGGCATCATGCTCGATCATGCCGTGATCAATACCACGGCGGCTGGTACGGCGGGCGGCAATGTCGAACTCGCAGGCAGCACGACAGCAGACGCGGCAGGCGTATCTCTCTCCGGCACGACGATCACGGCGGGCACGGGCAAGGTCACGCTCATTGGCAAGTCCACGGGAAGCAATGCGACGTTTGCCAAGGGAATCTCCATCGACGGCACATCGAGCATCACGACGCGAAACGTCGAACTGCGCACGGATTCCCTCGACCTCTCGGGCACGATCACGGGCGACGGCGACACCACAGGCTCGGCGAAAGTCTGGACGCTTTCGGATGGCAAGACCATCAACTTTGGGGGAGGCACGGGCGGACTTGATCTCGCGGGTGATACGTTCACGTCTGCGGGAAAGATTCGGAACTTCAAGAAGAATACGGTCGGCGATGCCGCGAAAAAGGCGAATATCGTCGCAAACGGCGTGACGGCGGACGAAGAACTGGAAATGTATACGGGCGCAGGCACGCTGACGATCAGTGGCACGGTGAGCGTCGCTTCGACGCACGCGCTGACGCTCGGCTCGAAGAACGCCATCACGGGCGCCGGCGTCCTTACGACGGACGCACTCAAGCTCGATGCGGCGGATGCGACCGTGAACCTCACGGGCACGAACGCCGTCAATAAGCTCGACGGCAAGGCGAAGGCGCTGACACTCAAGAACGGCGGCGATCTCAAGGTCGGCGAAGATACGGGGCTTGTGACGACGAACGGTGCGGACGTCGAAGTGACGGCGGGCGATCTCACGGTCGGCGCGCACGGCATCACGAACGGCGCGGGCGCGATGAAGCTCAAGGCGAGCGGTACGCTCAAGCTCGATGCGAATGCCGAGGTCAAATCGACGGGCGCGGCGGCGACATCGCTCGAAGCAAATACCGTTGAATTTGCTTCGGCGAGCAAGGTATCGACGGCAGGCGGCACACTCGATGTCAAGACGGATGCGCTGACGCTTCCTTCGGGAGCGCAGGGCACTCTTTCGAGTGCAAACGGGAAAGTTACGGTTGATACGAAAACGGCGGGCAAAAAGATCGCCGTCGGCTCTTCGACGCCCTCCGACCTCGTGCTGCCAAACCTCGATTTCATCAACTCGGGCACGGGCGAAATCCAGATCGGCAGCGCGAATACGGGCGATGTCGAGATCGGCGCAGCCGATGTCAAAGCGCCGCTCTCTGTCGAGTCGGGCGCAACGCTCAAGTTCTCGGGAGCGCTCTCGAATACGGGCAATAAGAACACGACGTTCAAGGCGAACACCGTGGACTTTGCTGCGGGCGCAAACCTCGCGGCGGGCACGGGCACGATGACGATGACGACGGACAGCGTCACGAACTGGAACGATGCCGCGTTTGATGATACGAACGGCGCGGGCACATTCGTCCTGAAGCCCAAGACGGCAGGAAACTTCACCGTCGGCGGCACGGGGTCGAGCACGCTCGTCTCGGATGCAGGCTTTGGAAAGCTCAAAGCGGGCAATTTCTATAATGTGAGCATTGGTTCGAAGGACAATGTCGGTACGGCGACGCTCGCGGGCATTTCTGCGGGCAATATGCCCAAGTATACGAGCATCTTGACAAAGGGTAAGATCGACATCACGGGCACGGTTCATGGAACATCCGGCGATACGCTCGCGCTCCATGCCGATGCGCCGGGCACGACGCTCGGCGACGGGCTTTCCCAGAGTGCGCCCCTCGAAGTCGGTAACTTGCTGCTTCTCGGCAAAGGCTCGATGGATCTCAGCACGCAGGCGAACAAGATTGAAAATATCGCCGCCGATATGGCGGACGGCGATCTCAAGCTCAAGAATCGGACGCACATGAAAGTCGCTGTCGTTAAGAATCGTACCGTCACGCCGGAAGCGGATGTCGATGGGCTCAAGACGAAGACAACGGACATCAAGCTGGATGCCGGACAGAAGCTCACGGTCGAAGGCAAGCTGAATTCAACGGGCGATACGAAGATCGAAGCCGACGACCTCGACCTCGGCACGGGCAAGGTCAACGTCGGCAATCAACTCACGCTCGAAAAAGCGACGAAGACGCAGGCGATCAACGTCGGCACGAATGCGGGCGACTGGAACATCAACAATGCCGCTTACGGCAAGATCAAGATCGGCAACAGCGATCAAGATGCCGACATCAATATCAAGGGCGCGACGTTCAAGAACCCGTCGGATATCGAGACGAAGAAAAAGGTTGTGCTGACGGGCGCGACGAAGGCGGGCGCAAACGGCGGCTCCGACATGAAGATCACGGCGCAAACGGCGGAACTGCCGACGGCAGCGGATACGCTCGCCGTCAAGAACCTTGACCTCAACCTCTCGGGCGGACTTGACCTTGGACACGGCAAGGTCAAGGGCGCGGCAGACGGCAAGATCACGATCAAGGGAGCATCGGCGTCACAGGACATCGTTATCAGCGATGATCCTTCCCACGCATCGGGCGGAGAGTACCGCATCGCCTACCGCACAATTAACGACACACTCGAAGGCTTTAAGGGCTTCGATGTCGCAGGTGAGAAGCATGTCTACTTCTACGGCGGTTCGGTCAAGAAGTCCATCAATGCGGCGGGCAAGCTCGGCGTCGAGGTGCGTGACAATCTCACCATCGAGGGCAAGGGTACGAAGCTCAAGATCGGTGCAGATCCGACGCAGGCAGGGCACGATCCCGCCTCGGTCATCACGGGAGGCTTCACCGTCAAGCAGGGCAAGACTGTCCATGTGAAAGGCGTCGGCGGGACGAGCAAGGAAAACGGCGCGGAAATCAATATCCAGACGGGCGGCAACATCCATCTCGAACAGGGAGCTACACTGAAGGTCGAGGGCAACTATGCACAGGCGACGCTCAATGCACGAAGCGGCGATGTCGTACTGAACGAGGATGCCAAGGTGCAGGTCGCTCCCGGCTCCACACCCGTCTGGGTCGATGTCACGGGCAACAAGCTGCAGCTCGACGCACGCGCTCAGCTCGACTCGGGCACCGATACCGTCGGTGCGCTCCGTGTGCATACGGATGAGATCGTCACGCCGACGGCGGACGACAATACGACGAACATCGTCGGCAAGAGCGGACTCGTCATCACGCGAAAGACAAATGGCGATCTGACGCTCAACAACGTTTCGGCGGGCGCAGGGCTTCATGTCACGAGCGACCAGCTCAACGGCAAGCTCTTTGGAAAAGATTTCAGCGAATTGGTTCTCGGCGACAATCGCAGCCAGACGGTCACGATCGACGGACTTGAAGCGAACAACCGCGTCGTCGTCAAGACAGCGGAGACGGGCAAGACGGTCATCGGCGCGGGCGGACTCAAGGTCGGCACGGACGGCTCCGGCAAGGACTACAAAGTGACGCTGACGACGGGTGCGATTGAGAACTCAGGCGGTGCGGGTGTCATGAACATCGGTGAGGGCAGCACGCTGAATCTCTATACGAACAGCATCACGAACCTCGCGGCGCACGGCAGCAGTCCGTCCGTCACGGGCACGGGCACGCTCGGCATCGGAACGTACAACGGCTCGAAGACCATCGGGCTTGGAGACGGTGCGACGGGCGACCTGCAGCTGACGAACAATAAGTTCACACAAGTATTCGGTCCGAACTTCTCGCATTACGCCATAGGCAACAGCACGCAGGGCACGATCAATGTGAAAAATTCTTCCCTCGGGAAGGACGTGACACTCCAGGCGGATAACATCAACTTCGTAGGAGATATGACGCTTGCGGCGGACAAGACGCTCGTTGTCAATGCCAAGACGGCGGCAAATCAGACGGCGGGCAAGATCAAGGCGACGAAGCTCGCCGCCGTCGGCGGCAATATCGCGCTTGAAAAGGACAACGAAATCGGCACGCTCGCCGCCGACGCGCTCTCCGTCAAGGTCAAGTCGAACGCCTTGACCATCGGCGAGATCACGACACCTGCGGGCGCTCCCGTTCCCTCGCGCACGATCACGGGCGTCAAGGCGGGCGAATCCGGCGGCACGGCGGGCGACGTCGTACTCTCTGCAGACGCCATGACCTTTGATAAGGCGGTCGAGGGCAAGGGCAACTTGACCGTACAGCAGGCGAATGCCGCGACGAATTTGAGCGTCGGCGCGACGGGTACGGGGCTGAATCTGCCGGAGAATCTCTTCGGCGGCAATAAGATCAAGGACGGCTTCAAGCACGTCTACCTCGGCAGAGAAGACGCGACGGGCGCGACGAAGGTCGGCGGCAATCTGAACTTCGTCGATCCGACGACAATCCGCTCAGGGAAAACCGCAGGTTCGATGACGGTCGACGGTTCGGCGAACATTCAGACGAACGGCAACGACTTTGCACTCGAATCGAAGAATTTGACGACCGATGCGGGAAGCAATGTCGATACGGGCACGGGCGCGCTCACGCTCAAGACCGATGCGATTGACCTCAATGGCAAGATGAAGGGCAAGAAGGCGCTCAATATCCTGCCGATCTCGCACGATCGTGACATCAAGCTCGGCGGCGAAGTGAACGATCCCGCGAAGCTCTCGCTGCTCGATAAGTATTTCAATGGAAACAACCGTCAGTTCTGGGAGTATGAGATCATCAACATCGGCGACCGCGGAGGCGGCGGACGTCTCTATCAGAGCGGTACGATCGACATGCCGTTCACCCTCAACATACAGCAGGCGATCACGAGCGGTACGGGCGGCGTCAACCTCTCCGGTTCGATCAAGACGCACGGTCAGAACTATACCGTCGCCAGCCGTGAAGTCAATCTCGACGATGCGCATATCAATGCGGACGGCGCCGACCGCGATCATGACGGCAACGTCGCCATCCATGCGGACAAGCTCAACACGGCGAACGGCAGCACGATCACGGGTCACGGCGACGTCTCCTTCGATACCTATACGCCGGGCAAGACAATCAACTTCGGCACGCCCGGCGCGGGCGGCTCCGCATCCGATCCCACGCTGCCGTCCGATATCTTCAGCGGCACGGGGCTTCTGCGAAAGAATGCTGACGGGACGGGCTTCAAGCGCATCCGCATCGGCGGTCAAAACGCAGGGAATGTCAAGGTCGGCAACGTCGATCTGCCCGAAGGGCTTGCCGATGCCGTATCCATCAAGACGAACGGCGCCGTCACCTCGACGGGCGTCCTGAAGTCCGTGCCGACGCTCGAAGTCGAAGCGAACTCCGTCAATCTCACGGGTCAGAACGAGATCAAGAATCTCGGCAATATCACGTCCGCTACAGGTGTGACCGTCGAGACAAAGGGCGGCACGAATGTCACGGGCAAGATCACGGGCAATAACGCGCCGATCAATATCAAGAACAAGGACGGCGGCAACGTCACGATCGCACCCGGCGGGAAGATCGTCGGCACGGGTACGTCCGATGTCGTCATCGAGGCGAAGGGCGGCGCGTTCAAGAACAAGGGCGGCGCGAACGCCATCCAGACCGCGCCCGGTCATCGCTACGTCGTGCATACGGAGGACTCGGTCGAGAACGAAATCGACGGGCTTGTATTCGAGTTCCGCCGCTACGGCACGGACTACACGCAGAGAGACAGCATCACGATTCCGGCGGGAAAGAACGCGATGTTCTACAAGCACCAGCCGGAACTGAAATTCTACTCGACGCGTGCTTACGGCGATGACAACAGTACATTCTTCAACTCGACGTCGGGCTTCTATATTCAAGACGACGGCAATGAAAAGCGTCGTGCGCTCGACAAGACAGAGGTCGACTATATCCGCGACCATGTGCAGGATTCGGGCACGCACAATTTCGGCACGACGAAGCATACGAACGTCAATGCCGACGTCAATACGGCGGATGGCACAGTGACGAATGCGAAGACGGATGTCAATATGCGTTCGGGTGCGCATACCTACGGCTCGGATTCGACCATTGCCAATGAGAAGATCACCTACAAGGGACACAACGATCTTAACTACAAGATCACGGTTGACTACCGCATCGTGCCGCGCGTCGTCACGGTCAAGGGCAAGACGGAGACGGTGAACTACGACGGCACGGCGCACAGCTACACGGGCAACGCGGGCGTCACGTTCGAGAACTTCGCGAACGGCCAGACGGCGGCGACGCCGGGACTGCTCTCGGGTTCTGTTTCCTATACCCCGATTGCAGACGCGTCGAAGACGACGGGCTACGCACAGGGCGCCGTCCATGCGGGCGAGTATGCAGTTGATCTTAAAAACAGCAATCTCTCTGCAAATAACTACAAATTCAAATATGTGCAGGGCAAGCTGACGATCAAACCGCGTGATATTCACTTCACCGCACCGAGCGGCGAGCGCATTTACGGCACGTCAAACGACAGCGTGACGATTCCCACACCGTCGTATATGGGATCGCTTGTCTCCGGCGACAGCTTCGCCAAGTATACCGTCACAGCGGTTGATGGCGGCGGTAACGCTGTCACCGAGCGCACGGGTGTCGGATCGTACACGATGTCGCTCCAGGGCGTTGCTCTTACTGCGGGCAGCCGCAGTCTTGCGACGGATTATAACATCACCTCTACCCCCGGCACGCTGACGATCAAGAAGCGTCCGCTGACCATTACGGCGGGCGACAAGAGCCGCGTCTACGGCGATGCCAACACGACGGCGGGCTATGTCAACAATACGGGCAAAGTCAACGTCGGCGCGACAACCGCGACGGCGGGACTTGTCAACGGCGATGCCATCGACGATGTGACGGAGACGATTGACCCGTCGGCAACGGTCACGACGAATGCGGGCACGGCAGGTCTTTGGACAAAGGCAAGCGCCGCGCACTTCTCGCAGGGCACGGATGCGAACTATGACATCACTTACGTCAACGGACACTTCAACATCACGAAGCGTGCGCTGACGCTCGCCGCAGGCGACAAGAGCCGTATCTACGGTACAGCGAACAGCACAGCGGGCTATGTGGGCGGCACGAATCTTTTCCGCGTCAAGACGGGCAACCTCGTCAACGGCGATGCGATCTCTTCGGTCACGGAGACGATTGATTCGCGTGCGACCGTCACGACGGATGCAGGCACGGAAGGGCTCAAGACGAAGATCGCAGATGCCGTATTCGGCACGGGAAATGCCGCGAACTACGACATCTCCTACGAGGACGGCAACTTTGCCATCACGCCGCGCGACTTGACGCTTCGCGCAGGAAACAAGACGCGCATCTACGGCACGGAGAACGCGACCGCCGTCTACACGGGCGGCACATCGAAGTTCCGCGCCGACGCTGCGACGGCGACCACGGGACTTGCGAACGGCGATACGATCGCCGACGTCGATGAATCGACGGACGCCCTTGTTACGACGAACGCCGGCACGGCGGGACTCAAGACGCAGATTACAAATGCACGTCTCATGGGCAATCGTAAGGCGTCGAACTACAACATCACCTATGTGGACGGCGGCTTCGCGATCACGAAGCGCGACCTCTATATCAAGGGCGGCGACAAGAGCCGCACCTACGGCGACGGCAATGAAACGGCGCACTACGTCAACGGCACGAACCGTCTCAACGTGCGTGCGGCAGACGCGACGACGGGACTTGTAAACGGCGACGCGATTTCATCCGTCACGGAGACGATCGATCCGACGGCGACCGTCACGACGAACGCCGGCACGGCAGGTCTTTGGACGCGCGCCTCTGCCGCGCAGTTCTCGCATGGTACGGATGCCAACTACAACATCCACTACACAGACGGCGCCTTCCATATCACGAAGCGTGCGCTGACGCTCGCCGCAGGCGATAAGAGCCGCATCTACGGCACAGCGAACGCGACGGCGGGCTATGTGGGCGGCACGAATCTCTTCCGCGTCAAGGCGGGAAGCCTCGTCAACGGCGATGCGATCTCGACCGTCACGGAGACGATCGATTCGCGTGCGACCGTCACGACGGATGCAGGAACGGCAGGGCTCAAGACGAAGATCGCAAATGCCGTATTCGGCACGGGCAATGCCGCGAACTACGACATCTCCTACGAGGACGGCAGCTTTGCCATCACGCCGCGCGACCTCACGCTTCGCGCAGGCGACAAGACGCGCATCTACGGCACGGAGAACGCGACCGCCGTCTACACGGGCGGCACATCGAAGTTCCGCGCCGACGCTGCGACGGCGACGACGGGACTTGCGAACGGCGATACGATCGCCGACGTCGATGAATCGACGAATGCGACCGTCAGGACAAATGTCGGTGCGGGCGGGTTGAAAACGCAGATTACAAATGCGACGTTCCGCGCGGGCAAGGCATCGAACTACAACATCCACTATGTGGACGGCGGCTTCGCCATCACGAAGCGCGACCTCTATATCAAGGGCGGCGACAAGAGCCGCGCTTACGGCGCGGCGAATGGAACGGCGCACTATGTGAACGGCACGAGCCGTCTCAATGTGCGCCATGCCGATGCGACGACGGGACTGGTGAACGGCGATACGATTTCCTCTGTCACGGAGACGATCGATCCGCTGGCGACGATCACGACGGACGCGGGCACGCCGAACCTCCGGACGCGCGTCTCTGACGCGCAGTTTGGCTCGGGGCTTGCCTCGAACTATGCAATTCACTATGCGGACGGCAGCTTTGCCATCGTGCCGCGCGAAGTTCTTGTCACAGCGGGCAATGCCGTGCGTGACTACGGTGCGCCGAATCCCGTCGTCACGGAATACACCGTCGAGCGCGGCGACCATACGTCAGAGCGCGGACTCTTGGCGGGCGATGACCTCACGGGCGTCGCGACCTACTACGACGCCGCCATTACGCCGCAGACGGCGGGCGGGACGTATGCGGGCGTCATTCACATCGACCCCGCATCCGTTGCTGCGGGCTATACGGGCGCGACCACGCTTTCCAACTATCGCTTCCGCTATGCGCCCGGTGCGCTGACGATCAAAGTGCGCGGCTTCGATATGAGTACGCCCGAGGGAAGAGCCGTGACGACAGGCAGCACAGCCGCCTCGCAGATCGTTGCAGGCTTGGGCGGCAGCCACATCGGCAGCCATAGCTCTGCGACAGGCGGCATCGACAGCATTGGCACGAGCGCAGGCGGCACATCAAGCTTCGGCGGCACGAGCACAGGCAGCGGCAGCGCGCCTGGCATCAGCGGTACAAGCACGAGGGGCGGCACGATAAGCGGCGGCAAGAGTACAGGCAGTACATCGGGTGCAGGATCTGCAAGTCGCGTAGGCGTTCCGACATCCGAGCAGCCGCGCGATACGACATTCGCCGACGGCGTGAACGTCACCATGCCGCAGGATATGGCAGCGACAAGCTGGCAGAGCCGCGTCGTCGTCACGGCAGGCGGCGCATCCGAAGCGCACGACTACGTCGAAGGCGCGGACGGCTCCTTCGGCTTCGACCTCGCCAGGACGCGCGGCAACTACGGCATCCACGACGAAATTCCGGGCGGCACGGCAGAAGCTATCCCCGTCCTCTTCACGGACGGGGTCTCGCGTGACCTCGACGGTATCTATTCCGTCAACTATGGCTCCGGCAAGCTTGCGATCAAGCCCGCCTCGAAGAAGGTCGAGATCCCCGATCCCAAGGAGATCCGAAAGACCGCAGAGCAGACGTTGCGCTTCCTCTACCAGACGCAGAACGGCTCTTACGAAGTCACCTTCGGCAACGGCATCGTCACGCTCTATCCGCAGGACGACGCCGCACTCGCCATCATCACGGGCGATGACAAAAAAGCCGAGCGAGCCGTCCTTGCCTCCGGTCTTTTGACCGCCGTCGAGGATCTCGGTGTGACACCCGTAGAAATCCGCGCCGTCTATGTATTCAAAACGATGGACGAAAGCGCAAAATAAGAGAAACCTCGATAGAAAAAGCCCCGCGCAGGGGCTTTTTCCATATCCATTCATATTGCTTTTCGCCTGCGGCAATGCTATAGTAAAAATAAGAGATGGTAGATTTTGCGGAGGTGAAAATATGACTATGACAGTATTGACGGTATCACCGAACGGGCAGGTGAGTCTCCCAAGCGAGATGTGCAGAAAACTCTCGATAGAAAGCGGCGCCAAACTCGCAGTATATGCCGCCGGCAACGGGATCATGCTGAAGCCTATCTTAAATCCTGCAGAGCGAGATTTTGCAGAGAGACTCGATGAAGCGAAGAAATGGGCTGAGTCCGCAGGTTACCAAGAATCCGATGTCTTGGACATCATTAAAGAAGTCAGAAGGAAAAAGCGTGCATGAGGATTGTTATTGATACAAATGTGGTTATATCCGGTACGTTCTTCGGCGGATACCCGAGAAAAATTATAGAAGCTGTCGCCGGAAACGGAATCTGTGCTTGTGCGACCACCGAAATTGTGGAAGAGTATGAGGATGTCATACATGAGATGATTGAGCGGAAACAGGGAAATATTCGACGAGATATTTTGCTGCCTTTTATTGCCGAGCTGAAATTGATTGAGCCGATCACCAAGGTGGAAGTCAGCAGAGATCCGGATGATGATAAGTTTATCTCTTGTGCAGTAGATGCGAACGCATTTTGCATTATCAGCGGAGATAAAGATTTGTTGGATGTTGGAGTGTACCAATCGGTTCAAATTTTGAATGCAGCTGCGTTTTGCAATCGTTATTTTTTATAGGTATCGCGAGCCTTTTACCTGCTTTTTGGGTAGAAAATCCCCTTTTGCATTTCTTTCATTATTTTTTATTTGCCTTTTATTTCGAGGTGTGTTATTCTTGAAAGGAATCGAAGATGCAAGTGTGGCGGAGCTTGAGGAAACATGGACACTCAGAGGAAGCCTCCTTGGATCTTTGGTTCTGCCGAAGTTCTATTTATTTTTAAGGAGGAGTTTCTTATGAAAAAGACTCTCACAGCAGCGCTCACGACGGCGCTTGTCGTCGGTGCAGCATCGACGACGTTCGCAGCAGCGAACCCCTTCAGCGATGTCCCGATGGATCATTGGGCATACGACGCAGTAGCACAGCTTGCCGACGACGGCATCGTCGAAGGCTACGGCGACGGCACATATCGCGGTGAGAACGAGATCACGCGTTATGAAATGGCGCAGATGGTCGCAAAGGCGATGGCGAAGGAAGATCAGGTCAATGCCCAGCAGAAGGCGATGATCGACCGTCTCGCTGCCGAGTTCAGCGATGAGCTCAACAACCTCGGCGTCCGCGTCTCGAACCTGGAGAGCCGCATCGACAACGTCAAGTGGACAGGCGAGTTGCAGTACACCTATTCGAAAAAGGGCGGCGAAGCCATGATGGGGACGCCAGAGACGGACAATGAGCTGATGTTCCGCCTGGAGCCGGAGGCTACGGTCAACGACCACTGGAAGGTCATGGCTCGTGTTGAGGCAACGTGGAATGCAAGTGAGGATAATGCGAGCGGTAAAAACAGTGCGCTTTCTCTCAAGCGCGCATGGGCTGCCGGTCACTACGGCATCACGGACATCAATGCCGGTCTTCTGCCTGTAACCACGGAGCAGGGCGTCGTACTTGATGATGAGATCACGGGCGTAAGCATCACGGCGGGCGCAGATTCGACGTTTGCCGGCACGCTGACAGCTGGTCGCATCAACCTTGGGGAAACAAGTGTTAAGGATGATATTGATGCCCAGTCGACGGATCTTCTCGGCTTGAACCTCACATGGAAGCCGAGTGAGAAGGCGACCATCGCCGGTGAGTACTATCGCTTGAATGGACATGGAGCCTACAGAGCAGCAGCGACCGACGACAATGCAATTCAGAACATCTGGGGCATCGGTGCGGACTATAGCTTTGACGAGAATGTTGCCATGAGCGCAGGCTATTGGAAGAATCAGGATTTCAACGATTCGGCGTACGCAAAGGCTAATACGAATCGCTCCGATCATGCATGGAACGTCCAGCTCGACTACAAGGGTGCAGAGCCGGAGAACATGCACAGCTTCGGTCTCTATGCCGCCTATCGTTACCTCGGTCACGGCGCATCCATTAAACCGACCTTTGATGGCGCTGATTGGGGCGAAAAGGGCTGGGAAGTCGGCGGTCAGTACACGTTCGCCAAGAACATCGTCGGCTCGCTCCTCTACTTCGACGGTCGTAAGATCGAAAGCGATACGGACAACAAGGTCAAGAAGGGCTGGGCACGTCTCGAGTACCTCTTCTAATACCGGAACTGCAAAGTAAAATCCGCGTTTTGACGCGGTGCTGAAAGGAGCTGCCGCATAAGTCAGATTTGACTTGTGCGGCAGCTCCACTTTTTGTGCATGAAAAAAGCTGCCGCACATGATTTATGTGCGGCAGCCCCTTAAAATATCTAAGCTGGTCGGAGCAACAGGATATATCATCGTGTTAAAAAAGAAATAACCGCCCCTCGGACAAAGGTTAGCGGTTAGTTCTTTAACCCATATTCTTGGAAGAGGTAGCCGTTTACGGTGGTTCTCTTCTTGTTTATATCATAGCAAATAGGCGAAGCGTTTGCAAGTGATAATCTTAGAAAGCGCTGTGCCGTTCCCTTGTGTACGATACGAAAATACTGTATAATAACGGCAGAGAACCACCAAAGGCTAAGCGGCTTCTTCTTCCGCTCCCATTCCGAAAAAGAAAGGGGGTGGCGCGTATGACTTCTTTCGAGTTGATCGTGATTCTGATCTTCGCGACAGGGTACATCATCGTGTTAAAAAAGAAATAACCGCCCCTCGACCAAGATAGACGGTTAATTCTTTAACTAACTTATCGGAAGAGGTAGCCGTTTACGGTGGTTCTCTTCTTGTCTATATCATAGCAAATAGGCGAAGCGTTTGCAAGTCTTTTGCAGTTCGCGTGTTTTCCGAGATGATGGCAATGCTATTAGAAAAAGATAAGCGGGTATTTAGGCATAAGCTACACGCACAAACGTCCACTTTGTGGACATTGTGCGCCGCCCTTACAGAAGCCTAGCCAATCGGTCTGCGCCTACGGCTTGACCTCTTGGGGCTTCATGGTAAAAAAATGGAGCTATTCGACAGGCGCTCGAATAACCCCTAAAGCCTTGAAAATACTAAGCTGGTCGGAGCGACGGGATTTGAACCCACGACCTCTTCCACCCCAAGGAAGCGCTCTACCAAGCTGAGCCACGCCCCGACTGCTCTAGTATAGCAGACTTCTTTTGAAAAA
Source organism: Selenomonas sp. (assembly GCF_057272215.1). NCBI lineage: Bacteria > Bacillati > Bacillota > Negativicutes > Selenomonadales > Selenomonadaceae > Selenomonas > Selenomonas sp. The sequence continues at coordinate 170,725 of NZ_DBHIUY010000001.1, forward strand.
GCTAGGGGGAATTTCCTTTTTTGCAGAAAACTTTGCAGCGGCAGTATTTTCACTTGGCGAGGTTTGTCGGGGGAATTGTGATGGAAAAGTGTTCGAGGCGTGTAAAGGCAGAAAATATAGGAAGAAAGATTATCAACTAAGGAAAATCAAGGACTTTTTTCGTTTTTGTAACAAGCGTTACCGAAGAGGGAAACTCTCTTTGCTATGATAGAGCTGTCAAGAGGATCTGCTGTGCGCGGTTCTCGTTAGATTGCAAAGAGAGAGGATGGTATACATGGAGAACAAGATGTTTTGCTTTCAGTGTCAGGAGACGGCGGGCTGCAAGGGATGTACGCAGGTGGGCGTTTGCGGTAAGAAGCCGGAGGTTGCAGGGCTTCAGGATCTTTTGATTTATGTGACGAAGGGGATTTCCGCCGTTTCGACGGCGTTGCGCGAAGCGGGCAAGTCGGTTTCACAGGCGGTCAATGATCGCGTCACGCTGAATCTTTTCATTACGATCACGAATGCGAATTTCGATGAGACGGCGATTGCCGATGCGATTGAACAGACGCTGCGCATGAAGGAAGAGATGATGAAGGATGTAGCAGATGCATCGAAGCTTCCGGCGGCGGCTCTTTGGAATGGCGCAAGAAGCGAGTTCCATGCGAAAGCGGCCTCGGCGGATGTCGGTGTTCTCGCGACGGAGAATGAGGATGTTCGCAGCCTCAGAGAGCTTGCGACGTATGGTCTCAAGGGTATGGCGGCGTACAATCATCATGCGAATGTCGTCGATTACCGTGACGAGGCGGTCGATGCCTTCATGCAGAGGGCGCTGGCGATGCTCTTAGACGACAGTCTTTCGGGCGATGATCTGACGGCTCTCGTGTTGGAGACAGGCAAGTATGGCGTCGATGTCATGGCGCTCTTGGACAAGGCGAATACGGAGACTTATGGCAATCCGGAGATCACGAAGGTCGATCTCGGCGTGCGCAAGAATCCGGGTATCTTGATTTCGGGTCATGATCTCAAGGATTTGAAGGAGCTGCTCGATCAGACGGAGGGCACGGGCGTTGATGTCTACACGCACGGCGAGATGCTGCCCGCGCACTACTATCCGGCGTTCAAGAAGTACGCGCACTTCGCGGGCAACTATGGCAACGCCTGGTGGCAGCAGAAAGAGGAGTTCGAGTCCTTCAACGGTCCGATCCTTATGACGACGAACTGCATCGTGCCGCCGAAGGCGAGCTATCAGGACCGCATTTTCACGACGGCTGCCGTTGGCTTCCCCGGATGTCCGCACATCGAGGAGAAGAATGGCAGGAAGGACTTCTCCGCTGTCATTGCATTGGCGAAGAAGTGTGCGCCTCCGACGGAGTTGGAGCAGGGCGAGATCGTCGGCGGTTTTGCGCATGAGCAGGTGTTTGCGCTTGCTGACAAGGTGGTTGAAGCCGTGAAGTCGGGCGCGATCAAGAAGTTTATCGTCATGGGCGGCTGCGACGGTCGTCACAAGACGCGCAGCTATTATCGTGACTTCGCTGAGGCTTTGCCGAAGGATACGGTCATTCTGACGGCAGGCTGCGCGAAGTATAAGTACATTAAGCTCAATCTCGGCGACATTGGCGGCATTCCGCGCGTCCTCGATGCGGGCCAGTGCAACGATTCGTACTCCTTGGCTCTCATCGCACTGAAGCTTAAAGAAGTCTTTGGGCTTGCCGACGTGAACGAACTGCCGATCGTTTACAACATCGCATGGTATGAGCAGAAGGCGGTCATCGTTCTCCTCGCGCTCCTTCATCTCGGTGTGAAGAACATCCACCTCGGACCGACGCTGCCGGCGTTCCTTTCGCCGAATGTTGCGAACGTGCTCGTCGAGACCTTCGGCATCGGCGGCATTACGGATGTCGAGAGCGACATCAAGAGCATGATTGGCTGAGCGTTGTGCGCAGAGCAACGGCATAGTGAAAGAAAAGGGTTCCTCTTGTAAAGAGCAAGGGGAACTTTTTTTATTAAAGTTTTCAGGGCATGATGCAGAATTTTTGCATATTGCAGCGGGAAATGCTTTATGTTAAAATTCTTTTAGGTATAAGAGCGGGATGCGGGGAGGGATTTTGGCAATGAAGCTTTTGAAGCAGCTGCGCGGCAAGATGCGGGCGATTCGGAAACGTCCTGAAATCTATGTGCGCCACTATGCACTGGCGTTCGTTCTGCGCGGAACGCTCCTCTTTCTGGAAGTCGTCCTGCTGCGCCTCTTCTATGTACCGCTGCGCTTTGCCGATCTCTCGACGAGGGAGATCGTGCAGTATATACGCAAGATCGACTTCAATATCGGGAGTTGGTTCAAAAGTGCTCTGGGGAAGTGTCTGGAAGTGCGGAGCTGGCTGCAGGGATTGGGCAATTTTGCCTCTCTGCCCGAAGCGCTGCGGCATCTGAATACGCGTCTCTATGCGTGGCTGCAATGGAAGCGCGAGGCTGTCCTTTCCTTTTGCCGTATGCTGCGGGAGCCGCGCAAACTGGGGAAGCGCGTGCGGGACTTCGTGCGCCGTCACTTCCGCAACCGCCGCATGGTGCGGCGCGGCGCCGTGCGCATGGTCTTGGGCATAATCTTGGCAAAGTTTCTGACGGTGCTTTACGTTGCTTTTGCGGGAGCGGCGATCTTCTCCGTCTGGGGCTTTGACTGTCTCTTCATGATCTTGGGCTTCCTGCAGATCGCCGCGACAAGGCTCGCTCACTTTTTGGGGCGCGTCATCGAGCATCATATCTTTCTGGTGCAGCAAGGTGCAGATTTTGCAGGGGAGGAGAAGAAGATGCTTGGGAGACAAGGCGATTGAGGGGCGGAGGATATGTATATGCAGGGCGCTTCCTGCAGCATCAAGGCGAAAAGGTACGGGCATGAAAGTAACGGCTTTCACGTATTTGGCGCATCGAAAAGGCGGCGCATAAGTCGGGATGGACTTATGCGCCGCCTTATTTACCATGAAGCCCTAAGAGGTCAAGTCCGAAGGCGCAGAGCGATTGGCTAGGCTTCTGTAAGGCGTGAGGCTATATGTACAGCGTGCTGCCTTGATGATTCTGTCGTCATCTCGACGAGGGAGATCGTGCAGTATATACGCAAGATCGACTTCAATATCGGGAGTTGGTTCAAAAGTGCTCTGGGGAAGTGTCTGGAAGTGCGGAGCTGGCTGCAGGGATTGGGCAATTTTGCCTCTCTGCCCGAAGCGCTGCGGCATCTGAATACGCGTCTCTATGCGTGGCTGCAATGGAAGCGCGAGGCTGTCCTTTCCTTTTGCCGTATGCTGCGGGAGCCGCGCAAACTGGGGAAGCGCGTGCGGGACTTCGTGCGCCGTCACTTCCGCAACCGCCGCATGGTGCGGCGCGGCGCCGTGCGCATGGTCTTGGGCATAATCTTGGCAAAGTTTCTGACGGTGCTTTACGTTGCTTTTGCGGGAGCGGCGATCTTCTCCGTCTGGGGCTTTGACTGTCTCTTCATGATCTTGGGCTTCCTGCAGATCGCCGCGACAAGGCTCGCTCACTTTTTGGGGCGCGTCATCGAGCATCATATCTTTCTGGTGCAGCAAGGTGCAGATTTTGCAGGGGAGGAGAAGAAGATGCTTGGGAGACAAGGCGATTGAGGGGCGGAGGATATGTATATGCAGGGCGCTTCCTGCAGCATCAAGGCGAAAAGGTACGGGCATGAAAGTAACGGCTTTCACGTATTTGGCGCATCGAAAAGGCGGCGCATAAGTCGGGATGGACTTATGCGCCGCCTTATTTACCATGAAGCCCTAAGAGGTCAAGTCCGAAGGCGCAGAGCGATTGGCTAGGCTTCTGTAAGGCGTGAGGCTATATGTACAGCGTGCTGCCTTGATGATTCTGTCGTCATTCCGTCAGATTCAATGCCGCTTCTTCGATGTAGGGCATTTTTTTATCGACTTTCAGGATGTGCTGCACGAGCCAGTTGAGGAGGAACTTGATGAGATCGTCAAGCGCGCCTTCCTGGTCGTGGTCGATTTCGTCGAGGTCGAGGTTGTTGAGCTGCTCGACGAATGCTGTATGAGCGGCGACCTGCTCGGCAAGACCGTCGTAGTTGATGCTCTTCATATAGCGTTCTTCATCGGCAAAGTGTTTGATGGTGTAGTTGCGCAGCTCTTCGAGGATTGCAACGATGTTGTCGAACTTGTCGACACAGAATTCGTCGTGCACGAGGTCATACGTCTGGCGCACCAGCTTGAAGAGCGTTTCATGTTCCTTGTCGACGAGCGGGATTTGCGTGCGAAATTCATCGGTGAAAGCAAAGGGATCGGCAGGAGCCTTCTTCGACTTGATGACGGTCGTCGTCGGCTTGCTCGGCTTGCTCGGCTTGCTCGCCTTGGGCGCGGCAGGCTTTTCGGCGGTTTCGGCAACAGGCGCGGCAGGCTTTGCGGCGGCTTCGGCGACGGGCGCGGACTGCTCGGCAGCGGCGGCTGTCTTTTCGGCGGGCTGCTTTTTGACAGCGGTTTTCCGCGGCTTTTTCGCTGGTTTTGCAGCTTCTGTGGGGGAAGCGCTGTCCTTGGCATTTTTGTCGGAATCTTCGGCAGCGGTTGGCTGCTTCTTGGCGGCGGTGCGTTTTTTCGTCGTTTTTTTTGCGGGAGCAGCGGGTTTGTCTGCCGCTTCTGTCGGCTGCGCCGCCGATGTTTTTGGCTCTTCGACGGCTGGTTCTTTCCGGATGGTCTGCGCCGTTTCTGCTTTGCGCGCTTCTTTTGCCGCCTGCGCCTTTGCCTTTACCGCGGCTGCCTTTGCTTTTCGCAGGGCGCTGCCGATGAGCATGTCGCTTGAGAGGATGTGCTGCAGGAACCACTCGTTGAGGAAGTTCATGAGAGCCGTCAGATCCTCGTGGTCGCTTTGGAAGTTCATCGAGGATTTGTGGCGGTCGATGATATCGCGAAAGCGCACATGATCTGCTTTTTGCCCATCTAGCTCGGCATCATGCGACATGACCATGATTTCCTCTTCGTATACATGCTGTTTGACGATGTGATCCTGCATCGTCTCTAAAAGCTGCCCACGCAGTCGGTGGTATTCGTCTTCGTGACCTGCAGCGAGCGCCTCGCGTGCTTCTTCCATATCTTCCAGAAGTCGGCGGTGTCCATTGTCGATAAAAGGGATTCCCGTTTCAAAATTTTCCAAGAAGCGGTACATGCTGCTCACTCCATTTTTTTGCATAAAAATTCTCTTCTAAACTATATCGTGAATTAGGCGGTTTGTCTTAAACCTGTCTTTTGACTCATGTTCTTCTTCTGTTATAATAGAAAGAAATGATGGATGGAGGGACGGATTTGGAGCAGGATTCGCTTTTTCGACGCGAAGCCGATCTGCCGCTGGCGGCGCGTATGCGGCCGAAGGGACTCGCGGACTATGTGGGGCAGCAGCATCTTGTGGGCAAGGGAAAGATGCTTTCAAAACTCATTGCTGAGGACAAGATTTTTTCGATGATTTTTTGGGGACCGCCGGGCGTCGGCAAGACGACGCTTGCACGCATCATTGCGGGGGAGACGAAAGCGCGATTCATCGACTTTTCCGCTGTGACGAGCGGTATCAAGGAGATCCGCACGGTCATGCAGGAGGCGGAGAAGAACACTGCGTACGGCGAACGTACGATTCTCTTCGTCGATGAGATTCATCGTTTCAACAAGGCGCAGCAGGACGCCTTTCTGCCGTTTGTGGAAAAGGGCAGCATCATCCTCATCGGCGCGACGACGGAGAATCCGTCGTTTGAGATTAACAGCGCCCTCCTTTCGCGCTGCCGCGTCTTTGTACTCAAGGCGCTGCAAAAGGAGGATATCTTGGAGCTTTTGCACCGTGCGCTCGCTGCGCCCGAGGGCTTCGGCGGGCAAAAGGTGGAGATCGCGGATGATCTTTTGGAAGCGCTCGCCGTGTTCTCGAACGGCGACGCGCGTACGGCGCTTTCGACGTTGGAGATTGTCGTGCTGAACGGCGATATGGAAGAAGGCGCGATCAAGGTTACGCGCGAGACGGTGGAGCAGTGCATGGAGAAGAAATCGCTGCTTTATGATAAGAAGGGTGAGGAGCATTACAATCTGATTTCGGCGCTCCACAAGTCGATGCGCAATTCCGATGCGGATGCGGCGATTTACTGGCTCGCTCGCATGTTAGAGGCGGGGGAGGATCCTCTCTATATCGCGCGGCGCATCGTGCGCTTTGCGAGCGAGGACGTGGGGCTTGCCGATCCGCGCGCTTTGGAACTTGCCGTGGCGGCGTATCAAGCGTGTCATTTCATCGGGATGCCGGAGTGCTCGGTGCATTTGACGGAGATCGTTGTCTATATGTCGCTTGCGCCGAAGTCGAATGCGATGGAAGTCGCCTATTTGAAAGCGAAAGCGGACGCAACGTCACGTCTCGCCGAGCCGGTGCCGCTCGTCATACGAAACGCTGTGACGCGGCTCATGAAGGACGAGGGCTACGGCAAGGGCTACCAGTATGCGCACAATGCGAAGGATAAGCTCACGAATATGCAGTGTCTGCCCGACGATCTCTTAGGAAGCGTCTATTACGAGCCGACGGAGGAGGGGCTGGAAGGGCGCTTCAAGGCGCGTCTCATGGACATCAAGCGATGGAAAAAAGAGCATGGCGCATCTTAAAAGGAAGCGCTGATAAAGACAGCACAGCTGGCTGGACGCATCGCTTTTTCCTCGCGGTACCTTAAACATTCGAGAGAAATTTCATCCAAACAAGAGCAACCCGTATGAATTCCATTTGCATTAAGAAATTGGAAGAAATTTGACGCATGATATTCTGCCGTATTATACTAAGGCTGATCTTTTATATATGAATCGTTAAGGGATCGCTCGATTCATAAGGTTTTTTACCATGAAACTCCAAGAGGTCAAGCCGTAGGCGCAGACCGATTGGTCAGTTTCTGGTAAGGGCGGCGCACAATGTCCACAAAGTGGACGTTTGTGCGTGTAGTTTACACAAGGAGGATTTTTATGCAAAACAATCAGCTGCGCCGTGCGTTGTCCGTATTTCTTGTCGGCGGTCTTTTGCTCGCGCCGTCCATGCTCTTCACCGGCTGCATCGGCGGCGATGGGGACGGCGGCTCTTCACTTTCACGGATGTTTTCAGAGGACGGCGTGCAGGGGCTGCAGAAGAAGCAGGCGGCGCTTGCTCCGTACATCGAGGCGACGAATGCTTTCAACGGCAAACTTGTTACGTTTGACTATGCCATTTCGCCAACACTGGCAGACCTGCGCTCAGGAACGCCGATGGTGAGCTGCATGTTGCCGGGATACGGCGCTTTGAAGGAGAACCTCGAAAAAGCGCGTGCAGATAAGGCGACGAGCGGCGTCTATTCGGATATTGACGAGGCTGCTGACGCGACGCTTGCCATACTCAAAGATCTTGTGCCGGTGGCGGAGAAATTGGACAACTATTACTCTTCCAAAGGTTATCTTGCTGACAATTATGCACAGGGAACAGAGCTTGCACAGCAGTTCCTTCCTCTTCACGATCAATTTACGGAAGCCTATAAAAAAATGGACGCCATCGTCTCTGCGCATAACAAAGAGGTGCATCGCGCACAGTTTGAAGAGCTGAAAAAGGCGGGCAAAGAGAATGCGGCGACATTCTCTGAGTTGAACATCAAGCTGAGGGAGCTTGCCGATGCTCTGGAAGATTCGAATTTTGACACACAAGCGGTCGAGACGCAGATCAAGGATATAACTGCGATGAGCGAAAAACTCAACGGCTCGGAAGTGAATCGTTATAAGAGTGATATCAATCGCTATATCGGCGCTGTGCGAACCTTCCTTGCAAATCGTACGAATGATAAATACAACGATATGGTCGAGGAGTACAACGATTTGATTGACACAGCCAACCGCATCGATCCCGAGGCGTTGGATAAAAAGTAAATAAAGCATAAAAAAGGATTGTGCATGAGTTTTCTCAGCGCACAATCCTTTTTTATATTCAGCTGTCTGCGCGGCGAATGTCGGCGCCGAGTCCCACGAGCTTTTCGACAAGCTTGTCGTAGCCACGGTCGATGTGGTGGATGTAGCCGACTTGCGTCTCGCCTTCGGAGACGAGCGCGGCGAGCACCATAGCGGCGCCGGCGCGAAGGTCGGTCGCCTTGACCTGGCAGCCCGTCAGATGATCCACACCCTCGACGACGGAGGTGCGTCCGTCGATTTTGATGGCGGCTCCCATGCGTTTGAGCTCATCGACGTGCATAAAGCGGTTCTCGAAGACCGTTTCCGTCACGAGGCCCGCACCGTCGGCGACGGCGAGCAGCGCCATAAACTGCGCCTGCATGTCCGTGGGGAAGCCCGGGTACGGCATGGTCTTGATGTCGACGGCTTTCGGGCGATGGTCGCAGGCGACGCGAATGCCGTCGATATCCTCTTCGATAGTGACGCCGGCTTCCTTAAGCTTGGCGATGACGGGTTTCAGATGTTCGGAGATGGCGTTTTCGATATAGACGTCACCCTGCGTCATGGCGGCGGCGACCATGTAGGTACCCGCCTCGATGCGGTCGGGGATGATCGTGTAGTTGTGCCCTGTGAGTTTTTTGACGCCCTCGATCTTGATGACGTTCGTGCCTGCACCGCGCACTTTTGCGCCCATGACGTTGAGGAAGTTGGCGAGATCGACAATCTCCGGCTCCTGCGCGGGGTTCTCGAGCACGGTCTGACCTTCTGCCATCGAGGCCGCCATAAGGATGTTTTCCGTCGCGCCGACGCTCGGGAAGTCAAGGTAGATGCGTGCGCCCTTGAGCCCTTCGGCAGCGCGCGCTTCGATGTAGCCATGCCCAATCTCGATCTTCGCGCCCAAGGCTTCGAAGCCCTTGAGATGCAGGTCGATGGGGCGCGTGCCGATGGCGCAGCCGCCCGGCAGCGAGATCTTCGCATGACCGAGACGCGCGAGCAGGGGCCCCATGATGAGGAATGAGGCGCGCATCTTGCGCACAAGCTCGTAGGGCGCTTCTGTGCTCTTGATCTCGCGGCTGTCTACCGTCAGCGCATTCGCCGCCGCATCAAATTCTGCATGGACGCCGAGCGCCTGCAGGACTTCCGTGATCGTATGCACGTCGTCGAGCGACGGAACCTCATCCAGACGGCTTGGGGCGTCCTGCCCCAAGAGCGTCGCGGCGATGATGGGCAGTACGGCGTTCTTCGCACCGCTGATCTTGACGCGCCCTGCGAGCCGACAGCCGCCCTGTATAATCAACTTTTCCATGAAAGATTTGTTTCCTCCCCCGCACATGGCGAGTTCCTTCCAGCGCATGTGCTCCATATAGCAATTCCTAGTTTACCATGAAACCCCAAGAAGTCAAGCCGAAGGCGCAGACTGATTGGCAAGGTTTCTGTAAGGGCGGGCGCACAATGTCCACAAAGTGGACGTTTGTGCGTGTAGCTTAGCGTGAAAATATCAAAAGCTGGATAATATCAAAAAAGACCGACCTTAACACACCTATTAGAGCTTGCTTTTTGAATTATGCACATGTTGGAGCAACAAAAGTTTCGCTCAGAATCCCCTGTTGCTTCAAGAGATGAATGGCGTTCTGTATCTTGCGTGACCGACGCTTTTCCTTTAATTCTTCGGGCATGTCGATCTGCCGAAGATCGGTAGGACAGAACACTTCTCCCGTTTTGAACATATGGTAGATCGCTGTCAATATCATGCGTGCAATGGCGATGATGGCTCTTTTCTTGCCACGGCGACGTGCGATATTTTCATACTTGACTTTGTAGTAGGGCTGGCTGGTGCATTTCACGGCGGCATGAGCTACCTGCACAAGCAGCGGTTTGATGTAGACCCCTGCACGGGTAATCCGAACCGACTTCTTCTTGCCGGCGGATTGATTGTTACCGGGGGTCAGGCCGGCCCAACTGCAAAGCCTCTTGGAAGAACCGAACTGCGTCATATCCGTGCCAATTTCAGAAAGAATCGTTAAGGCGGATTCACGACCCATGCCCGGGATTGTGCAAAAGAGCCGAATGGCCGCGGCGTAGGGTGCGGCCATCTGATCAAGCTTTTCGTCGAGAGCCTGTATTGTAGCATTCAAGTATTCCATATGCTGACGTATTTGCAGCATCCGAAACTTCTGCTCCTCTGTGAGTTGAAACCCTTCGATGGATTCAACGACAGCAACAGCTTTCTTTTTGAGAGAGCGATGGAGTAGCGTCGAACAATGCTGCGCCGTTGGGTCTTTGTCGGTCAACAAATATTTGGTGATCTGCTGCGCAGATGTCCCGAACATATCGGAAACGACGGCATCCAAGGCGATGTTACATACGGTGAAGCCGTTTTGGAAGCGATTCTTCTCGCTGCTGCGCATGTTGGTGAGCTTAGCGCGGTAGCGCATAAATTCACGCAGTATGCGTATATCCTTGCTGGGGATGAAGCTGCCTTTGACAAGACCGAAGCAGAACAGCTCGGCGATCCACTTGGAATCTTTTGCGTCATCTTTGTGTCCTTGCACCGCACGCACCCATTTCGGGTTGACAATCACAACGTGCATTTCCGGTTCCAGTACATTGAGGACGGGAACCCAGTATTTGCCGGTGGATTCCATACAAACGTCATAACAGCCATTTTCGATGAGCCAATGTTTGAGCCTTTGAAGATTTTTGTTGAACGTGGAGAAGCGTTCCCTCTTGTAAGAGAGTGTCTGCATCTTGGTTACGGATACGATCGTGGCAACGAGAAATCTTTTGTGAACATCGATGCCACAGCAGACGGGGTAAACGACTTTCATGTTGACAATCCTCCTCTCATGGTTGAGGAGAGACATTGCCTGTCCATGCCAAGCAAAAGGATAAGTCTATGCCAATGATTAGCGTACGGTCTAAAAGATCCACTTATTTGTGCTTGAGCGGCAGGACTTGCACTGTTTACCATACTGACTTGAATCGAAAGAGTTGACAATCCTCAACTCGCTTCCACGTGCTTTGTAGGGTATCTCTCCTCTCAAGAAGATTATACCAAACAACGGCGTGTCGCACCTTTGGTTTCATCTCTATTTGTGCCGTCTGCGACAGCGGCGGAATGGAATTTACCATACCATGAGAACCTTTGTGCTAAGGCCAGAAAAAGCGCAAAAATCCCCTATCGGTCTGACAGACTGAATTTTTATGTGGGCGCTATCGCGAGTGTGGCTGTCTCTGATTGCCAACCCACTTTTTTAAGCTTCGCCAGGTCACTGCTGATCTTTCGTTCTCGGTTGAATTGGTTGTAATAATCGGCTCCCAGATCGACAAAGGAAACGTCTCTCTTCAATATGTGGTAGATGGCTATCAACATGGTGTGCGCTACAGCGACAATTGCCCGCTTCGCTCCCCGCCGTACAACGAGCCTGTCATATTGCGCGGACAGGAAGGATTCCTTCTTCTTGATAGCTGCTCTGGCGCATTGGATCAATGTGGTCTTCAACGTGGCGTTCCCCTTGTAAGTCTTGCCGCTGTGCCGTTTTCCAGCGCTTTCGTTGTTCCCCGGGGACAGACCCGCCCAGCTGGACAGATGCTTCTCTGTTGCAAAGCGGCTCATATCGATGCCCGTTTCCGCTAGGATGGTTTCCGCGCTCTGTCTCCCGATGCTCGGGATATCGTCCAGCTTTTCGATCGTATCCTCATATCCATCTGTGTATCGCTTGACGAGGTCATCCATCTGGCCGATGCGTTTCGTCATGTCATCGATATGATCCACGACTTGCAGGATCAGCTGCTTCTGCAAAGGCGTATCTTTTTTGAGCAGCTTTTGCAAGAGGCTGCGCGAACTTTTGCCGTTGATGTCGGAAACCACGCTGGAAAGTTTGATGTTGCCCCTCTTGCGGGTGTGTCAAGAGTTTTGTGTAAACGATTTTTCAGTATGCCGTATCATAGCGCTCCATTAGTTTCGCCATACGCTCATCCATCAACAGTTGGTTGCGAACAAGCGCCCAGTTTGGTATCTTGCGCCCGCCCCATTTTGGTAGAGTTCTTGTACCCGCAGATACAGCAGCTTGTATACTGCATCTTCGTTGGGGAAAGAACCCTTCTTCGTGACTTTGCGGAAGCTGGCGTTCACGCTCTCGATCGCGTTTGTCGTATACATGACCTTGCGCACGGCGCTGCCGTAAGAGAACGGTTGCTCGACATGCGTGAAGTTGTTCTGCCAGACGGCGACAGCCCCGGGATAGCCTGCCCAGTCTTTCTGGAACTGCTCGAATTTCTCGCGTGCCTGCCGGGCGTTCACCGCACCGTAGATGGCTTTGAGCTCCTTCGTGAAACGACTCCAGTCCTTGCGCGGAATGTACCGGATGGAGTTGCGAATCAAATGTACGATGCATCGCTGCACGACCACCTGTGGGAAGATCGCTCGCGCACCGTCTTCCAGCCCCGTTACGCCGTTCATGGAGAGAAAACCGATGGCTTCCAAGCCACGCGACTTGAGTTCATCAAAAACCTGCATCCATGCATGCTTGCTTTCGACTTCGTTGATCCAAAGCCCGAGCACGTCCTTGCAGCCATCCGTATCGTAAGCCAGGACGACGTGCACCGCCGTTTGTTGGATGCCGCGCTCCGTGCGCAGCGAGACGTACAGGCAATCGACGAACACGAACGGATAGAAGGGCTTCAACGGACGGTTTCGCCACTCCTGCACTTGCTCCATGATGCAGTCCGTGATATGGGAGATCTGTTCGTGCGACATCTTGAACCCATAGATGTCCTCGACGGTGGCAGCGATATCGCGCTGACTCATGCCGCGTCCGTACAGGGCCAGAACCTTGCCTTCGATGGAAGAGACATCGCGCTGGCGCTTCTTGACAATCTGCGGCTCGAAGGAGCCTTGACGATCACGAGGCACATGGATCGGTACTTCTCCCAAGGTCGTCTTGAGCGTTTTCTCGGAATAGCCATTGCGGACATTGTTGCTGGAATCCGTACGTTCATGAGTGGCATAGCCGAGATGGTTCTGCATCTCCCCTTTGAGAGCAGCCTCGAAAATGGGAGCAAAGATGCGTTTGACAACATCTTGGAGTTCCTGTGCGTCCTGAGGATGGTAGGTTTCCATAATCTGCTTAGCGATGTTGTCTGCGGCAGTAGGAATCATTTTGCGATTCGACCTTGCAACGTCTGTCTTTATTATACCATAGCAGGGGCGTTCTCGTTCATCGTGGTGCCGTGAGGCGTGGGGGTTTACAATGTAAAAAAAGAACCGCTACGCGGTTGCGGCGGCTCCTCTTTCAAGACGTATAATCTTCTTAGGAGAGACCGACGCACCCAAAACGCCAGTCACTCTTTCTTTTGTCATTATAGATTTTTCGTGCATGGATGTCAAGCGCGCCAGTGGAAGGGTGCGCTCGGCATCCATTTTCTTTCAGCGAATCTTTCCGATTTGGCTCAGCAGCTGCCGACCTCGTCGAGCGCCTTGGCCGCCCCCGTCTTCGTGAGGCTTACGGCTCTTCCTTCGCCGAGTCCCGTGAAGATGACGAGGCAGGCGTCGGACTTCGCATGTTCCTTGATGTAGGCGTCGTCGAAGGTCATGAGGCGGTCGCCTTTCTTTACCTTCTGGCCGCCTTCGACGAAGACCTCGAAGCCCTGCCCACCGAGCGCGACGGTGTCGACGCCGATGTGCAGCAGATACTCCGTACCGTCGGCGGCCTTCATGCCGATCGCGTGCTTTGTGTCGAAGACGAAGACGACCTCGCCGTCCTCGGGCGCGTAGACTGTCTCTTCCGTCGGGTAGACGAAGTAGCCGTCGCCCATCATCTTGCCGGCGAACGCCTCGTCGGGTGCTTCCTCGATCGGATGCACCTCGCCTGCGACGGGCGTGAAGAGCGCGTGTGCGGCAGTTTCACCGGTGGACGCTTCCTGTGCAGACGCTTTTTCTGCCGAATCCGTCTTTTCGCCTGCGTCCGGCGAAGTCTTTTCTGCCGTTTTTTCCGCCAGCTCTGCAGCAGCCGTCGCTTCCGGCTCGACGTCAGGCGCGGTTTCGAGGTACGTCTCAAGGTTCGACTTGATGACGGCGACCTGCGGGCCGTAGATGACCTGCACGCCCGTGCCCTTGACGATGACGCCGACGGCGCCCGTCGCCTTCAGGAGCTTCTCGTTGACGAGCGAGGAATCCGCGACCGAGCAGCGAAGGCGCGTCGCGCAGCAGTCGACGGAAGTGATGTTCCTCTTGCTGCCGAGTCCGCGCGCGATCGCCGCGCTCTTGGCATCGGATGCTCCCGCGCCGGACGCTGCTCCCGCCGCCCCTTGCTGCGCCTGGTAGTCGGCCTTCGAGTAGAGCTTCGTCTCCTCGTCGTCGTCCTCGCGGCCCGGTGTCTTGAAGTCGAAGCGGCGGATCATCCACGAGAAGATGAAGTAGTAGAGAAAGAAGTAGACGACGCCGACAGGGATGATGTACATCCAGCCCGTCTTCGCCTCTCCCTGCAGAATACCGAAGATGAAGAGGTCGAGGAGGCCGCCCGAGAATGTCAGACCGACGGCGATGTTGAGGATGTGCGCGATCATGTAGGCGGCGCCTGCGAGCGCGACCTGCACGGCGAAGAGCGCGGGGGCGACGAAGAGGAAGGAGAACTCGATCGGCTCGGTGATGCCCGTGAGCATCGAGGTAAGAGCCGCCGAGAGCAGGAGGCCGCCCGCGACCTTCTTCTTCTCGGGACGCGCACAGTGGTACATGGCGAGCGCCGCGCCCGGCAGCCCGAAGATCATGAAGATGAACTCGCCCGAGAAGTAGCGCGTCGCATCCGCGCTGAAATGCGTGACGTCGGGCGAGGCGAGCTGGGCGAAGAAGATGTTCTGACCGCCTTGGACGAGCTGGCCGTCGATCATCATCGAGCCGCCGACGCCCGTCTGCCAGAACGGCAGATAGAAGACGTGGTGCAGGCCGAAGGGGATCAGAGCGCGCTTGATGAGGCCGAAGATCAGCGTGCCGATGTAGCCAGTGCCCGTCACGAGGCCGCCGAGCGCGAAGATGCCCTGCTGTGCGAGCGGCCAGACAAAGTACATGGCGATGCCGACGAAGAGGAAGACGATCGTCGAGACGATCGGCACGAAGCGCGAGCCGCCGAAGAACGACAGCGCGTTCGGCAGCACGATCTTGTGGTACTTGTTGTGCAGCCACGCGACGCCGATGCCGACGATGATGCCGCCGAAGACGCCCATCTGGAACGACAAGATGCCGCAGCTCGGCGCAATCGTGCCTTCGAGCACCGTAGGCGCGATCGTGCCGTCGGCGAGGATCTGCCCGCCGATCTTCAGCATGGCGTTGCACGCCGTGTGCATGACGAAGAAGGCAATCATGGCAGAGAGCGCCGCGACTTCCTTCTCCGCCTTTGCCATGCCGATGGCGACGCCGACGGCGAAGATGATCGGCAGGTTGCCGAAGATCGTGCTGCCCGCGCTCGCCATGATGGAGAGAAGCGCGTGAAGCGGCGTTCCCGCACCGAGTACGGCGGAGAGGCCATACGTCTCGATGGTCGTGGCGTTCGTGAACGACGCGCCGAGTCCCAAGAGTATGCCGGCGATCGGCAGGATGGCGACGGGCAACATGAAACTGCGCCCGACGCGCTGGAGTACACCGAAAATTTCGTCTTTCATTACAGCGAAAACCTCCTTTCTAGGAAACCACTGAATGCAGCAGCGCTTCCCTAGCAGAAAAATATTACATTTTGATTATATCGTAGAACAGCAAGCATTGTAAAGGCGAGATTGGCATAAATGAGAATATTGTTCAAATTCTTGGCTGATTACCATGAGAACCTTTGTGCTAAGGCTAGAAAAAGCGCAAAAATCCCCTATCGGTCTGACAGACTGAATTTTTATGTGGGCGCTATCGCGAGTGTGGCTGTCTCTGATTGCCAACCCACTTTTTTAAGCTTCGCCAGGTCACTGCTGATCTTTCGTTCTCGGTTGAATTGGTTGTAATAATCGGCTCCCAGATCGACAAAGGAAACGCCTCTCTTCAATATGTGGTAGATGGCTATCAGCATGGTGTGCGCTACAGCGACGATTGCCCGCTTCGCTCCCCGCCGTACAACGAGCCTGTCATTTCGATCGCATCCCCATATTCATCTGTGTATCGCTTGACGAGGTCATCCATCTGGCCGATGCGTTTCGTCATGTCATCGATATGATCCACGACTTGCAGGATCAGCTGCTTCTGCAAAGGCGCAGACGGATTGGCAAAAGGAAACGCCCGCAGGCGGCTTTTGCCATGCGGGCGTTTGGGAGTTCTATATGCCGAGGATTGCGTCGAGCTTCGCTTTGTCGAAGCTCACGACGAAATCCTTGCCGTTGACCGTCGTCACCGGCACGATGAGGTCGCCTGAGATGGCTTCGCACTCTTTGCGCGCCGTTTCATCTTCTTCGATGTTATGCTCTTCGTAAGCAATGTTTTTCGATTTCAGATACTTCTTGACCTTGTCGCACCAAGGGCACTGTGTGATGGAATAGACTTTTACCATGATGTTTTTCCTCCTGTGATGTATTTTTCGGCGAGAAGCGCCGCCGTCGTGCCGTCGGCGGCGGCGGTCGTGAGCTGATGGATTTCCTTTTCGCGGATGTCGCCGGCGGCGAAAACGCCGGCGATCTTTGTGCGGCAGTCTTCGCCTGCGACGATATGCCCCTTCGCATTGATCTCGACCTGACCGGTGAAGAGCGCTGTATTCGGCTGCACGCCGATGTTGACGAAGATGGCGTCAACGGGAAGGTCCCGTGTCTCGTTCGTCTTTTTGTCGAAAATCTCGACAGAGCGCAGTTTGCCCTCGCCCTTGAGGGTGCGAATCTCCGTTTCGAGCAGGATTTCCGCTTTGGGATTTTCCATGAGCCGTTTTTGTGACACGTCGTCGGCGCGCATCTTCGAGCGGTGTATGAGGTAGAGTTTCTTCGCGTAGCGCGAAAGGAAGTTCGCTGCGTCGAGCGCTGCGTTGCCGCCGCCCATGACGGCGATGATCTTGTCTTGGTACATGTGACCGTCGCATAGCTCGCAGTAATGAACGCCGCGCCCTGCGTACTTCGCTTCTTCTGCGAGCGGCAGCTTCTTGCGGCTCATTCCTGAGGCGATGATGACGACGGGCGTTTCATAGACGGCGCCGTCCGTTTCGATGCGCTTGACCGCACCGCTCAGATCGACTTTCTCGATCGCGTCGAATTCATCGACGACGGCGCCGAAGTTTTCCGCCTGCTGCTGCACCGTCTTGATGAGGTCGGCGCCTGCGACGCTCAAGAAGCCCGGATAGTTCTCAATGCCGGTGGCATTCGCGATCTGACCGCCGACGATGGCATTTTCGAGCACGAGCGTCGAGAAGTTCATGCGCCCCGCATAGAGCGCTGCCGTCAGCCCTGCCATACCTGCGCCGATGATGATGATGTCCTTTTGTATCGTTTCTTTTGCCATGAGACTCCCCCTCTTTGGTTGATGGATGATATGGGTACTTTCGTCGTGAAAGAGATAAATCCTGCTAAAACGAGATTGACATGATGAACCTTTCATGTTACGATAATAACATAGTTATCGACATATGTCGATAATGGCTTTCGAGAAAACTTTGGAAGGAGACGAGGCGCGTGCCAAGACCGACGCGGGGGCGGCGAATCTGTGTGCGCCCCGCCTATGAGCGCTTCACGCCTGCGGGATGTCCCGGCGGCGAGGCAGTCGTGCTGCTGCTTGAAGAATACGAGTGTATTCGCAGCATTGACCACGACGGGCTAAAGCAGGATGCGTGCGCCGAGCGCATGGCGATCTCACGCACGACGGTCGCCGAGATCTATGCCGCGGCACGCAGGAAGATCGCCGAGAGTCTCGTGCATGGAAGACCTCTCGTCATCGAGGGCGGTTCGTATCGGCTCTGCGATATGTCCGCGCCGTGCGGCAGGTGTTGCCCGCGTAAAGCGATGCAGCGCGAGGATGGTTTTTCATCCCCCCGCAGGAAAGGAGAAGATACAATGAGAATTGCAGTCCCCTATGAAAATGAAAAGGACACGGTGTTTCAGCACTTCGGTCATTCGCAGGCATTCAAGCTCTACGATGTCAAGGACAATGCGGTCGAGAGGTCGGAGGTCGTCGGCACAGAGGGCAGCGGTCACGGTGCGCTTTCGGAACTTTTGCAGGCGCATGAGGTCGATGTGCTGATCTGCGGCGGCATCGGCGCGGGCGCGATCGAGGCGCTCGGCGAGGCGGGCATTCGCATCTGTGCAGGCGTCAAGGGTGCAGCGGATGAGGCTGTCGCGCAGCACTTGGCGGGCACGCTCACATATACGACGGAGGCGAACTGTTCGCATCATCACCATGCAGAGGGTGAGCATCGCTGTTCCCATGCGCACGGAGGCGAGGGACATGGTCACGGTGAAGGTCACGGTGGTCATCACCACGGCGAAGGACATCCTCATGGCGCGAGCGGCGGCAGCGGACACTGCGGACGTCATCATGGCGAGGGTCACGCTCACGCACATCGTCATGGGCAAGGCGGCGCAGGCATGGGCGAAGGTCGCTGTTCGCATCGCGGCAAGGGCGGTCCTCACGGGCACGGCGGACATCAGAAATAAAATAGAGCAAGACGGCGCCTCGTCGGTGAATGAAAAATTCGCCGGCGAGGTATTTTCTTGCCGTGGCAAGGAACGGCGGTTCATGGTATGATAGGAAAAGGAAACAAGCAGCGCGAAGAAGGGCGGCTGTTTGTGTCGGAAGGGCTTTTCTCAATGGGAGGACGTATGCAAGAAGATACCGTCATGCTGAAGAACCGACTGCTTCGGCTTTACGATTACTTTTCGGGCGATGCGGATGCGGCGAGTGCGCACAAGGTGCGCCAGCTCGCCGAAAAGCTTGTGCGCGGTGAATTCGGCGTCGCTTTCTGCGGTCATTTTTCGGCGGGCAAGTCGCGCATGATCAACCGCCTTTTGGGCGCGATGCTCCTGCCGTCCAGCCCCATACCGACGAGTGCGAATCTCGTCTATGTGCGGCGCGGCGAGGAGTACGCCGAGGCGCGTTTTCGCGCGGGCAGGCCGCGCCGCTATCTCGCGCCCTACGACTATGACCTCGTGAAGTCGTTCTGCCGTGACGGCACAGCGATCGAGAGCATTGAGATATCGACGGCAGCGGCGGCTCTGCCCGAGGGCGTTGTGCTCATGGACACGCCGGGCATCGACTCGACGGATGCGGCGCATCGCTTGGCGACGGAAGAGGCGATTCATCTTGCCGATCTCATTTTCTATGTCATGGATTACAACCATGTGCAGTCGGAGGAGAGCTTTCTCTTTACGAAATCTTTGACGGAAGCGAAAAAGCGCGTCGCGCTCGTCATCAACCAGATCGACAAGCATCGCGGGGAAGAGCTTTCCTTCGAGGCGTTCGCCGCAAGCGTCAAGGATGCGTTTGCGGCATGGGGTGTGCAGCCGGAAGCGATCTTTTTCACCTCGATGAAGGACGAGGCGCACGCGCACAACGATTTTCCGAAGATGCAGAAATTTTTGCGGGAGATATTGGAAAATCGCGCAGCAGCGCTTGCCGAGTCCATCGCGCGGTCACTCGAAAAGATCTGCGCCGACGCTGTAAGCCGAGAGGAAAAGGCGGAGGAGAAGAGCATGGCAGCCGCC
This sequence comes from Selenomonas sp., assembly GCF_057272215.1. NCBI lineage: Bacteria > Bacillati > Bacillota > Negativicutes > Selenomonadales > Selenomonadaceae > Selenomonas > Selenomonas sp. The sequence continues at coordinate 190,278 of NZ_DBHIUY010000001.1, forward strand.
CGCGCGGTGCTTGAGCCGCTGTCGATGGCGGAGCGTGACGCGATCTGGGCGGGCAGCCGCGCTTTGGAGCAGGAGGCGGAGAGTCTCAAGGCGGACGGCCGCGCCGCTTTTTATGCCGGAATCAAGAAGATTCTTGCCAACGCCTACATGATGCCCTACGAGGTGCGCGAGCTGGCGCGTCTTTATCTTGAAGCGTCCGCGCCTGATTTCAAAGTGGGCTTCTTCGGGCGCGGCAAGAAAACGGCGGCGGAGCGTGCGGCGCGGCGTGAACGTCTGTGGCAGGCGCTTGTGGAGAAGGTGCGGCTGCAGGTCGATTGGCATGTCGCGACGTATCTGAAGGACTTCGCGCGCGATCATCGCATCGAAGCTGAGGCGGTCGCCGCCTTTGCCGAGGGATTCACGGCGCTGCCCGAAGACGATGTGTTGGAAAAAAGTCAAAAGGAGGGCGCAAGCACGAGCTACGACGGCAGCTATGTGCTGAACTATACCGCCGCGCTCGAAAAGGCGGTCAAGGAGTGTGCACGGTCGCGCCTTGCCGCCGTCGGCGATGATCTTTTGCGGCGCCTTCATGAGCGCAATGGCGCGCGTCTCGCCGCCATCGAGGCGGAGCTTTCGGGCATGGCTGAGGAAGTCGCGGCGCTCTTCGCCGTGCGGCAGGCAAAGAAGCGCGTTCAGGCGAAGGAAAAGATGCTGTCGGAGCTTCTGGCAAGCGAGGCGCGTGTGCCTGTGGATGGCGCGTCGCTCTTTGCGATTCCTTCGCAGGATGTCGAGATCGTGCAGGGCGACGGCACGGCGAGTGAAAAGGCGGCGCAGGATGTGCAGGCAGATGCGGCGGCGGGGCGCGAGACGGCGATGCAGGACGGCGCGGCTGTCGAAGATCCGACGGCATCTGTGCCGCCGGATGCTGCCCAAGCCGCAGGCTCTGACCTTGCGGCTTGGGCGCCGCGCCTTCGCCGCGCGGGCGCGCTTGTCGCGGACGTGCCGGGGCTTGCGCGGCTTGCCGCAGATCTCATGGCGCGCGCCGATCGGCTCGAAGGGCGGGGCTATCTCGTGACGCTCTTCGGCGCGTTCAGCGCGGGCAAGTCGTCGTTTGCGAACGCGCTTTTGGGCGAGAGCCTTTTGCCCGTATCGCCGAACCCGACGACCGCGGTCATTCAGAAGATCCTGCCTGTGACGAAAGAGCGCCCGCATGGTACGGTGCGCGTACACCTCAAAGATGAAGTCATGCTGCTCGCCGATTTGAACCGCGCCTTGCAGCCGTTTGCGCGTGAGGCGAAGAGCCTTGCCGATGCGCCTGCGCTCGTCGATGAAGTCTTGCTGCTGGCGAGCGATCTGCGCCAGCAGCAGGCGTTTTTGCGCGCTTATGACAAGGGGCGTGCGGCATTTGCAGGAAAAGCGGGCGCTGTGATTGACTGCACGCTGGCGGATTTCGCCGCTTACGCCGTCGAAGAGGACAAGGCGTGCTTCGTGGAAGAGATCGAGATTTACTCCGACTGCGAGCTGACGCAAAAGGGCATTACACTCGTCGATACGCCCGGCGCGGACTCCATCAACGCGCGTCACACCGATCTTTCCTTCCGCTTCATTCGCCAGTCCGATGCGATCCTTTTTGTCACCTATTATAACCACGCGTTCTCCCATGCCGACAGTGAATTTCTCGTACAGCTCGGACGCGTTAAGGACGCCTTTGAGATGGACAAGATGTTTTTTATCGTCAACGCCATTGACCTCGCCGAGAGCGAGGAGGACGCGAGCGATGTGCTCGCCTATGTGCGGCGGAACCTGTCGAGCTTCGGCATAGCAAAACCGCGCCTTCATGCCGTGTCGAGCCTTGCGATCCTCAAGGAAAAGCTCGCGGGCGCGTATCGCGGCACGGAGTTCGAGAGCGCGTTTCATCACTTCATCTTTCACGATCTTGCAGGTCTTGCCGTCCGTGCCGCCGAAGGCGACTATGTACGGACGAAGACGCTGCTCGACCGTCTTATCGAAGAGAGCGAGGAAAGTGCGGAAAAGAAAGCGCAGCGCCGCGAGTCGCTCGAAAAAAGTGCGGCAAGAGCGCGTGATATTCTCGCACGAGAGAAGAGTGAAGGCATCGAAAAGCGTATCGAGCAGGAGCAGGCGGAGCTTCTGTACTACGTCGCAGAGCGCGTATTTCTGCGCTATGAGGACAGGTTCCGCCTGAGCTTCAACGCCGCGACGCTCGGCAAAGAGCACGGCAAGGCGAGCTTACAAAAAGCGATGAAGGAACTTCTTGCGAGCCTTGGCTTCGATCTCGCGCAGGAGATGCGTGCGACCGCCGTGCGGCTTGAGCGCTTTCTGGCAAGATGCGGCAAGGAGATGCAGGAGACATTGGCAAAGCGGCTTGCCGAGGGCGAGCGTGATTTTTCCTTCGGCATGGAAGCGACGGAGTTTGAGATCGGGCTTTCGTTTGCTGCGGCATTCGCCGATGTCGAGCCGCAGGTTTTTGCCAAGGAGCTTGCGCTCTTTAAGAATCCGGCACAGTTCTTTGAGAAGGGCGGCAGTAAGATTATGGCGGAAGCGATCAAGGAGAAGCTGCGTCCCCTCGTCTACGCGCACATAGAAAAAGAGGGCGCACGCCTGAAGATGCGCGTGTTCGCCGGCAGCCGCACCGTATTCGATGCGGCGCTCGCCCATGTGCGAAAAGAGGCGGAAAGCTACTACGAAGGTCATCGCGCCGCCTTGGCGGGCGGACTCTCGCCGACGAAGCTGCGCGAGATACGCGCGGCGCTTTGAAATAGAAAAGGTTGCCTGAAAGAAATTTTCAGTGCTATACTTGAGGAAGTATGGATCCAATGAAGTCGCTCAGATTTGCACAGATGCGCGGCTGCATGTATTCGTGCTTTCTTAAAAATAAAAAGGATTTGCTTTAAGATCATGGGAGGTGCCATTCATGGCGGATTATGGACGCAGACTGCCGGTGTATTTGCTTTTGGATTGCTCGGGATCGATGATGGGCGAGCCGATTGAGGCGGTTCGGCAGGGGATCAAGGCGCTTTTGTCGGAGCTTCGCGGCGACCCGCAGGCGCTTGAGACGGCGTATCTTTCGGTCATCACTTTTGCAAGTCAGGTGAAGCAGACGACGAAGCTCACGGAACTCATGCTCTTCAAGGAGCCTCGCCTTGAGGCGGAGGGCTGCACGCTGATGGGCGGCGCCTTGAAGCTCCTCGCGGAATGCGTGCGCACGGAGGTGCGGAAGAATACGGAGACGCAGAAGGGCGATTGGCGGCCGCTCGTTTTCCTGCTGACGGACGGCAATCCGACCGACTTGGAGGATTTTCGGCAGGCAGCGGCGGAGATTAAATCGCTCAAGCTCGGCAACATCATCGCGTGTGCGGCGGGTGCGGATGCTGATACAAGCTATTTGAAGCAGATCACGGACAACGTGCTGATGATGAATAGTCTTTCGGCAGGCGATATGGCGAAGTTCTTCGCATGGGTCTCCGGCTCGATCAAGATGTCGTCGAAGAGTCTCGACGCAAAGCCCGGTGCGGCGATTGAGCTGCCGCCGCCGCCGAAAGGCTTTACGGTCGTTCCCTGAGCGGGATGGATGGCTGGCGTGTGGAAGGGGTGCAGACGCTTTGACGGGAAAAGAGGAAACCGCCGCTCTGGCGCAGGCGGCAGATGTGCAAAAACAGGCGCTCATGGGTACGGCGTCAGAAGAGGAAAAAAGCGGGGAAACTGCGGAAAATGCGCCTTTTGAAAAAGGCGCAGCCGCTGGGACGAGCGAAGCGGGCGATGCGCCGCCTGCCGCCGACGAGGAGCCTGCGGCTCTGAGCGATGCGGCGGTGCTGGCGCATACGGCATCGCTCTGGCAGTATCACCCTGTACCGACGGATGAGCCGGACGCTGCGCCGGAGTATATGAAAGAAGAACGCAGGCTCGGTACGGCGGACTTCATCGCGGCGCGTGTGCGCGGCAAGAAGCACAAGCACGACGGCACGAACTGCGATGACTGGTTCGCGGCAGCGGAGACCGGCGGCATCGCCATCGTCGCTGTTTCCGACGGGGCAGGCTCGAAGCGCTTCTCGCGCGTCGGTGCGCGCGCGGCGAGCGAGGCTGCCGCAGGCGCGATCTACGAGCAGCTTCGCGCCTTGGATGCAGCAGGCGCCGAACAGCGCACCGCTTTCGCGCTTCCCACAGATGATGCGGCGTTCGTTGAGGCGTGCGCGAAGCTCAGCGCGGTGCTGCACGAAGGCGTTCTCGCCGCGCGGCGTGCCGTTTTGGCGGCGTTTTACGAGCGATGCGGCAGGGCGGCGTACACGAAGCTCCTCGGCCGCGACATCGCCCTCTCCGACTTTGCCGCGACGCTCCTTGTTACCATCGTCGTGCCTGTCCCCGAGTGCGCGGAGCTTCTCATACTCTCGTGCCAAGTTGGCGACGGCATGACCTGTGCCGTCAATACGCACGCGCCCTGCGGCAGCGCCGTGAAGCTCATGGGCAAGCCCGACAGCGGCGACTTCTCGGGCGAGACGGACTTTCTGACGAGCGAAGCCATGACGGACGTCTCGAATCTGCAGCGTCGGACGCTCGTCACGCGCGGCGCTTACGATCTCGTCCTCACGATGACGGACGGCGTTGCAGACGACTACTTCAATGCGCAGGAGCTGCACCGTCTCTATCTCGATCTTATGCTCAACGGCGTTTTGCCGAATGTGCAGGACAATGAAATGTTTACGCGCGACGACATCGAATTTTTGCGCAGCCTGCCGCAGCCCGAAGCCGTCCCGTGGGTCAATGACAAGGAAACGCGCGTTGCGCTGCATTCCGCCGAGCATCTTTGCCGCGCGTTGGGAACGACGCAAGAAGCCTTGTGGCAGCGTGCGCATGTGCTGTCTCTGGCTGCTGCGGATACGAGCCTAAAGGATGTCGCTTCGCGTGCGGAGCGGCTGAAGATCTGGCTGGACAACTATTTGACGCGCGGTTCCTTCGATGACCGTACGCTTGCGCTGCTCTCGTGGGGAGATGCAGGTCATGTCTAGGATCAGAGAAGCCATCCTCGCCGACGGCAGAAGGATTCCTTACGTCGTTACGGAAAATCCGCCGCAGGGCGGCATGAAATACACATACTTTGCCCCCGACAAATCTTACGTCGTGCAGTTCTTTCTAAATCCGGACATCGTTGACGAAGCGCTCGTCGATCGGCTGACGGCGATCATCGGACGCTACAATCCGACGATTGCGGAAACGAAGGGCGGCGCGCGCGGCAATACGGTGGAAGCGGCGACATACTTCGCTGATCTTTTTTGCTGGCCGACGGCGCTCGTCGTCAAGCCGGAGTTCGGCATCGTCTGCCCCGCCTATCCGAAGAATTTCTTTTTCGGGCGCGAAGCTTCCGGTCAGATTGATCTCGCCGGCAGGGACAAGAAAGGAAATTGGTTCACGAGCCGCGTGCGCAAGTATCTGAAAAAGGACGAACTTGGCAGCTTTCAAACCATGCTGCGGCTATCCATCGCGCTCGCACGCGCCGTGCGCCGTATGCATCAAGCGGGGCTGGCGCATTCCGATCTTTCGTGCAACAACGTCCTCGTCGATCCCAAGAGCGGCAGCTGCGTCGTCATCGACATCGACTCTCTTGTCGTGCCCGGTCTGTATCCGCCCGAGGTCGCAGGGACAAAGGGCTACATCGCGCCTGAAGTGCTCGCCTCAATGGAGCTTTCTGCCAGTGATGTGCGCCGCGTCGCCCCGAGCCTGTTGACGGATCTCTTCGCGCTGCCCGTGCTTCTCTATCAATACCTGCTCAAGCGTCATCCGCTCGAAGGGCCGAAGAACTACGACCTGCCCGCCGAAGAGGCTGACTTTCTGATCTACGGAGAAAAGGCGCTCTTCGCCGAGCATCCGACCGACCGCTCCAATCGCCCCGAAGGGCTGAAGGTCACGATCCACGATTTAGGACCGTACCTTGAAAAACTCTTCCTGCGCGCTTTCGTCGATGGTCTGCACGAGCCGGAAGCGCGCCCGTCGGCGTTTGAGTGGGAGAAAGCGCTCGTCAAGACGTGGGATCTTCTGCAGCCGTGCGTAAATCCGCATTGTCCGGAGAAATTTTTTGTCCTGCACGATACGAAAGCGCCGCGCTGCCCCTTCTGCGGCGCCGCTGTGCCCGAGCGCCGCGTACTGCATGTAAAGCGTCTGCGCCGCGTGCGCGGCAAGGAAGGGCAATGGCTGCAGTCCGGACTTTTGAACATCTACGACGGTCTGCCGCTCTTTTTGTGGCACTTCATGGAAAACGTATTTCCCGATGAAAAAGCGCGGGATCGTACCGTCAAGGCGTACATATCAAGGCAAAACGGCGCATGGCATCTCGTGAACGATGCTATGGACGATTTGCGGACGCCCGAAGGAGATTTGCTCGCGAAGGGGCAGGCGATGCTTCTTCGTCCGGGTGCGCCTTTCGGCGTATGGGACAGCCCCGACGGCGTCCTGTGGGTGGGGAAGCGGTAGACGCCAATCAGCCTGCGTCCTGCGGACTTGACTTCTTGGACTTTCATTGTAAGCTTAACGCACAAACGTCCACTTCGTGGACATAGTGCGCACGCCCTTACATGAAAGGTGCCAATCAGTCTGCGCCCTACGGGCTTGACTTCTTGGACTTTCATTGTAAGCTTAACGCACAAACGTCCACTTTGTGGACATGGTGCGCACGCCCTTACATGAAAGAGCCAATCAGTCTGCGTCCTGCGGACTTGACTTCTTGGACTTTCATTGTACAATAGTATCAGCCATCTTTGTTTCTGCAGGGCGGCTTTTCGGGTAGGTATAGTTAAGGAGATCGTTTATGAAGATTCAAGGTTTGACAGATGAAGAGGTGCGCGCGTCGCGTGAGCGGCACGGTACGAACGGTATCACGGAGCAGAAAGGCGAGGGCTTCTGGGAGAAGCTCAAGGGGAGTTTTGACGATCCGATCATCAAGATTCTCTGCGTGGCGCTCGTCATCAACGTCGTCTTTGCGATCCTCGGGCAGGTCGCATGGTATGAGTCCGCGGGCATTGCGCTCGCCGTGATCCTCGCGACGACGGTCGCGACGTATTCGGAGTACCAGAACGAGAATGCGTTCCAGAAGCTGCAGGAGGAAGCGTCGCTGATTAAGTGTAAGGTCTACCGCAACGGCACGCTGACGGAGATTCCCATCGACGAGATCGTCATGGGCGATTTCGTGTTGCTGCAGACGGGCGACAAGATCCCGGCGGACGGCGTCGTTTGCGACGGCTCGATTCAGGTCGATCAGTCGGTATTGAACGGCGAGGCGAAAGAAGCGACAAAGACGTCGGCGGCAGAGGGCGATGAGGAAGCGGAGAAAAGCTCGGACTTCCTCCATCCGCACAAGGTGTTCCGCGGCTCCGTCGTCTGCGGCGGCAACGCTGTGATGCGTACGACGACGCTCGGCGACAAGACGTTCTACGGCAAGATCGCGGGCGAGCTGCAGGCGGACGAGGATCGCGACACGCCCTTGAAGGTGAAGCTCTCGAACCTCGCGCATCAGATCAGCAACTTCGGCTACATCGGCGGCGTGGCGATCGCCATCGCCTTCATGTTTCAGCGCCTCGTCATTCACAACGGCTTCGATATGGCGCGTATCATGGCGTACTGTTCGAACTGGCTCGTCGTCGCGCATGACCTCGTCGACGCCGTCATGCTCGCCGTCATCATCATCGTCGTCGCCGTGCCCGAGGGTCTGCCTTTGATGATCGCCATCGTCTCGGCGCAGAACATGGGCAAGATGCTCAAAGACAACGTGCTCGTCCGAAAGATCTCGGGCATCGAGACGGCGGGCAGCTTGAACCTCCTTTTCAGCGATAAGACGGGCACGATCACGAAGGGACAGCTCGAAGCCGTCGCTTTCGTCGACGGCGCGGGCACGCAGTATGCCGCTTACAGCGAGCTGGGCGCGGGACTTCAAAAGCTCGTGAACCTCAGCGTGCGCTACAATACGAGCGCCGTCATCAACGGCAAGGAGGCTGTCGGCGGCAATGCGACGGAGCACGCGATCTTCGGCTTCGTCGCGGCAGACAGCGCGGAGATGAACGAGAAGGTCAAGAACGCCGTACCGTTTAGCAGCAAGAACAAGTATTCCTTGTCCGAGGTCGCGGGCGAGTACAGCGTGACCTTAGCGAAGGGCGCACCCGAGAAGATCCTCGCGCTCTGCGACTCGTATTACGATGCGAACGGCGAGAAGAAGCCGCTGACGAATAGGGCGGCGATCACGGACTGTATCGACGCTCTTGCAGCGCGTGCCATCCGCGTGCTGGCGCTCGCCGTCTACGAGGGCGCGATTCCTGCGGGCGGCGCGCTTCCTGCGAGCGGCCTCGTCTTCGTCGGCGCAGTCGGCATCCGCGACGAGGTGCGTCCCGAGTCCGTCGAGGCGATCCGTCGCGTGCACAGCGCGGGCGTGCAGGTCGTCATGATCACGGGCGACCGCCAGGACACGGCGAGCGCCATTGCGAGGGAGGCGGGACTTCTCTCGCGCGATGACGATGTCGCGATGACGAGTGACGAGCTTGCCGCGCTCGACGATGCGGCGGTCAAGGAGCTTCTGCCGCGCCTTCGCGTCGTGGCGCGTGCGCTTCCGACCGACAAGAGCCGTCTCGTGCGCCTCGCGCAGGAGATGAACCTCGTCGTCGGCATGACGGGCGACGGCGTCAACGACTCGCCTGCCTTGAAGCAGGCGGACGTCGGCTTCGCTATGGGCAGCGGCACGGAAGTCGCAAAGGAGGCGAGCGACATCGTCATCCTCGACGACAACTTCAAGTCGCTCGCGCGTGCGATCCTCTACGGACGCACGATCTACAACAGCATAAGGAAGTTCATCATCTTCCAGCTGACGATCAACGTCGCCGCTGTCATGATCTCCTTTGCCGCGCCCCTTCTCGGCATGGAGACGCCGCTTTCCATCACGCAGTTCCTCTGGATCAACCTCGTCATGGATACGCTCGCGGCGCTCGCCTTTGGCGGCGAGCCGGCTCTGCGCCGTTTCATGGACGAAAAGCCCAAGCAGCGCGATGAGAGCATCATCAGTAAGTACATGGTGTCATCCATCGGCGTCGGCTCTCTTTGGTGCTTCGCCCTGAGCCTCTATTTCCTCATGAGCGGCGCGGCGCACGCCTATTTCCGCCCCGATGAGGCGAATCACTATCTGTTGACGGGCTACTTTGCGTTCTTCATCTTCATGGCGGTGTTCAATGCGTTCAACGCACGCACCGACTCGAAGAATCTCTTTGACAATATTTCGCGCAATCCGGACTTCCTGCGCGTCATGGGTCTGATCGTCGTCATCCAGGTCGCCATGACGTATCTCGGCGGCGAGATCCTGCATTGCTACGGGCTGACGCTCACGGAGTGGGCGTTCGTGCTCGGCATGGCGGTGACGATCGTGCCGATCGATCTGCTGCGCAAGATGGTCGCAGGCAAGGCGTAATTCAATATTTGCAAGGCGGCGTCGGTGGAGAGCATCGACGCCGCCGATCTGTAGGAAGCGCTGATAAAATGAGGTCGCCCAGATGTGTGAAGATGGGTGGCTGAATTTATCCGTGATTCCTATACTCTACGGGAGGGAAAAGCATGGGTATGAACATCAGCAAGGGACAGAAAGCCGATCTGACGAAGACCAATGCGGGGCTTCGAAGCGTGTTCGTCGGCATGGGCTGGCAGGCAGATGCCAAGATCGACCTTGACACGGCGGCGTTTTTGCTCGGCGCGGGGGGGAAAGTCGCGGGCGACGCAGACTTCGTATTCTATGGCAACGCGCGTCATGCGTCGGGTGCGGTCGAGCATATCGCTGCGCCTGCGGGCGGCGATATGCAGCAGGTGCGCGTCGACTTCGCCGCCGTTCCCGCTTCGGTCGAAAAAATCGCCGTGACGGCGACGATCTACGATGCGGATGCCAGGCGGCAGAATTTCTCCCAAGTCGCGGGCGCGTACATCCGCATCATGGACGCGGCGAGCGGCGCGGAGCTTCTGCGCTACGATCTCGGGCAGGGCTTCTCCGTGGAGACGGCGATCGTCGTCGGCGAGCTGTACCGCTACAAGGGCGAGTGGAAGTTCAGCGCCGTCGGCGCGGGCTTCAGCGGCGGCCTTGAGGCGCTTTGCAAAAACTTCGGCGTCGAGGTCGGCGAGGGGCAGGGAGACGCACCCGCCGCACCGCCTGCGCCGCCGACGCCACCGCCGCGTCCCGCCGCGCCGCCTGCGCCGCCTGTATCGCCCGCGCCCGCCGTGCCGCCCGCACCGCGTTCGCCGCTGAATCTCGGCAGACCGGGTGCAGAAACCGCCCCTGCGCCGCATCAGCCGCTGAACCTCGGCAGACCGGGAGCGGTGCCTGCACCGCCCGTGCCGCCTGTATCGCCCGCTGCGCCGCCCGCGCAGCCGCCGACTGCGCCGAAGAAGGTCGAGCTGAAAAAGGGCCAGAAGGTCAGCCTCGTCAAGGGCGGCGGCGGACTTGGCGAGATCGCCATCAACCTCAACTGGCATCAGCAGCCGCAGACGAAGAAGCAGGGGCTTCTCGCATCCATCTTCGGCGGCGGGGGAGGCGCGGGCGGCATCGACCTCGATCTCGGCTGCCTCTACGAGCTTCAAGACGGCGAGATCGGCTGCGTGCAGGCGCTCGGCAATGACTTCGGCAGCCTTTCGCACCGCCCCTGGATCGCGCTCGACGGCGACGACCGCACGGGCAGCAACGCGGCCGGCGAGACGCTTCGCGTCAACGGCAAGATGGCATCGAAGATCAAGCGCATCCTCGTCTACACGTTCATTTACGAGGGCGTCGCCAACTGGCAGCAGGCGGACGGCGTCGTGACTGTCAAGTGCCCGGGCAGCCCCGACATCATCGTGCGCATGGATGAGTACGGCTCGTCCCTGCGCATGTGCGCGATTGCCATGCTCGAAAACATCAACGACACCTTCAGCGTCGAGAAGCTCGTGCAGTTCTTCGGCGGACATAAGATGATGGACGCGACGTATCACTGGGGGCTTCGCTGGGAGGCGGGCAGCAAGGATTGAGCGTGTAGGATTTCGCCGCGAGCAGCCGCTTTGCTTCGACGGAAGGCGATGGGTGTATGAAAGAAATTTTCATCAAAGCCATGAAGGGAAAAGGCGACGGCAGGGCGAATTATTTTACATAAGACTATTTCTAAAAGAGAAATCGAGGAGGCAGGAATATGGGCGTGAATCTGCAAAAGGGACAAAAGGTAAACTTGAAGAAGTCGGACGGACAGGCGCTATCGCGCATTCGCATCGGGCTTGGTTGGGATCCTGTCAAGCAAGAGAAAAAGGGCGGGCTTTTCGGCTCCATCTTCGGCGGCTCTGCGCCCGACATCGACTGCGATGCGAGCGTGATCGTCTGCAAGGGCGGCCGTCTCTCAGGGAAGAACGACATCGTCTATTTCGGCAACCTCAAGCATTCGTCGGGGGCGATCGTCCATACGGGCGACAACCTCACGGGTGACGGCGAGGGCGACGATGAGCAGATTCTCGTCGATCTTACGGCTGTGCCCGCAGACTACGACAAGCTCGTATTTGTCGTCAACATCTATGACTGCGAGTCGAGGAAGCAGGACTTCGGCATGATCGCGAACGCTTTCATCCGTATATGCGACGAGCGGACGGGCGAGGAGTTCTGCCGCTACAACCTTTCGGAGAGCTACGCAGGCATGACGGCGATGATCTTTGGCGAGATCTACCGCCACAACGGCGAATGGAAGTTCAACGCCATCGGGCAGGGCACGACGGATACGGGGCTTAACGCGCTGGCGAAGCGCTACCAGTAAGGAAACAGGTCATCATGCCTAGCGGCTTGATATAGGGGCGGCTTCGGCTTTCCCATGAGGCGGCACGCATGTGCCTTGGGTTGAGGAAGCGCGGCTATGCAGCGTTTTCCGCGTTCTACGATAAGGAGGAATCTTCATGGCAATCAGTTTGAAAAAAGGACAGAAGGTTGATTTGACGAAGAGCAATCCGGGACTTTCAAAGCTCTTGATCGGTCTCGGCTGGGACACGAACAAGTACGACGGCGGCTCCGACTTCGATCTCGACGCTTCGGTATTCCTTCTCGGACCGGATGAAAAGGTCACGAGTGACGCGGACTTCGTTTTCTACGGAAATCTCAAGCACGCTTCGGGCGGCGTAGAGCATACGGGCGACAATCTGACGGGCGAGGGCGAAGGCGACGATGAGCAGATCAAGGTCGACCTCTCGAAGGTGCCGGCTTCGATCGATAAGATCGACTTCACGGTCACGATCTACGAAGCTGATGAGCGCAAGCAGAACTTCGGACAGGTGTCGAACGCTTTCATCCGCGTCGTCAACGAGGCTTCGGGTGAGGAGCTTGTGCGCTTTGATCTCGGTGAAGACTTCTCGATTGAGACGGCGGTCGTCGTCGGCAGGCTCTATCGTCAGGGGACGGAGTGGAAGTTCAACGCCGTCGGCGCGGGATACAGCGGCGGTCTCGGCGCACTCGGCAAGGCTTACGGCGTCAACATCTAAGCACATTCTTTTGTTGGAGGAGTCTCCCTCATCGGGGGAGGCGAGAGAAGGGGGCTGTGCATAAGTCGCTCAGACTCGTGCACAGCCTCTTACCATGAAGCTCCAAGAGGTCGAGCCGAAGATGCAGACCGATTGGGCAGGCTTCTGTAAGGGCGGCGTACAATGTCCGCAAAGTGGGCGTTTGTGCGTGCAGCTTATCATCGAAAGGGGTGCGATGATGGAATATAAGATCTTATATCCTGAGGCTTTTCCTGTAGTCGAATGCTCGCTGCGTCACGGCGAGGCGATCAAGGCGGAGTCGGATGCGATGATCGCTATGGATGCGACCGTTGACGTCGAGGGCAAGATGGAGGGCGGCGTGCTCGGCGGCATCATGCGCCGCGTCTTTACGGGCGAGAGCTTCTTCATGCAGCGTCTCGTGGCGTCGCGCGGCGCAGGCAAGGTGCTCTTCGGGCATCCGCTGCCCGGCGGCATCATGGATGTCGCCTTGGACGGCTCCTATGGCATGATCGTACAGAAGGGCGGCTTCCTTGCGGCAGAGGAGACGATCAACGTCGATTCGAAGATGCAGGGGCTTATGCAGGGCTTTTTCTCGAAGGAAGGCTTCTTCCTGCTGAAACTCACGGGCAAGGGCATCGCTTTTCTGAGCAGCTATGGCGTCATCCATGTGCTGAATCTCGCAGAGGGCGAGGAGGTCATTGTGGACAATGGTCACCTCGTCGCGTGGCCCGACTACATGAACTATAAAATCGAGAAGGCGTCGAACGGCTGGATCTCAAGCGTCATGTCGGGCGAATGCCTCGTGTGCCGCTTCCGAGGTCCCGGGCCCGTACTTATCCAGACGAGGAATCCCGAGGGCTTTGAAACATGGATACAGGAAATTGCGAAAAAGGGAGGTAAATGATACATGGCGGTGAATCTTTCCAAAGGCCAGCGCGTGAGCCTCGACAAGGGCATGACGATGGCGCTCGTCGGTCTCGGCTGGGACGTCAACCGGTACGACGGCGGCACGGACTTCGACCTCGATGCCTCGGCGTTCCTCTTGGGCGCGAACGGCAAGGTGCGAAAGGACGAGGATTTTATCTTCTACGGCAATCTCGACAGCTCCGACGGCTCGGTGCATCATACGGGCGACAACTTGACGGGCGAAGGAGACGGCGACGACGAGGTCCTGACCATCGACTTCTCGAAGGTACCGCCCGACGTCGATAAGATCGCCATCACTGTGACGATCTATGAGGCTGAGGTGCGCAAGCAGAACTTCGGGCAGGTGTCTAACGCCTATGTGCGCGTCGCACGCATGGCGAACGCGCAGGATATGCAGGGCACGGAGGTTTTGCGCTTCGATTTGATGGAAGAGTTCTCGATTGAAACGGCGCTCGTCGTCTGCGAGATCTATCGGCACAACGGCGAGTGGAAGTTCAATGCGGTCGGCGCGGGCTATCAAGGGGGGCTCGAAGCCCTTTGCCGCGCTTACGGCGTGAATGTTTGACAAAGCACTGGAAAAAAACGGGAGGCCTTGCGCCTCCCGTTTTTGAGGTAAGGTCCTGATGCGGCTGCGGCGTAGCGGATTTCAGAGTCCCGCTCCCGGGGCTGCTGAAAATCGACGACGGAGATGGATGCGATGGAAAGAGAGCAGGCAAGGAATGCTGCCCGTACCGGCGGCTCTTCGGCGGCGCTGCCGAAGTTCATCGACTGCGGCGTGTTTGCGCCCGAGCGTGAGAATTCCTTCGCCATCGCCGCTGCGTTTGCAGAGGAGACGCGCGTGACAGGGGAAATTTCGGGCGCACGGCTTACGCCGGAGCTTTTGCGGGCGGGCGACGGCGGTTTCGTCTTGACGCTTCCCGCAATGCGTGAAGGGACGGTCGTCTATGGCGCGCTGCGCCTGCAGTCTTCGCATGAGGAGCGGCGCATATTCGTCGCGGGCGAGGCTGCCGCAGGCGCACCGCAAAGGCGGGCGTCGGCGCCGCGCCCGCCTTTGCCGCAGCTTGTGCGCGGCGAGCGGCTGAAGCTCGAAGGGGACGAGAAGCTGGCCTTTTTTTATGAGGACGAAGGAAGCGAGGCGGGCGTCGATGTCGATGCATACGTGTTTCGTCTCTATGAGGGCGGGCGCGTGCAGGGCGATGAGGATTTGATCTTTTTCGGCAACGTGCGTGCAGGCGACGGCAGCATCGAGGTGGAAAAGGCGGGCGATCGCATCGGTGCGAGCATCGACGTCGCGAAGATCGGCGCGGCTGTCGAGCGCATCGTCCTCTGCTTCGCCGTTTACGACGACGGCACGGGCAGGGATTTTTCCCATGTGCGTGCGCCGCGTGTGACGCTTGCAGAGGACGGTGAGCCGAAGTACGGCTTCGCGCTCGACGCGCTGCATCGCGAGAAGACCGTGAACGCGGCGGAGATTTACCGCCATCGCGGCGCATGGAAACTCAAGATCGTCGGTGCGGGCTACGAGGCGGGACTGGCGAGACTCTGCGAGGACTACGGACTCAGCGTGGAATAAAGAAGGGACGCGGATTAGCCGTGATTCCTGAAGATGGAGGTTTACCATGAATGGAAGATAGGGAAATCTTGCAGTACAAGGTGGGCGGGCTTCTCTACATGCCTGCTTACCAGGAAAATATCGTAGAGAAGATTCGTCGGCGCGAACATGCGCATTTGACTGCCATCTGTTTCTGCCTTGAGGATGCGATCGGCGATACGGCGGTCGTAGACGCCGAGCGGGTCCTGCGCACGAATCTCGCGGCGCTCAAGGAAGTCTACGAGGAGGATCGGCGCGAAAAGCCGCTGCTCTTCGTGCGCGTGCGTACGGCGGATCACATGGAGCACTTCCTCGACTTTGTGGGCGCAGCGGGCGACGTCTTGACAGGCTACGTTCTTCCGAAGGTGAATCTTGGCAACGTCGAATCGTATATGGAACTTATGCGCATGTTGAATGATGGGTCGGCAAAGAAGCGTTACCTCATGCCGGTTCTTGAAAGTCCGTCCATCGCCGATGTCAAGAGCCGCGCCGCCGTCTTGGGTGAACTCAAGGCGATCTTCGACGCGCACCGTGAATATGTCTTGAACATTCGTGTCGGCGGCAATGATTTCAGCAACCTTTACGGCGTGCGCCGCTCGATTGCGCATTCCATCTATGCCGTCGGCGTCGTGCGCGATATCCTCATCGACATTCTGAACATCTTCGCGCGTGACTACGTCGTCTCCGGTCCGGTCTGGAACTACTTCGGCGATGATCCTGCGGGCGCGTGGGCGCGAGGGCTCAAGAGGGAGCTGGAGCTTGATCGCCTGAACGGCTTCATCGGCAAGACGGTCATCCATCCCGCGCAGCTTCCGTTCGTATTCGACAGTCTGAGGGCGGAGCGCGCCGACTTCGAAGATGCGAAAATGATCGCCGACTGGCAAGATGAGAAGGCGGGCGTGAAGAAGAGCTGGGACGGCACGCGCATGAACGAAGTCAAGACACATGCCAAGTGGGCGAAGCGCGTGCTGACGCTCGCGAAAATTTACGGTGTCAAGGAAGATGGAGCGGCATGTGCCGCCGAAAGCAAAAGGTAAGGGGAAGTTTTTATGCGAGTATGGTTCAACCAATGGTTCAGCACGGCATACCATCTGATCGAGCTGATGCGGTCGGGTTCGCCCGGAAAGATCACCTTCGTCGGCTCAAGCGCCAATCCAAATGCGCTCTATCGTCTCGTTTCCGACGAATGGCATACGGAACCGACGCTTCCCGTTTCCGATGAATATGTGGAGTATTGTTTAGAGTTTTGCAAGAGGAACAAGATCGACGTCTTTTTTCCGCGACGCGGCTTGACGCTGCTTTCGCGCCACATGGAGGAGTTTCGCGCCGCAGGCACGATTCTTGCGGCGGGCAGCGATTATAAGATCATGCGGCTTTTGGATGATAAGGCGGCGACGTACGCTTTCTTCGAGGCGCGCGACGCATCCCTCGTGCCTGCGCACCTCGTTGCAGGCACTTACGAGGAGTTCTGCGCCGCCTACGAGACCTTGCGTCCCCATTGCCGGCGCGTCTGCTGCAAGCTGACGAAGGACGAGGGAGCCGAGACGTTCCGCGTCATCGACGATACGCTTCTGCGGTCGGGCGACGTGCGGCGAAAGCCCGGCATGAAGCTCACATGGGATATGATGCGCACGATTGTCCGGGGCTACGACTTTTCCGTGCCGTTTATGCTTATGCCGTACCTCGAAGGGCAGGAGATCAGCGTCGACTGCCTGAGGACGCCCGGCGGGGAGATCATCATTCCGCGCTTCAAGACGAACCACCGCTATTCGGAAGTCCGCTTCGATGAGGAGATCGTCGAGAAATGCCGCACGATGATGAACCTTCTGCAGATGGATGTGCCGATCAACATCCAGTTCAAGGGCGATGGAGAAAAATACTTCCTGTTGGAAATCAATCCGCGCATGTCGGGCGGGCTGCAGCTCTCGTGTCTCGCAACGGGCGTCAACGTGCCGGACATCGCCCTCAGTCAGCTTCTCGGCAAGGAAAAGCCGTGGCAGTACCCCGACCGCAGTCGGGTTTACCGCGTGGCGAATCTTGAGACGCCGAAGCAGCTCGGGGCGTGAGGAGGGACGCGATGAACTATACGGCAGATGAGGTGCTGCGCGTGGCAAAGCGGCATAGGAACGCAAAGCGCGGCTATCTCCTCGTCAATCCCCTGCAGGGAAAGCATATACCTGCCGCTCCGAGCCGCGCTCTCGCCATGATGAAAGCGCTCGGCGAGAAGGTCGCAGCAAGCTGTCCTTCGGCAAGGCTCGTCATCGGCTTCGCCGAGACGGCGACTGCCATCGGCGCCGTCGTTGCGAAGTCGCTCGCGGACGCGTGCCTCTACGTGCAGACGACGCGCGAGGAATTGCCGTCCGGCGTGCGCACGATCGAGTTTTTGGAAGAGCACAGTCATGCGCCCGAGCAGCGCCTCGCCGTCGATGCGCTCGAAGCGCAGCTCGCTGAGACGGATACGGTCGTCTTCGTCGACGATGAGATCTCGACGGGCAGGACGCTCTCTAATATCATTGCGCAGATGAAGGAGAAGCTGCCTGCGCTTCGTGAAAAAAAGCTCGTCGCGGCGTCCATCCTGAACCGCTTGACGGCGGCGGATCGCGAGCGGCTCTTGGCGTGCGGCGTCGAGTGCGTCGCGCTCGTAGAGCTTGCGCCCGGCGACTACGAGACACGCGCGGCGGCGTTTCAAACGCGCGGGGCGGCGGACTGCCGCGAGCCGTCCCGCCGCTACCCCTACCGCACGCTTGCGCTCGGCGAGCACGCGACGCCGCGCACGGGCGTCGCGATCGGCGACTATATGCTCCTCTGGCAGGGCGCGGGGCTCATCCTCGCTGAGCGCATCGCTTGGGCGAAGCACGAATCGATCCTTGTGCTCGGCACGGAGGAATGCATGATGCCGGGGCTCATGGTCGGCAAGGTCTTGGAGACGAAGGGCTGGGAGAACGTATTCTTCCACGCGACGACGAGAAGCCCCATCGGCATCTCGGACGAGGAGGGCTATCCCATCGAAGCGGGCTGGCAGGTGCAAAGCTTCTACGATGCGGCACGCGCGACGTACATCTACAATCTGCGTTCGTACCATCATGCCGTCATCGTCTCGGACACGGCGCACGAAGCGCATGAGGCGGTCGAGAGTATCGCCCGCGCCCTGCGCGAGAGCGGCTGCATGGACATCGTCTGTCTGATGAGCCGCGACGAATGACGAGGAAGGAGCGGACGATGTTCAGCACATACCACAAGGACGACGTGACGATCCTTTTGAAAGACATCACGGGAAAGCTCGACCCTCTGCCGACGGCAGAGAGGGAAAAGCTCATTCAGTCGGGCAGGCATTACTCAGAGATGCTGCCCTTGGAATATGAGCCGTCGGAAAAGTACCTGAAGGCGTACTTCGACGCGCTCTCGCGCTACGCTGAGATCACAGCCCATGCGACGGCGAGTCTCGCCGAGAAGATTTATGAGGAGAAGGGCGCATCCGCCGCGCTCGTCTCGCTCGCCCGCGCGGGCACGCCCATCGGCATCTTGCTCAAGCGCTATATCAAGAGGCGCTTTGGCGCGGACGTCGCGCACTACACGATTTCCATCATTCGCGGCAGGGGCATCGACAAGAACGCCATGACGTACATCCTTGCGCGTCATGCGCCCGAGGCTCTGCAGTTCGTCGACGGCTGGACGGGCAAGGGCGCGATTGCGCGCGAGCTTGCAAACGATGCGGCAGAGTTTCGCGGCGTGAGCGCGGGGCTTGCCGTCCTGTCCGATCCAGCCTATGTGGCGGAGAAGTGCGGCACGCACGAGGACTTTCTCATCGCGAGTTCGTGCCTGAACTCGACGGTGTCGGGGCTTCTGAGCCGCACGGTGCTGCGTGATGATTTGATCGGCGCGGCGGACTTTCACGGCGCGGCCTTTTACGAAGGACTGCGCGAAAAGGATCTGACGTATGACTTTATCGGGGCGGTGGAAAGGCGCTTCCCCGAGGAAGCGCCGCCCGTGCGCGAGGAGGGCGCGGCGCATCGGTCGGGGCTCGCCGAGGTCGAGCGCATCGCGGGCGATTTCGGCATTCGCGACATCAACCTCGTGAAGCCCGGCATCGGCGAGGCGACGCGCGTCCTTCTGCGCCGCCTGCCGTGGAAACTTCTCGTCAAGAGCCGCACGGACGAAGCGCGGCTCGGTCATCTCTATCAACTGGCAAAGGAGAAAGGCGTCGAGGTCGTAGAGTATCCGCTGGAGAATTATCTCGCATGTGGACTCATACGATCGCTCGCCGACAACTGACATGAAAGACATCGTATTCGCTTCCGATCTCGACAACACGCTGCTCTACTCGCGCAGTCACAAGCGCGAGGGCGATATTTGCGTCGAGCATATCGAGGGCAGGGCGCACGGCTTCATGACGCCGCTCGCTGTCGAGCGTCTGCGCGAAGTCTCGCAAAAAGTGCAGCTGATTCCCGTGACGACGCGCTCCATCGAGCAGTATCGGCGCATCGAGTGGCCGGAAGGCACAGCGCCCGAATACGCCGTGACGACGAACGGCGCGGTGCTCCTGCACGGCAGCGAGGTCGATGCCGCGTGGCGCGAGGCGCATGACGCTTTGATCGCCCCTGCACGAGAGGAGATCGCACGCTGTCACGCGCTCTATCTGGGCGATCCCGCGTTCATCCGCTGCCGCATCGTCGACGATGCCTATCTCTTCGTTTACTGCGCCGACGGCGTGGACGTGCGGTCGATGGCGGAAAAGTGCCAAAGAGAGACGAGCCTTCGCGTCGAGCCGTCGGGCAGGAAGATCTACTTCTTTCCGCCGAAGCTCACAAAGGGCGCGGCGCTCCGGGAGCTGCGCCGCCGCTTTTTGCCGCGCTGGGTCTACGCCGCCGGCGACACGGCGATTGACGCGCCGCTCCTCGCCGCAGCTGACCGCGCCTTCGCCGCCAAGACGCTCACGATGGAAGACGCCGCGCACATCCGACGGCACGAAGGCTGCGGCGTATTCGCCGAATGGCTGCTCGGCGAGATCTTGCAGGAGCTTGACTGAAAGAAGCGGCTTCTTGTGGTATAATAGAGGAAACACTGATAAAATGAGGTCGCCCAGATTTGCACAGATGCGCTGTATCTATCGCGGTCAACGTCAGCCAATCATGCGGCGCACTTCGCGCTTGCATTCTTGGGACGTTTTCGCATACGAGCCGTTGCCCAATCGCCTGCGTCCTTCGGACTTGGCTCTTGGACGGCTCAGCAAGGAGACAAACCACAGGCGTAGCGGTGCTACGTCGAGGATTTGTCGACGACGAGAGGACAGCGCAGATGTGTGAAGATGGGTGGCTGAATTTATCAGCGTTTCCTAAAGGAAGCACAGCGAAAGGAGCACACGCATGGCAAAAGGCCGCCAATATCAAGATACGGTGTTCCGCGCATATATGAATGACGTCGACCGTCTGAGAGATGTCGCAGGGGCGCTTCATGGAAGGACATACGCAGCGAATGAAAAGATTCAGATTATGACCCTCGAAGGCACGTTCCTTTCGCAGTTGAAAAACGATATATCCTTTTTGATCGAGGGCTGCTATCTGATTCTTTTGGAGCATCAAAGCACTTGGAATCCAAACATGGCACTTCGTTGCTTATATTATATCTGTGAACAATTCCGCACGCTGGTGGAAGCGAAAAAGCTCTATCAGAATGTGAAGATTAAGCTTCCTGCGCCAGAGTTTCATGTGTTTTACTTGGATGAAAACGATGTGCGGGAGAGTCATTTACTGAATCTTTCTGATGCTTATATGATAGAAAATGGGAAAGGTTTTTTGGAGCTGACGGTTCTCTGTCATAATATTGCCTATGATAGCGGGAAGAAGCTGCTGCAAAAAAGCCAGGCATTGCACGATTACAGTTTTTTCGTTGCCTGTGTCAAGAAAAATATCGCTCAAGGGGTGGAACGGGCGATCGCCATCCGAACTGCCGTGCGCTATTGCCGTGAGAACGACATCATGAAAAACTTTCTGGAGTTACATGAAAGCGAGGTCATCGACATGGTCAATTTCGAGTGGAACCAAAAGGATTTTGAAGAAGCTGTTCGTGAGGAGGTTCGTGAGGAAGAGACATCGGCGTTCATTCTCGGTATGCTGAGAGAGAAGCTGCCGCTGGAAACCATCGCGCGGGTGTCGAAAATGTCGGTGGAGCGCATTCAGGAGCTTGGTCGTATGCACAGCCTGCTTTGACGCGATAGAAAGGAGCATCGTATGCAGGGCATTGTGAAAAAGGGTCCGCGCCTGCAGTTTCGACAGGCGGAGGAGAGGGATCTCGACTACATCCTCGAAGTCGAATTTCGCCCCGAGAACGGCAAATTCGTCATTCCGTGGGAGCGCGAGGTGCATAGCCAGACGCTCAACACCGAGGGAGCGATTCATCTTGTCATCGAGTGCATAGACACCTTGGAGCCGGTCGGATTCCTGATGATCGCAGGGCTCAACAATCCGTCGAAGGAGATCGAGTGGACGCGCATCATCCTCGACAAGAAGGGCGAGGGCTATGGGCACGAAACGCTCAAGCTCCTGAAGTCGTGGGCGTTCGACGATCTCAAGTTCCACCGCGCTTGGCTCGACTGCAAGGATTACAACGCGCGCGCGCTGCATGTCTACGAGTCGGAAGGTCTCGTGCGCGAGGGGCTGATCCGCGAGACGATTCTGACGGACGGCGTTTATGAAAATCTCGTAATTCTCGGCATTCTCGACCGCGAATACTTCGCACGCAAGGAAAGGGGCGATGAACTTTGAAAAAGATCAAGCGCGTGTTCCTCATCGTGCTCGACAGTTTCGGCGTCGGCGCGGCGCCCGATGCCGCCGACTTCGGCGACGGCGCGTGCAATACGCTGCTGAGCCTCGTGCGCACAGACGGCTTCGCCGCGCCGCACCTCGCCTCACTCGGGCTTTTCTCCGTCGACGGCATCAAGGACGCGGCAGAGGCAGCCGCGCTTCGCGTGCCTGCGCCGCGCGGCGCTTTTGCGCGGCTGCGGGAAAGCTCGCGCGGCAAGGACACGACGACGGGGCATTGGGAGCTGGCGGGCATCGTCGGCGAGCATCCGATGCCGACGTACCCTGCGGGCTTCCCGCCCGAGATCATCGCCGCGCTTGAGGCGAGCATCGGCAGGAAGCTCATCTGCAACAAGCCGTATTCGGGCACGCAGGTCATTCATGACTACGGGCGCGAGCACATCGAGACGGGCGCGCTCATCGTCTACACCTCGGCGGACAGTGTGCTGCAGCTCGCGGCGCACGAGGGCGTCGTGCCGCGTGAGGAACTTTACGAGGCGTGCCGCAAGGCGCGTGCCATTATGTGCGGCAAGCACGGCGTCGGCAGAGTCATCGCGCGTCCCTTCGTCGGCGAGTATCCGAACTATGAGCGCACGGCGGGACGGCACGACTTCTCGCTTGAGCCGCCGGCGACCGTGCTCGACGCATTGAAGGACGCAGGATTCGCCTCCATCGGCGTCGGCAAGATCTCCGACATCTTTGCAGGAAAAGGTCTGACGAAGAGCCTTGGCACGAACGAGGACAACGCCGACGGCATGAAAAAGACGAGATCGCTCCTCGGCGAGGACTTCACGGGTCTTGCCTTCGTCAATCTCGTCGACTTCGATATGGTCTTCGGTCATCGTCGTGATACGGCAGGATATGCACGCGCCGTCATGGAATTCGACGCATGGCTCGGCGAGTTTCTCGCGGCGATGAAGGAGACGGACGCGCTCATGATCACGGCTGATCACGGCTGCGATCCCGGTGCGCCCGGCACTGACCACACGCGCGAATATGTGCCGCTTCTGGCTTATGGCGCGGCGGTACGCGCGGGCGTCGACCTCGGCACGCGCTCCGCATTCGCCGACGTCGGCGCGACGATCGCCGAGATCTTCGGCGTGGAGCTTGTGACGCGAGGGCGGAGCTTCTGGCGTGAGATTGCCGAAGGCTGAACGCCGCACGCGAAGGATCGCTTCATGGCGATAAGCTTCACGGCATGTACCCCTTTACGTCTTGCGCACATAGAACCCGAACGCCTCGAAATCGTTGGTTTCGAGGCGTTTTTTCTGTATGATGGAGGATGGATTCGTCAGAGAACAGCCGCATAGGATTCCTGTGCGCCTGCATCCCGATAATCGACGATACGAAGAAACTTCGCAAGAACTTCGCCGTCGAATGTTCTCATAGAAGAGAAGAGTATGTTATAATGATATTGAGAACGGTATCGTAGAGAAATGCTTTCCGTGCCCAAGGGTGCGGCGGCGCTTTGTTAGGAGGCGTTTTTATTGGCAAGAAAGTGCAAGATCCTCATTTCAGATGATTCCAAGCTCCTGCGCAAGCAGCTGCGTGAGGAGTTGGAGGCGCTTGATTGTGAGGTCATAGAGACGGAGAATGGCAAGGAAGCGATTGCCGAGAGCTTGGGAGATCGGCCCGATGGCGTCATTTTGGATATCGTAATGCCCGAGGTCAATGGGATCGAGGCGCTTCGCGTCATTAAGGAAGTCGATGATACGATTCCCGTCATCATGCTGTCCTCGGCAGGTACGCCGGAAAAGCTTATGGAGACTTTGAAGCTCGGGGCGCTGGACTTCATTCAGAAGCCATATACGCCCGAGCAGATTAAGAATGCGATCTTGCGTATTCGGAAAAAGGCGGGGCTGGATGAGCAATGATCTGCTTTTCCCACAATTTCTCTTAAATCGCGGTGTCTTGGATGCGGCGGAGGTGAGGGGCTTTCTCAAAAAGATGCTCCATTCGAAAGTCGATGTGCCTGTACAGGCGCTTTTTCATGGCGTGGCGACGGCGGCAGAGCTGACCTCGCTCGGCACGCTTTCGGGGGCGGCGTTTCGCGAGTCTGCGGAAAAAGAGGGCATCTTGACGGCATCCCAGCTGTATAATCTTGGCGAGGCGCTCTCGGGCGAGGGATGCCTTTTTGCGCAGGCGCTCTTGGATGCCGGGCGGCTCGACTATGGTGAGATCGAGCGTCTTTTTCGCGGCTTCATGCGTGCGGGCGAGCATCCGCTGGCGGAAGCGGTCGAGCGTGCAGCCGGCGGTGCGCTCGCGGAAGAGCTGCCGCTTTATACGGAATATGTCGGCGTCGCCATGCTTGCTTTCAAGCGCTTCATGAAGATCGCCTGTGTGATCGACCCGCAGGCAGAGCCTTTTGCGGCGTCTGTGTCGCGCTGTGTTGTTTCGCAGGCGGTCACGGGCGGCGTATCCATTGTCGCGGGTCTTGAGATGCCTGACGATGTGTTCTTGGAGCTTGCACGGCGTTACAGTCACGAAGATTTTTCTGTGCCGGATGCTCTCGCGCTCGACAGCATCGCGGAGTTTTTGAATGTCTTGGACGGCTTCTTTGCGGTGCGCCTCGGCGAACGCAGTCTTGAGCTTGACTTGGAGATTCCCAAGACGGCGTGCGCCCTGAATCCGAAAGCAAGTCCGAGCAAGTTCCTGCGTCTGCATCTCGACAGTCCTGTAGGAGCTTTTGCGCTCATTTTGGCGGCGGATGAGTTCCTTTAAGAGAAGCTGATGAAAGGAAGTTGTTTGGATTTGTGCAGATTGAGGGATGAAAGATACTTTCAATAAAGAATTGACAATGGAAGTTATGCGGTATATCCTA
This sequence comes from Selenomonas sp., assembly GCF_057272215.1. Classification (NCBI taxonomy): domain Bacteria; kingdom Bacillati; phylum Bacillota; class Negativicutes; order Selenomonadales; family Selenomonadaceae; genus Selenomonas; species Selenomonas sp. Next base: position 214,903 of record NZ_DBHIUY010000001.1, read on the forward strand.
TAAGTAGGATGAGAAAGAAGATGCACTTGGCTGAGACGTACGGACTACTCGCTTTCTAAGATGGGTGTGCGTGTTTGTATGTTGGAAGGAGATTTTAATGTTTGGCATGAAAAAGGCTGTGGCCGCCCCGAACGGTGGCCAAAACTTGGCGGCTGCAATTCGCGCGATTGCACAGAAGCACGAGAAGAATCAATTTTTTGCGAAGGTGAACGGGAGTGAACCTTGGGCGGTCGCGGTCAATGAGCTGATCGACCGGGTGAATGAAGAGATCGACTACCAGAAGTTCCGCATCCATACGATCAATGCGGCGGTCCATTCGGGCGTTTGGTATATGAAGATCAATGCGGATTTCAGCATCGCCTATGCGATCTGGTCGGATGAATTTCGGCGCATGATCGGTTTTCATGATGAAAACGACTTTCCGAATACGGTCGAGGCTTGGAGTTCGCGCCTGCATCCGGACGATACGGACGGTACGCTTACAGCCTTTACGCAGTGCATCAAGGATTTGAGCGGCAATACGCCCTACGATGTAAACTACCGCATGAAAGTGTATGACGGCAGTTACAAGTGGTTCCATGCTTCGGGCAACGTGGTCAGAAACCAGAGCGGTCATCCCGAAGAAATCATCGGCGTATTTGTCGATATCGACGAGGAAATCAAAAATAAGGAATATCTCGACTACACGCTGAAACGCTACGAGGCGATCGACAGCATCTTGTCGGAAGGCTCGTGGAATATGCGCGTGATCGGGGACGATCCGACGAATCCGAACAACGAGTTTTGGTGGTCGGATCGCTTCCGTCATCTCTTGGGTTTTTCCGATACGACCGATTTCCCGAATAAATTGAATTCGTGGTCGGATCGCCTGCATGAAGAGGACAAGGCGCGTACCCTGCAGGCATTCCAGTCGCACATCATGGACTACAGCGGCAGGACGCCGTTCGATCTGGAGTATCGCTTGAAAACGAAAACAGGCGAATATCGCTGGTTTCATGCCGTGGGCAAGACGATCCGCAAGCCCGACGGCACGCCTGTCTTGGTCGCGGGAGCCATCGAGGACATCACGCTGTTGAAGAACAGCAAGGAAGAGTTCTACAAAGAACTTGGCACGATGATGGATGCCCTGTACGCTTCGATTGAGGACATCACGAAGAGCGTCAGCGAGACGACGGCGCGGACGGCGGAAATTTCGGGCGTACAGGAAGAGATCACGACCGCTGCGGAGGATACGCGCGAGCAGACAGAGAATACGCTGAAGATGACGGAGCTCATCATGAACATTTCGAAGCAGACGAACCTTCTTGCGCTCAACGCATCCATTGAGGCGGCGCGTGCAGGCGATGCAGGACGAGGTTTCTCCGTCGTCGCCGAAGAGGTGCGAAAGCTCGCGGACAGCAGTCAAGAGGCGGTAGGCAGGATCGTCGAAGCGCTCGGCTCGATGGAAAAGGCGTCGAGCAACATCAGCGAGAAGATCAAGTCGATCAACGGCCTTCTCGAAAGTCAAGCCGCAAATATGAAGGAGATCAGCGCAGCCGTGGAAGAAGCAAAGGCGATGTCGAGCAGCATCGAGGAGCTTTCCAAAAAGATGTGATTGTCTTGCAGATTTGCCGCCCTGCGGCGCCGGAAGAGATTCGGCGCCGCAGGGCTTTTTTCTGCTTGGCAAAGTCTGCGGAATATTGTATAATATCACCGTGATAACACTTTAACGAAGAAAAGGAGTGCGTGATTTTGAAGAAAGTTTTATTCATCTGTCTGTCGCTCATGCTGGCGGCAGGTCTTGTGGCTGGCTGCGGCGGTGCGAAGGAGAAGTCGGCAGGCGATGCGCCGAAGAAGATCGTCATTGGTCTGGATGACAATTTCCCGCCTATGGGTTTTCTGAATGAGCAAAATGAGATTACAGGCTTTGATGTGGATCTTGCGAAGGAAGCGGCGAAGCGCCTTGGCACAGAAGTTGAGTTCAAGGCGATCGACTGGGCGAGCAAGGAGGCGGAGATTCAGAGCGGACGTATCGATGCGCTGTGGAACGGTTTGGAGATCACGGAGGAGCGCAAGAAGAACCTGCTTTTTTCTGAGCCGTACATGAACGATCAGCAGGTGATCTTCAAGCGTGCGGACGATGCTTCGATCGTGAAGGAGGACGACCTCAAGGGTAAGATCGTCGCGACGCAGAGCGCCTCAGGAACGGCGGAGGATTATGTGGATGGTCACAAAGATGCGACGGGGTATAAGGATGTCAAGAAGTATGCAGACTACTTGTCAGCATTTATGGATCTGGAGAACGGTCGCGTCGATGCGATTGTCTGCGACGAGATCATCGGCCGTTTCTATATGTCGAAGCATCCCGACAAGATCGCCGCGCTCGACGGTCATGTCGGTCCCGTGACGCAGTTCGGCGTTGCTTACCGCAAGGATGATACGGCGCTCAAGGAGAAGATGCAGAAGGTTATCGACGAGATGCGCACCGACGGCACGATGGCGAAGATCTCAGAGAAGTGGTTTGGCAAGGATATCACGAAGCTGTAGGAAACGCTGATAAAATGAGGTCGCCCAGATTTGCACAGATGCGCTGTATCTATCGTGGCGACAAACCACAGGCGTAGCGGTGCTACGTCGAGGATTTGTCGACGACGAGAGGACAGCGCAGATGTGTGAAGATGGGTGGCTGAATTTATCAGTGATTCCTGCAATGTTTTAGCTGTTTTGGAGGCTGTGCGCGAGCTTGGGGCTGGCGCACAGCCTTGCTGTATCTTGAGGTTTTGGGAGACGGATCATGGAACTGGATTTCATCAAGCTGAGTCCGCTGGGAAATACGACGGTATTTTTGCGTGGCGAAGCTGCGCGGGATGCGCACGCCGCGCTCTTGTGCGAGGCGATGGACTACGATCATCTGGCGGCGGAGCAGGCGGGTTTTCTCGTCGCGCCGCACACGGGGGAGGCGCTTCTTCGCGTCGAGATGGCGGGCGGCGAGTTCTGCGGCAATGCGACGCTTTCGGCGGCGGCTCTGGCGGCAGCTGAGGGGGCGGCGTCGCCGTTCTTCGTCGAGTGCTCGGGCGCGGCTGCGCCGCTTCATGCAGAGGCGCGGCATTTCGGCGCGGGACGCTGGCTGGCGCGGGTCGAGATGCCGCAGGCGCATGAGCTGCGGAGGCTTTCGCTTGAGCGGGAATCCCTTGGAGCAGCTGCTTTAGGCGGTGCGGCGACATGCGTCGCCTTATCGGGCATCACGCATCTCGTCGTCGAAGCCGCAGACCTTTCGCCGGCGGATTACGACGCGCTGCTTGCATTCCTAATGCGCGAGGCAAAAGCCGATGCTTACGGAATTGTGCCGTTTGAGCGCATGGGATGCGATCGCTTTCGCATTCGCCCTTACGTCGCTGTGCCGAGTGCGAAGAGTCGTGTATTCGAGCGTGCCTGCGGCTCAGGCAGTCTCGCGCTCGCGCTTGCCGAAGGGAGCGCAGACAAGCGCATCGCCGTCGAGCAGCCGGGCGGCACGCTTTTTGTCGAGCGCGGCGCTCGGCTTTTTCTCGAAGGCGAGGTGCTCATTTCCTGCCGCGGCATGGTGGAACTTGCAGCGCGGTAAGGAATCGGGAGATTCGTGCCGGCGATATGGCATTCAAGGAGGTGCAAAGATGAGAAAATACGCAGTGCTCAAGGAGCCGGTTCGCTGTAATGACGGGGAAATCATTTATAAGATCATGCTTCATACGACAAAAGGCGGAATCTATCTGTATAAGTACGACGCTCCTGATGCATTGGAATGCGCCCATGATGATTTCTATGAGGATTTGGACGCTCTGCATGAGGTATGGGATGCGCTGGTGGATGACAATGGTTGGATAGAGACGGCGGATCCGGCGGAGGGGGAACAGCATGATGCGTTTCCGACGGGTCATGCATCTGCCGCACAGAAATGAGCAGAGAGCGCCGTTTTGTTGAAATATAAGGAAAATGTTGATATAATCAACAAAAAGGTTTTTGTTGCTGAATGGAAATGACGCTCGCCGTCTGCACGAGGAGAGCAAGGATGCGATGGAGGAATTTCTATGGAGAATTTGCAGGTGGCGCGATGTTTTTCTGTTTTGGACGGGCGTTCGCGCAGCTATGTGTTGGAGGCATGTCGTCCGTTGAAGATTACTTATTCGGAGTATGTTGTTTTGCTGCGTCTTTTCGACTGCGAAGGGGTCAGTCAGGAGGATTTGTCGCGTGTGCTTCATACGGATAAGTCCGCTGTGGCGCGAACGCTGAAGCTCCTTGAGCAGAAAGGCTTTATCTGTCGCGAGAAGGATGCGGAGGATCGGCGAATCAAGCGCATTCGCTTGACGGAGTATGGTCGTATGCAGCATACGTTTTTGATGTCCGTCATGAACTGTTGGGTCAATTATTTGATTGACACGTTGTCGCCGCAGGATGTTGACAGTGTGGCGCGCAACTTTCAGGTGTTGGCGCAGCGATCATCGGAGGCAGATTTTCAGGAGATCATCGGTAAGACGATGCGCTGAGATTTCGGAGGGAGACGAGAGGAGGAAACGATGTGAGATATGGGGGACGAGAAGCGGCTGCTTTTCTTTTGTCAGCGGCGATCTTTCTCGCGGCAGGCTGCGGCGATGCGCCGCCGAAGGATGCGCAGGCTCCTCTGGTGCGCACGCAGCGCGTCGCGGCGAATGAGGCGGCGCGCACGGTGAACTATGCGGGCAGTGTGCGCGGCCGCTACGAGAAGCATCTGGCGTTTCAGGTCGGCGGACGTATCATCGCGCGCTCGGTCAACGTGGGCGACCGCGTGGAGGCGGGGGCGTCTCTCCTGCGCATCGATGCTTCCGACATCGTGCAGAAGTCGAGACAGGCGGATGCGCAGGTCGATGCGGCAAAGGCGCAGCTCGATCTCGCAGAGGTCAATGTCGCACGCTACCGTGAGCTTTATGCGGCGCAGGCAGTGCCTGCCGCTTTGCTCGATCAGTATGAGACGGGCTATGAAGCGGCGGCGGCGAGCTATCGGCAGGCGCTCGCACAGGCGGCGGAAGGGCACAATGCCGTCTCCTACACGGAGCTTACTGCCGATTCCGCAGGCGTGGTTTCGGCTCTTTTGGCGGAGGCAGGGCAGGTGGTTGCGGCGGGGCAGACGGTCGTGACGCTCGTCGAGTCGGGCGATCTTGAAGTCGAGATCGCTGTGCCCGAAGATCGTCTCGCCGATGTGCCGCCGGGGTGGGAGGTCTCCGTCTCCTTCTGGGCGCTCGGCGCTTCGTCCGTTTCCGGTACGGTGCGAGAGGTCGCGCCGGTGGCGGACGCTGTTTCGCGTACCTACCGCGTGCGCGTCGCTCTGCCTGCGCCGCCCGCGGGACTGGCGCTCGGCATGACGGCGAATGTGGCTGTTGGAAGAGTGTCGCCGTCGGTTGTGCATCTGCCGCTTTCCGCCGTCTATCAAACGGGCGATTCGCCCTGCGTTTGGCTTGTCGGTCAAGATAACAAGGTGACTTTGCAGGCGATTGCAGTGGACGGCTATGATGGCAACGATGCGCTCGTTCGAGGCGTCCCCGACGGTGCGCTCGTCGTGACGGCAGGCGTTCATAAGCTGCGCGAGGGAGATGAGGTGCGGACGGGGGATGCGCCATGAAGAATCTGACGGAACTTTCCTTAAAGCATAAGGGGCTGGTCTGGTACTTCATCATCATCGTATTTTTCGGCGGCATGTTTTCTTATGAAAAGCTCGGCAGGATGGAGGATCCCGACTTCACGATTCGGCAGATGGTCGTCTCAGCGGCTTGGCCGGGTGCGACGGCGCAGCAGATGGAAGAGCAGGTCACGGACAAGATCGAGAGGAAGCTGCAGGATGTGCCGGGTCTCAAGCGGATCACGAGTTACTCGCGCGAAGGTCAGGCGGTCATATATGTGACGCTTAACGACGACGTGCCAAAGGCGAATATCCGTCCGACGTGGCGCGATGTGCGAAATCTCTGCGAGGATGAAAAGCGCAGTTTGCCCGTCGGCGTCTACGGCCCTTACTACAACGACCGTTTTGACGATGTCTTTGGCTCGGTCTACGCCGTGACGGGCGACGGCTGGTCTTACGAGGAGATGCGCGAGCAGGCGGAAAAGACGCGCCGCGCCTTGCTCACCGTTAAAAATGTGCAGAAGGTCGAATTGATCGGCGTGCAGCCGGAGAAGATTTACGTCGAAGCGGCGCGTGAGCGTCTCGCAGAGCTTGGCATACCGCCGGACGCCATCCTCGCCGCCATACGCACGCAGGAGGAGATGACGCCTGCGGGGATGATTGAGACGCAGACGGACAACGTCTATGTGCGCGTCTCGGGCGCTTTCGATGACATGGAGGCGATCCGTGCGCTGCCGATCAGAGCCGGCGGGCGCACCTTCCGCCTCGGCGACGTCGCGAGTGTCACGCGCCGCTATGCCGAGCCCGCCGCGCCGAAGATGTATTTTGACGGTGCGCCTGCTGTAGGCGTCGCTGTTTCTATGCGTCCGGGCGGCAACATCCTGACGCTCGGCGATGATCTGGAGAAGAAGATCGCCGCGCTCAAGGATGATCTGCCGCTTGGCTTGGAGATCCATCAAGTCTCCGATCAGCCGCAGGTCGTCGCCGAGTCCATCGACGATTTCGTCGACACGCTCAGAGAAGCCGTCGTCATCGTACTCGCTGTGAGCTTCCTGACGCTCGGGCTTCGCACGGGGTTCGTCGTCGCCTGCTGCATCCCGCTCGTCCTGACGGGCGTGTTCCTCTTCATGTACGGCGCGGGCATCGACTTGCAGAAGGTGTCCTTGGGTGCGCTCATCATCTCGCTCGGGCTGCTGGTCGATGACGAGATCATTGCCGTCGAGATGATGAGTGTCAAGCTCGAAGAGGGGCATGACCGCTTTTCTGCGGCGGCACATGCGTTTCGTGCGACGGCGCTGCCCATGCTGACGGGCACGCTCATCACCTGCGCGGGTTTCATCCCCGTCGCTTTTTCGAAGGGCATGTCAGCGGAGTTCTGCGCCTCGCTTTTTCCCGTCATTGCGGCGGCGCTTCTCTTGTCGTGGATCGTCTCCGTCATGGTCGCGCCGCTTCTCGGCTATCATCTCATCCGCATCAAGCCGAAGCGCGATAAAGAGGGCGAGACGGTACTCTACCAAGGATGGTTTTATCGTACGTTTCGACGTGTGCTTGAAGCGTTCCTCGCGCATCGACGCTCTGTGCTGATCGCGACGGCGCTTGTCTTTGCCGCGTCCATCGCGCTCCTCGGCGCTTGTCGGCAGGACTTCTTTCCGCCGTCGCTACGCCCGGAAATCATCGTTGAGATGCGCCTTCCCGAAGGCTCGTCCATGAAAAATACAGAGGAGCAAGCAAGTCGTTTCGCCGCCTTTCTCGATGGACTGAAGGGGGAGTATAGGAACTATTCCGCCTATGTGGGCGAGGGTGCGCCGCGCTTCGTCTTGGCTTTCGAGCCGGTTCTGGCGGCAGAAAACTACGCGCAGTTCATTATCGTCGCGAATGACAAGGAGTCGCGTGAGGAACTGACGGCAAAGATTCGTGCGGAGCTTGCAGAAAACTTCCCGAATGTGCGCTCGAATCTCAAGTTCATCCAGACGGGACCGCCTGCGGCGTACCCGATCATGCTGCGCGTCGAAGGCCCCGACAAAGAGAAGGTCATGGCGCTCGCCAATGATGTCGCCGACATTGTGGCAGGCGATGCGAACACATACGACATAAATCTTGACTGGCAGGAGAAGAGCAAGGTCATGCACCTTGCGCTCGATCAGGACAAGCTCAAGGCGCTCGGACTTTCGACGCAAATGGTGCAGCAGATGCTTTACACGGAGCTTACGGGAGTGAAAGCGGCAGAACTCTACGAGGGCGACCGCATGGTGGACATCGTGCTGCGGCTCAAAGAAGAGGACAGGAGCGATCTCTCCCGCCTTGGGGAGATGCCGATCTATTTGCCGCAGGCAGGCTATGTGCCGCTCGCGCAGGTCGCGAAGATCTCTTACGGCGCGGAAAACGGCGTTATATGGCGGCGCAACTTGCAGCCTGCCGTGACCGTGCGCGCCAATATCTTCGCGGGGACAGCGACGGATGCGGCGAAGAAAGCGTACGAGGCGACGAAGGAACTGCGGGCGGGGCTGCCCCAAGGCTATGCCATTGAGCCGGACGGCACGCTTGCCAACAGTCAGGACTCGATGGCGTATCTGCTCGTGCCTGTGCCAGCGATGATCTTCATCATCATGACGCTTCTGATCTTTCAGGTGCGCGAGGGGCGTGCTATGGTCATCACACTCTTGACGGCTCCTCTCGGCATCATCGGCGTCGCCTGCGGCATGTTCCTCACGGGCGAGCCGATCGGCTTCGTCGCCGACCTCGGCATACTCGCGCTCTCGGGCATGATTATACGAAATTCCGTCATCCTCATCGACCAGATCCAGAAGCATATCGAAGCGGGTGAGGCGCCGTGGCAGGCGGTCATCGACTCCGCCGTGCTGCGCTTTCGTCCCATCATGCTGACGGCTGCCGCTGCGATCCTCGGTATGATTCCGCTGATGACAAGTGCGTTTTGGGGACCGATGGCGGTCGCGATCGCGAGCGGTCTTTTCGTGGCGACGGTGCTGACGCTGCTCGTACTGCCCGTCATGTACGTCGCTGTCTATCGCGTGCAGCGGGATGTATGTGTGCGATCGGAAGGAAAATAAATATTTCTGCATATCTAGACTTTGGTACTGCCTTATGATATATTATGGCAGAAAGGTCAGAGTTTTATTCTCGATTGACTGGACTTCTGTAGGGGCGGCGTACAATGTCTATGAAGCGACATTGGCGCCTGTAGTTTAGGACAGTGCAGGAAAGGCGGCGTACGAGCGTGTTTTTGAAAAAGGACTGGCTTGCGGCGCTTGCTGTTTCGATCTTTCTCGCACTGGTGTTCGTCGGGACGTCCTTGGCGCCTGCCGTTCTTTTGCCCAAGTCTGCGTTGTCCGCAGATGCCCATGCGCTTATGCCGGACTTTGATGAGATGGCAGTTTTTTCGGCGCAGCAGTCTGCTGTTGAAGAGGCAGCGCCGGATGAGCTTTTTTATTGGCAGAGCGCCGAGCCGCTCGATCAGCGCCGGCAGGAAGCTTTGCTGGCTTCCGCGCAAAAGGGCGCCGACGGCTGGAATCGCATCGACTATCCCGGCGCGCCGCTCCTTTCACGCGACGCACGCTATATCTGGATGACGGTGCGTCTGCCCGAGGAAGAGTACGGCTCGATGGCGCTCTTTTTCAAGACGACGAATCAGTCGGTATGCGTCTGGCTTGACGGCAAGGTGATCTACGAGTACGGCTCTATGGAAGAAAAGTCTTACGAGTACGGTACGCGATGGCATCTCGTGCCGCTGCCTGCGCACTATGCGGGGCGTTGTCTCGTATTTGGTATGCACTCGTTTCATGCGCGTGATCTCGGCAACTTTGAGCATCTTTGTCTGCGCGATATGCGTGCGAGTGTGGCGGAGATGTTTTTTGCCGATCTGCCGCTCGTCTTCGGACTGTCGCTTGTTTTTATGATGAGCGCCATCGTGACGCTTTATTGTATCACGCTGCAAGGAAAGCAGCGCGCCTATCGGTATCTTTTGTGCTTTCTGGCAGATTATGCGCTGTGGATGGTCAGCGTGATGAACGCGAAGTATTTCCTGCTCGACTGGCCGGCGTTTTGGTGGTACGTGCAGCTGCCGACGACGTACGGCTTCGCGATTTTTGCCATCCTCTTTTTCGCAGAGCTTCTGCCCGAGGAAAAGTGCCGCACGATGCGGCTTTTGGTCGTACCGCATATCTTCTTGCTGCTCCTTTCGATCCTCGGCGAGATTTTCATTGCGCGCGGCATGATGTTCGGCTGCCTGGGGCTGTTTTTCCCGCTGATGCTCGTTCTTTCGCCGTGGGTCGGATACGTCCTCTGGCTGGAGGGGCGGCGGGGCAACGGCTACTGCCGCATAGCGCTCGTGCCGCTGATCGTCATCGTTCCGCTTTCGATGTTTGACAGCCTGTGGTTCTATTATCGCCTCATTGACTGGGGTATGTATATCACGCCGTTTGGACTGCTGTCCCTCGTATTTCTGCTCCTCAGTACGATACGTATGCGCATCCGCGAAGAGCTGCGCAACGAAGCGGCGCGGGATTCTCTGCAACATGAGGTCATGGCGGCGCAGGAAAAGGCGCAGATTGATCCGCTGACGGGATGCTTCAACCGCTACAAGTTCTCGACGACATTCGCGGAGTGGGTGCGGGTGGCGGAGAACACGGACGGCAACTTGGCTGTCATCATGCTCGACATCGACTTTTTCAAGAGCGTCAACGACGCCTATGGACATGATGAGGGCGATCATGTACTGCGCTCTTTCGCCAACGAGGTGCGCAGCGCCTTAGATCGCCGCCATTTGCTGATTCGTTGGGGCGGCGAGGAATTCATCATTCTGTGCCTGCATTACGATTTGCGCGAGGCGGGCGAGTTCGCCGAAAAACTGCGTGCGCGGGTGGCGCAGGCTTCTTTGTGCCACTATCGTGAGATTCATTGCAGCGTCGGCGTCGCAAGCTGGCACGGCGCGGATAAGGATACGTCTGCGGCGCTTTTGAAGCGTGCGGACGATGCGCTCTATGCCGCTAAGATGGAGGGACGCAACGGCGTGAAAGTCGAGGAGCCGGGCAGTTTGGCGGTCAGTCTGGAAGCGACGAAATGCGCGGAAAGTGTATCTGTGCATTGAGCCGGCAGGAGAATATCATACGAATGAAGAAGTAACAAGAGACGGCTGTATGCTGCGGAGATTTGCAGAGCAGGCGGCTCTTGTTTTTATTTTCGGGGCAGCGGTTTCAGAAACCGCCGCTCATTCGGTCGCCGGATGCAGACATCTGCGCTCTGCGGAGGATTTGCCGCCGCAGAGCGGGCGGAAAAATCTGCCGGATGACGAGACCGAGTTTATCCGTGTGTCCTTAACGATCCGACGGGACTTCCCGCGGATACATGGGGGCTCTTCCCCGAAAGAAAGGAAATTTGGAGATGACAAGAAAAGAAAAGTACCGCCAGGTAAGGCGCGAGGCCATAGCCACAGGACTGGCACTCGCCGCGCTCATCGTCTATTGGCTCTTCGCCGGCTTCGGCACGGCGTATTTCCTCGACGGCAGCACTCGCATCGCGGGTCTGCCGCTATGGGTCGTCTTGGGCACGTTCGGCACATGGGCGATGGCGCTCGTCATCGTTGTGCTTTTGCTGCGCTTCGTCTTTCGCGATATGCCGCTCGATGATGCGGATGAGAACGGGGGCGGCGCATGATGGAAAAGCTCGGCGTTCTTGTGCCGCTCCTCGCTTTCATGGGGCTGATGCTCGCTGTCAGTTTCGCCGTGCGCGTGCGCCGCGAAAACGGCGGCGCAGGATTCGTCTCGCAGTACTTCATCGGCAACCGTGCGATCGGCGGCTTCGTGCTCGCCATGACGACGGTCGCGACGTACAGTTCTGTCAGCTCCTTCGTCGGCGGTCCCGGCATGGCGTGGAAGGTCGGTTTCGGCTGGATCTATATGGCAGTTGTGCAGGTCACGGCAATTTTCCTCGTGCTCGGCATCTTCGGCAAGCGCGTCGCGCTGCTCTCGCGCCGGCTCGACGCCGTGACCATCGTCGATATCATTCGTGCGCGTTTCGGCTCGGATATGCTCGCGAACCTTTCCGCATTCGTCATTGTACTCTTCTTCCTCGGCACGATGACGGCGCAGTTCGTCGGCGGCGCGAAGCTCTTCGAGGCGGTCACGGGCTACAGCTATTTTACGGGGCTTGTGCTCTTCGGTGCAGTCGTCGTCCTTTACACGGCGATCGGCGGCTTCCGCGCCGTCGCCCTGACCGATACGCTGTGTGCCGTCATGATGATGATCGGCATCGTGCTGCTCCTCTACTTCGTGCTCGATGCGGGCGGCGGCTATTGGGCGATCTTGGAGACGATTGAGCGTGACCATCCGGCGATGCTTGCGCCTTTGGCGGCGGGAGATATGCCGCTCGGTCTCTATTTCACGCAATGGCTGCTCGTCGGGATATGTACGATCGCGCTGCCGCAGTCCGTCGTGCGCGGCATCAGCTACCGCGACACGCGCGGGCTGCATCAGGCGATGTTCATCGGCACTTTCGTCATCGGCTTTATGAACATCGGCGTCAACTTCACGGGCATCCTCGCGCACGGCGTTTTGACGGGTCCTGTGACAGACTACGGCACGGTGGACAACATCATCCCGCAGGCGATTGCGCACGCAATGCCGCCTGCTCTCGCGAGCATTGCCATCATCGGGCCCCTGGCGGCTTCGATCTCGACGATTTCGGGGCTTTTGATCGTCGCCTCGTCGGCGATCATCAAGGACGTCTATATGCACGAGAAGATGAAAAAAGGGCGTGTGCCCTCGATGCGCAGCCTGCGCGTTTTGTCGATGGCGTCGACCGTCCTTATCGGCGCACTCGTCTTTCTCCTCGCCGCTTCGCCGCCGAACCTCATCTGGCTCATCAACATGTTCGCTTTCGGCGGCCTTGAGACGGCGTTTCTCTGGGTCATGCTCTTCGGTCTTTACTGGCGGCGTGCGAACTGTATGGGCGCGCTGCTTTCGATGGCGGGCGGCACGATCGTCTATTGCGCGGCGCAGGCGATGAAGATCCATGTGTTCGGTCTGCACCCCATCGTGCTGGGGCTTTCATCGTCGCTTGTCTTTTTCCTGCTCGGTGCATACATGGGCAAGCCGACCGCCGCCGAGCGTCTTCGCGTGTTCTTTCCCGACGAAAGTGAGAAGTAGAAAGGAAAATTTCCCATGCGCTTCATTCATACCGCTGATTGGCATCTCGGACGGCTCTTCTTCGGCCGCCATCTGACGGACGATCAGGCGCGCGTCCTCGACGAGCTTGTGCATCTCGCCAAAGACACACGCGCCGAAGCCGTCGTCATCGCGGGCGACGTCTACGACCGCGCCGTGCCGCCCGTCGAAGCGGTCGAGCTTTTCGACGACGTGCTTTCGCGGCTTTTGCTCGAAGAAAGGTGCAAGGTGCTCTATATCGCGGGCAACCATGACAGCGCGGCGCGTCTTGGCTTCGGCAGCCGCCTCCTTGCAGGGGGCGGTGTTTTTGTCGCGGGGCAGCTCTATGCGGACGCGCCGCCTGTCGTTTTGGACGATGCCTGCGGCAAGGTCGCGTTTTCGCTTCTGCCCTATATGGAGCCGGCGACGGTGCGCTTTGCCTACGGCGAGGAAGCGGAAGACCTCGCGGGCTTTGACGAGGCGACTTCGTTCGCCGTCGTGCGCGCGGCGGCGTGTGTGCCGACGGGCTGCCGCAGCGTCGCCGTCGCCCATGCGTTCATCGCGGGCGGCGCATCGTCCGAGTCGGAGCGCCCGCTCTCGGTCGGCGGCTCCGACTCCGTGCATCCGACGTGCTTCGCGCCCTTTTCCTATACGGCGCTCGGGCATCTTCATGCGCCGCAGCAGGCGGGCGCTCCAAACATCCGCTATGCCGGCTCGCTCATGAAGTATTCGTTCAGCGAGGCGGCGCAGCGAAAGGGCGCGACGGTCGTCGATCTCGCCGCCGACGGATCCGTGACCATCGAGGAAGTCGCGCTCGCCGCACCGCACGATCTTCGCGTCGTGCGCGGCACGCTTGAGGAAATTCTTCGAGACCGCGCTCGCTTCCCGAAGAGCGAGGACTACACCGCTGTTGAGCTTATGGACAAGGGGCCTGTGCTCGACGCGCACGGCAAGCTCCGTACGATCTATCCGAACGTCCTGCAAGTCATGCGCCCCGGACTCATGGAGCAGGCGGGTACGGTGCGCGAGCAGGGAAGGAAGAAGCTCGACCGCCCCGACGATGTGCTTTTCGGTGAGTTTTTCGCCGACATGACGGGCGAAGCGCTCGACGAGGCGCAGAAGAAGGAGCTTTCTGATGTACTCGAAGCGCTTTTGCGTGAGGAAAGGGAGGCGAAAGCATGAAGCCGCTGCGATTGACCTTGGAAGCGTTCGGCTCGTATGAGAAAAAGACCGTCGTCGATTTTACAGAGCTTTCCGGGCGCAGCTTCTTTCTCATTCATGGGCGCACAGGTTCGGGCAAGACGACGCTGCTCGATGCGATCTGCTTCGCCTTTTATGGCGAGGCGAGCATGGCGGGGCGTACGGGGACGATGATGCGCACGGACGAAGCGCCGCGCGAAGCGCAGACAAGCGTTGATTTCCTCTTCGCCTTGGGGACGCGGACGTATCATATATGCCGCACGCCATCCTATGAGCGCATGAAGAAAGACGGCTCGGGGATGACCCCGGTGCAGGCTTCGGCGATGCTCTGGCAGGTCGCAGAGGACGAAGAGCGCGTACTCGCGCAGCGTCCGTCCGCCGTGACGCAGAAGATGACGGAACTTCTGGGCTTCGGCCCCGCGGAGTTTCGGCAGGTCGTTCTGCTGCCGCAGGGCGCGTTCCGCGATCTTTTGACGGCGAAGGTAGACGAGCGGGAAGCGCTTCTGGCGATGCTCTTCAAGACGGAGCGCTATCGCCGACTGGAAGAGCTTTTGAAGGCGCGCGCCAAGGCGATGGAAACGCGCCGCAGGGAAATCGCCGCACAAGAGGCGGCGCTTCTCGCAGGCAGCGGGGAAGAGACGCTTGAGGCACACATCGCGGTAAGCGCGGAGAAAAGAAAATCGCTCGCTGCGCTGGAAAAAGAGGCAAAGACGCGGCGAGAAACGCACGAAGCGGCGCAGAAAGCAGAGCAAAAGGGCATCCGTGAAGCGGAACTTCTGATGCGCTGGGAAAAGGCGCGTACGGCGCTCGCTGACCATGAGAAGAAGCGCGGCGATGTCGAGCGCTTTCGCGTACAGCTCGGTGAGGCGGAGCGTGCAGCGCAGCTCGAAGATGCAGCGAACAGCGCGGCGCATGATCGCGAGAAGCGAAAAGCGCGTGAAATCGAGCGTGAAGCCGCAGAAAAGAGCAGAATAAAGGCGGCAGCTGAGAAGCAGTGCGCCGAAGAAGCGGCAGCGCGGGAGAAAGAGCGTGAGCCGGAGCTGGCTGCACAGAAGGAAAAGGTGCGTAAGCTCACCGAGTACGGCGTGCTCGCGCAGGAGCTTTCACAGGCGGCAGAGCGGTTGAAGATCTGCGAGGATGCAGCCCGGCAAGCCGCGGCAAAGGCAGCGAAGGCAAAAACGGCGCGGGAAGAGACCGCTGCCGCGCTCCTTGCGCTCAGTGCGCGTGAGAAGGAACTGGCAGAACAAGCGGCGAAAGCCGAGGGGCTTTCTCTGGCGCTCGCGCAGAAGGAAAAAGAGCGCGAGCTGCGGCAAAACCTCGCTGTCTTGGAGAAGCGCGCAGCGCAGGCGGAAAAGACTGCCGAGAGCGCACGCGAAAAGGCGGCGCAGGCGATGCAGGAGACAGAAGCGAAGCGAAAGAGCCAGCGTGCTTTGGAGCTCGTCTATATGGAAGGGCAGGCGGCGCTTCTTGCGCGAGATCTGAAAGAGGGGGCAGCCTGCCCCGTCTGCGGTTCGACGCTGCATCCGCAGCCGGCGTTCAGCGAAGCCGTCGTACCGGAAAAGTCGGAAGTCGAGCGTGCGCGTACGGCGGCAGAAAAAGCGGAGCAAGTGCGTGCGGCGGCGGAAAAGGCGCAGGCGGCGGCGGAAGCCGACCTAGCCGCTGTCTGCGGCGAGCTTGTAGCGGCGAAGAAGTCGCTGCCGCAGATGCGTGGGGACGCGGAAAGTCTTGCCGCCGCCATCGCCTCTTTGCAGGCGGAAGTCCAAGCGGCAGGAGCGGCTGGGCAGGCGCAGAAAGAAGCCGCCCGCGAACGTGAAACGCTTGCCGTCAAGCTGACGCAGGCCGAAGCCGCGGAAAAAGAAGCGGCGAAGAGCGAAGAGGCCGCCAAGAGCGAAGCGGCGCAGGCGGCGGGCGTGCTGCGGGAAAAGTGTGCGTCTCTGCCCGAAGCATACCGTGAGCCGAAAGCGTTGGCCAAGATGCTTGCGTCAGCGGAGCGTGACATCGCCTTGCGGGAGAGAGCGCGGGCGGCGGCGCAGGATGCTCTGACACAGGCAGAAAAATCGCTTGCCGCCGCCTGCGCCGCTGCCAAGGCGGCAGAACAGGCGCAGGCGCTTGCAGAAGAAGAAGAAAAAAAGAGCGCCGCGCTCCTCGCCGAGCGATTAGCAGGCGCGGGCTTTGCCGATGAAGCTGCGTTTCGCGCCGTGCTTACGGGGGCTTTTGCGACCGCCGATGGGCGAAAGAAGGTGGCGGAGCGCATCCGCGCCTACGAGGACGCGCAGACGGCGTTCTCCGAGGCGGAAAAAAAAGCCGCCGCAGAAGCTGCGGGGCTTTTGGCGCCGGATCTTGCCAAGCTCAAAGCGGCGAGGGAAGAAGCGGCGCTCGCATGGAGCAAGAGTACGCGCGAAGCCGCCGCCTTGGCGCAGGAGATCAAAGAGCGCAAGGGGCGGGAAACCACTTTGCAAAAGCTCGCCGCAGAAGCGGCGTCTATGGATAGAGCCTATCGCACGACGGGCAGACTCTCGGAAGTCGCCGCTGGGCAGAACGCTCATCGTATGCACTTCCAGACGTATGTGCTTCGCTCGATTCTCGCCGACGTGACCGATGCGGCGAATCAGCGTCTTTTGCGCATGACGCATGGGCAGTATCGCTTGGAGCGCAAAGAAGGCGTCGCCGATAAAAGGCAGAGCGCAGGACTGGATCTCGAAGTTTTCGATGAGAATACCGGCTGCGCACGCCCAATGGCGACGCTCTCGGGCGGCGAATCCTTCCTCGCCGCCCTCGCCCTCGCCTTGGGGCTTGCTGACGTCGTCACCAGCTACGCCGGCGGCATTCGTCTCGATACCATCTTCATCGACGAAGGCTTCGGCACTCTCGACGCCGAAACCCTCGACCTTGCGATCAAAACCTTGATGGATCTCCAAAAAGGCGGCCGCCTCGTCGGCATCATCTCCCATGTCGAAGAACTGAAAAGCCGCATCGATGTGCGGCTTGAAGTGGAAAAGGGGGAAGACGGCAGTCGGGCGCGGTTTGTCGTGGGATAGGAATTCAAGGCGCAGCGAATAAGAATAAAGAGGGGCTGTCCATAAGCCGATTTTGGCTTATGGACAGCCCCTCTTACAATGAATCGAATCTAATTTTTCACCAAAGCAAGCCGCAGTCCCATGCAGTTGGAAATCTTGGCAAAGGTATCAAGCCTAGGCATCGCGCCGCATTTTTCAAAACGTGCGATGGAAGATTGCGCGATACCGGATTTCTGCGCTAAATCTCGCTGTGTCCACCCATTTTTTTCGCGAGTTTCAACAATTTGCGCGACCAAATCCGCAGCGAGAGAAAGCTCTTGCTTTTCCGCCCCCGTTAAGGATTTGATTTCTTTTTTCCGATCTTTCCAATTACGCATGACTATAACTCCCTGTATCCTTGTATCTAATCAAAGTGCAAGAGAAAACTTTTATTCCATAATCCCTGCCATCTTGAGCAAATATTGGGCGTTGCGCGTGGTGCAGCGCCCTTCTTTTATTTTGTAGTCGAAGAGGAGCTTGTCGTTTTCGTAGCTTTCTTCGAAGTGCCAGTTTGTGACGGGAGCGGCGCTCGTCTCTATCGAGCATAGCTCGAAGTCGTGTGTGGAGACGAGTGTGATGAAGTTTTCTCCCGTCAGGCGTGTGATGGCTTCTCTTGCGCCGATCAGACGGTCGGCGCTGTTTGTGCCTTTGAAGATTTCGTCGATGACGATGAGCATGGGCAGATTTTTCTTCTTGAACTCCATCATGCTCTTGATGCGCAGGATCTCGGCGTAGAACGTGGAAAGACCCTGTGCGACGTCATCGGTCACGCGGATCGAGGTGAAGATGTGAAGCGGTGAGAGACGCAGGTGTTCGCCCGGCACGGGTGCGCCGGCGTAGGCGAGGACGCAGGAACTCGCAATGGTTCTGAGGTACGTCGTCTTGCCGGACATATTCGAGCCGGTGATGATGCGTGTGCCTGCCGTCGTTTCGATGTCGTTCGGTACGGCGTGTTCTTCGGGGATCAGAAGGTGGGTGAGACCTTTGCCGTCGATGTGCGGCGCATCGTCCGTAAGCAGTTCGGGGAAGGTGTATGCTCTGCGCGTGAGACCGATGGTCGAAAAAGAGAGCAGCACTTCGACTTCTGCCCAGACACTGAGCCAGTCGCCGAGACGATCGGCAGCTTTCTCCTGCCAGCGTGCGATGCGGTATGCAAAGTGAAGGTCGCTGAGATAGAGCGCGTTGGCTAGTAGCAGGAAGATGAGGTTGTGGCGTGTGCGGGCGTGTTCGGCGAGGACGCTGAGATGGTGCAGGGAGCGCGCGGCAGAGCCGTCTTTGAGCTGCGATTGGAGTGCGGCGAGGTGCGGGCTTTGGAAGGTCGAGTTCTCCAAGCGCTCGAAGAGATGCTCGTAAAGGCGCAGTTCGCGGTGCATGGCTGCGAGCGGCTTTTGTGCCTTTGCCGTGCGGCTTCCCAGCCCGAAGGCGATGAGGATCTGCAGCAGTATGAGCAGCGCGGGCGCACTCCATCCGATGAGCGAGAGCGCCGCGCCGCCGACGGCGAGGGCGAGGGCGGCGGGCAGAACCCAGGCGATGAAAGCCGTGCCTGTGTACGGCGCTTGCGTATTCTTTTGCAGCGCGGAAAGAAGCGGCTCCGTGTCGTGCCCGTCGGGCAAAAGATCGGCGGACGCCATGAGATCGAGGACGAGTTTAGGACGCGCGATCAGTTCTTTGACCGCATCTTGGCGCCTTTTTGCCCGTGCGCAGTCCGCAGGAAAGGGAGCGAGGGCGGCGGCAAGGCGGTCGCGGCCTGCTTTCGTGCGTGCAGCGCAGATATATTGGTAGATGGAATCCGCCCCGAAGAGATGCAAGTCCTGCGCTTGAGGGATGTCTTCTTTGAGATATGCCGCGCCCGTCACACAAAAATCATGCCACTCGCCCGAAAATCGCGCGAGAAAGCCGGAAAGTGCGGAGATGTGGCTCTCCAGCAGCAGACGTTTTTCAAACAGTTTGCTGTGACGGTGCAGGAGTGCGGTGAAGCAGGCAGCGAGCGCGACGGCGCTCAGATAGAGCCAGACGGCTCCCGTATCCCAAGCCGCAGCGAGTGCAAGGAGGCTGAGGAAGAAACTCAAAAGCCGCAGCCATGAGAGTATCTGTCCCTGTCGATCAAGCCGCCGCTTCTCCGTGAGATCTGTCTCCCGCTCCGCGCAGAAAAAGTTCTTTTCCATAAATATTCCTCATTTCTAATCGATATGTAATCCACTTAGGTTTTATTATAAGCGTGAAACGCAATTAAGTCCAGTTCTCATGGCATCGATTCTTTTCAAAACATGAGAAAAGAATAAAAAAGTTCTGGCGCATGGAAATATTTATGGTATAATATTCATATATCATATCATAAATAAGATGATAATATTTCTTGCTAAGACTTGAAGGAGTGTGCTGTGCTTGGATGATTCTCTGACGCTTTCTTTTGAAGGCGCGGGCATTTCTTTTGCAGGGCGTACCGTTCTTCGCGGGCTGACCTTTACGCTTTGCTCGGGCGCGGTCGTCATCGTGCGCGGGGCGAACGGCAGCGGCAAATCGACGCTCCTGCGTCTCGCGGCGGGACTCTTGCGGCCGACGGAAGGGCGCGTCGCGCTTCATGGAGCGGACGGTGCAGCGGAAGGCGGCGCTTGGCAGGAGCGCATCGCGTACTTTTCGCCGGAGCTTTCGCTCTATCCGCTGTTGACAGCGGCGGAGAATCTCGACTTCTTCTTGGGGCTTCGCGGCGTCGCGCTTTCTGCTGAGGAGCGGCGCACGCTTTTTGTACGCGTGGGTCTTGCGGGCGCTGAAGCGTGGCAGCAGCCGACGTCGAGTTTTTCAACGGGGATGCGTCAGCGGCTGAAGCTCGCCGTGCTGCTTGGCGTGGATGCGCCCTTGTGGCTGCTTGATGAGCCGGGAGCGAATCTCGACGATGCGGGGCGTACGCTCATCGCTTCCTTGGCGCGCGAGGCGGCGGCAGGAGGGCGGCTCGTGCTCTGGGCGACGAACGCGCAAGAAGAGGAGGTGGCGCTCGATGCAACGCTCCGGATCTGCGGGGGCGAAGCGCATCTTTCGTAGGGAGCTTACGACGGCTCTGCGCAGCCGATCTGCGTGGACGGCGATGCTCATGTTCTCCTTGACGGCGATCGCGGCATTGTCTTTTGCGCTTCGCGGTGCGCCGCCCGAGCCGCAGGTCGCGGCGGGGCTTTTATGGGTCGTGCTGTTTTTCTCGGCGGAGGCGGGCGTTGGCCGTGCATTTTACGAGGAGGCGGCGAGCGGCACGCTGCTCGCGCTTCGCATCTATGCAGCGGCGCAGGCGGTGTTCTTCGGCAAGTTCTTCTACGCGCTTTTCATGCTCGCCGCGCTCGCCGCTTTTGACGTGGCGCTCTTTCAGATATTCCTCGGCTTTTCCCTTGCAGATGCTTTTGCCATGCTGCTCTTCTTTCTCGTCGTATTCCTCGGGGTATGGGGCTTGGCGGCGGCGGGCGTCATCATCTCGGCGCTGACGGTCGGCGCGGGTGCGAAGAGCGGACTCTTTTCCGTCTTGCTGCTGCCCGTCGTGCTGCCTGTGTTCCTGCCCGCGCTCAATCTTACGGGGGAGCTTTTCACGCAGCGCTTGCCGTCTTTTTCCCTGCTTGGTGCGATGGCGCTTTATGATCTCATCCTGACGCTTGGCGCATCGTGGCTTTTCGATTTCGTCTGGCAGGAAGTTTAGTTTTAGGAGTGAATATATGCTTCGCGTCCTCATCGTCTGTTTGACAGCGGCGCTTTTCGCCGCCGTATTCTTCCTTGTGCCGCCTGCCGAGGGGCTTGGCAATTATGTGCGGCTCGTGTTTTTCCATGTGCCTGCGGCTTGGATCTCGGTGCTCGCTTTTTTCCTCAGCGCGTGGTGGGCATATCGCTTTTTGCGATCGCGCGACGGTCGCTTTGACGCCTTGAGCGCACGCTCGGCGAAGCTTGGTTTTGTCTTCGTACTTTTCGCTACGGCGACGGGGGCGCTTTTCAGTCGGCTCTCGTGGGGCGCATGGTGGAACTGGGATCCGCGCCAGACGACGATCTTTGTCCTTATTCTCATCTACGGTGCGTACCTCACGCTGCGTTCGGCGGTGCCGGAAAGCCGCGGGCGTGCGCTCGTCTCGGCGGTTTACTCGCTCTTTTCCTTTCTGACCGTGCCGTTTCTCGTGTTTTTACTGCCGCGTCTCTACTTCTCGCTGCATCCCGAGCCGCTTTTGAACAGCGGCGGTCATGTGGCGATGGAGCCCGTCATGCTCGGCGTGCTCGTGCTCGGGCTGGTCGATGCGACGCTGCTCTATTTCGCGCTGCTTTTTCGCGGCGTCAAGGAGGGCTGACCGATGAAAAAATCGTATGTGCTCATGGGGCTTGTCGCCCTCTTCATCGTCTATGCGGGCTGGGCGTTTGCCGACAGCATCACGCCCTATGTCGATATCGCCGAGGCGCGTACGTCACGCGGCTCCGTGCAGGTCAAAGGTCTGCTGGCAGAGGATATGCCTGCACCGCAGCAGGACGGGAAGGATTTCGTTTTTTGGCTCGTCGATGAGACGGGCGAAAAGCTCGAAGTGCGTTATCACGGCACGGAGCCGGATCAGTTCCGCACGGCGCATCACATCGTTGCCGTCGGCAGTTGTAAGAACGGCGTGTTTGAAGCGGAGCGGCTGCTCATCAAGTGTCCGTCGAAGTATGAAAAGATGAAAGGCGGCGCAGCATGATATTTGGCACGGCTTTTCTTGCGCTGTCTCTCGTTTTTGCACTGGCGGCGGCTCTTTTGCAGCGCCGTGGGAAGGCGGCGGGCAGGATGTTCGCGCTCGCTTCGTTCTCTGCGGCGGCGTTGGCGAGTGCATGGCTTTTTTGGCTGATCTTGAATGATCGCTTCGACATCGACTATGTGTGGAGCTATTCGTCGCTTGACTTGCCGCTCGTCTATAAGATTTCCGTCTTTTGGGCGGGGCAGCAAGGTTCGTTTCTTTTGTGGCTCTTTTTTCATGCGGCGGCGGGCGCGGCGCTCGCTTGGCGCGGACGGCTCGGCGCCTTTGGACAGGCGGTATTCTTCTTCCTGCAGGCGCTTCTTGCCGCGCTCGTCTTGCTGTACAGCCCGTTTTTTGTGACGGAGGGTTACGCGCCTGCAGATGGTGCGGGCATGAATCCGCTCTTGCAGGATCCGTGGATGGCGGTGCATCCGCCGCTCGTGTTCCTCGGCTACGCGCTGCTTGCTGTGCCGTACGCTGCCTCTCTCGGCGCGCTTCTGTCGGAAAAAGCGGGCGGCGTCGAGTGGCTGGCGCTTGCGCGGCGTTGGGCGCTCGCGGCATGGGCGCTTCTTGGCGCAGGCATCTTCGTCGGCGCGTTTTGGGCTTACAAGGTGCTTGGCTGGGGCGGCTGGTGGGGCTGGGATCCCGTCGAGAACTCTTCGCTTGTGCCGTGGCTCGCGGCGGGTGTGCTTGTCCACCTGCTTTCGGCGGCGCGCGCGCGTCCGACGAATCTGGCGCTCGCGCACCTTTCGGCAATCTTCGCCTACGCACTGGCGCTTTACGGCACGTTTCTCGCGCGAAGCGGTCTTTTAGGCGACTTTTCTGTGCACTCGTTCAGCGGCACGAGCGTCGGACTTTGGCTCGTCGCTGTCGATGCGCTTGTTCTTATCGCGGGACTGCTGCTCCTCGTCTGGCGTGCGGACGGCTTTCCGAAGGGGGCGCAGTATGCGGCTCATGCGAGCCGTGAGTTTTGGCTGCTGCTCGGCTGTCTCTCGCTGACGTTCCTTGCGATCATCGTATTCATCGGCATGTCGATGCCGCTTTTGACGGGGGCTGGCGGCGAGGCTGCCGCCGTTGATACGGGCTTCTACACGAAGACGGGAATGCCCTTGGCGATCTTTTTGCTGCTCGCCATGATTCCCGCATCCCTGCTGCGCTATGGCGAGAGCCGCTCGGCGCTGCAGCGGGCGGCGATCCCTGCGCTCTTTGCAGGTGCGGCGGCGGCGGGGCTTCTCGGCGTGCGTGAGATCGCATCGCTCGTCCTCGCGGGTGCGGCGGCGGCAGCTTTCGCCGCGGCAGTCCTCGCTTGGAAAAGCCGTGCGCTTCGCCGTGGCGCTGCGCTCGCACACGGCGGCACGGCGGCGGCGCTCTTTACGATGGCGATCGCATCGGCGGGCGTGAGTACGACGCTTTCCTTTGCACCCGACGAGATGCAGGACTTTCTCGGGACTTCGGTCGTTTACGAGGGCATGGAGCTTTCTGAGAGCCGTCGTGAAAAAGCGTATGTGTTCCGTATCGACGGCGCGGAAGTGCGCGCTTTGACGAAGCTCAGCGCGGGCGGTGAGGATGCGGCGCGTGAGCCTGCGATCGCACACCGCGCGGCGGGCGACGTCTACATCGCGCCGGCGCCGGCGGCTGTCGGGCATGAGATCGTGCTGCAGCGCGGCAAGGCCGTATTGGACGGCGATCTCGCCTATCGTTTGGAACGCGTCGCGGAAGAGCGCGACAGCACGGATGCCGACCGCATCGTCTTTGTCGCCGCCATCGCCGTGACCGACGGCAAAACCGTCGATTTAGCCGAAGCCAGCCTCGCGGCGACGGGCGCACGCGCTTCGACCGAAGCCGTCTCCGTCTTAGACGGCAAGCGGCGGCTTCGCGTCATTGGCGTCACGGAGGACAGAAAGAGCATCATGCTTCAGATATTACCCCCCATTGAGGAGGAGGCGCGCCTGCCGCTGACGGCTTCCGTCAGTGAAAAACCGCTTCTCTGGCTCCTCTGGCTCGGTGCTATAGCGACATTCATCGGCACATCGTGCGCTGTGAGGAGGCGAGGCTAGGCAAGATTGCGTGAGATGAGGGCAGACGCAGCGCTTTGCGTGATGAAGCTGCTCAGAGGGGAATGTATGCGTCGTTTCTTAGAGAAAGGAGGGAAGGAGATTGGATGCAAAGGAATTTTTCCAGAAAAACACGCTGAAGTGTATCCTCGGCGGTTTTGCGGCAGGCGTCGCCTTTTCCGTATGCACTTCGGCAGGGCTGTCGTTTTCCGGATCCCCTGCGTTTTGCGGGCAATGTCATGCGATGAAGATGGAAAAGGCGACCTTCATGGAATCGTCGCACCGAGAGCGCGAGTGCGTGGACTGCCATTTGCCGCACGACAGCATGACGGCGTACTTCATCGAGAAAGGGCGGAGCGGCATGATTGATGTCTATCATGAGCTCAAGCGCGACTATCCCGCGCGCATCCGCATCTCGGAGCATGGGGAAAAAATCGTGAACGGCAACTGCCTGCGCTGTCACAGTGCGACGATGTCGGTCGTTCACGCAGGTCCGATGGACGCCAATACCGATTGCCTGAAGTGCCATCGGAGCGTAGCGCATGGCTCCAATCACCTGGAAGGAGGGATTAAAGTTGAATAAGCTGCAAAAGTATTTGCTGGGCGTCATTGCCGTCTGTATCGCGTTCTTCGGCTTTGTCATCGTGCGCATCGGCATCGCTCAGCCATCGACTTCGCTGAAGCTTGCCGAAATACCGACGGAAAACAACGCGCATCTCGGCATGGAGGCGTTCAAAGAAGCCTATCCGCTTGAGTATGAATCGTATCAGATGACGGCGAGCGACTCGCCGACGCCGACGGGCTACGGAAGCTCGGGCATCCACTCAAGACTCATGGACGAGCCGGAAATGATCGAAAACTGGAAGGGCTATGCTTTTTCCCTGCAGTACGACGACGATCGCGGTCACGTCTATGCTTTGCAGGATGTCAAGAACACGCTGCGCACGAACAAGGTCAATCAGTCCGGCGCATGTATCACCTGTAAGACTGCCTATACGAAGGATGTCTTTTATGACACGATGGGTTGGGACTACACCTTGAAGAGCTTCAAGGAACTTGCCGAGCAAGTGCCGAACGATGCGTCGATCGCCTGCGCCACTTGTCACGACGTCAAGACGATGAAGCTGCGTATCATGAATCCCGCACAGATCGAAGATCTTGAGCGCAACTGGGGCAAAACGTGGGATGAGATCAGTGACAACGATAAACGCGCCCTCGTCTGCGGACAGTGCCATACGGAGTATTACTTTGAGCAGGGCAAGAAGGGGCGCGTCGTATTCCCGCGGGACAACGGCTATACGGCGGAACAGATGTACGAGTACTACAAGCGCACCGATCTGCCGGGCGGCTTTAAGGGCGACTGGAAGCATCCCGACTCGGGCGCGATGATGCTCAAGGCGCAGCATCCCGACTACGATGTTTGGAAGACGAGCGTCCATGCGGATGCGGGCGTCACCTGCATCGACTGCCACATGCCGTACATGCGGAAAGACGGGCAGAAGTATACGTCGCATTACATCTCCAGTCCGCTGAAGTATATCGAAGCGGCGTGCCTCAAGTGCCACGATGAAAGCAAGGAAGTGCTGATCGCACGCGTCAAGACGATTCACGACAACACCTTCAAATTGCAGAGGACAGCGGGCATCACTTGTGCTAAGGCGCACCTCGCCATCAAGGCGGCGGCAGAAGCCGGCGCGACCGATGAGCAGCTCGCTCCCGCGCGTGAGTTGATCAGAGAAGCGCAGTGGTACTGGGACTATGTCGAAGCAGAAAATGGCGTTGGTTTCCACAACCCCGACCAATGTATGAGAACGCTCGGACTATCCATCGACCTTGCACACCAGGCGATCGAAGCGGCAAACGCCGCCACACGCGGTGCATTCCCGATGGACAATCTGCCGACGACGCCCGCCGAACATCTCTGATCTGCGGATGTTGTGCAGAAAAATTGCAGATGAAGACCTGCCGCACAAAGCCGATGTGCGGCAGGTTTTTCTTGCAAGAAACAAAGAAAAAACGTAGAATAAAAGAAAGAGGTGAATCGTATGTACTGCATTAAACCGTGGGAAGATCTAACGATCCAAGACGACTATATGTTCAAGCTCATCATGAACATCAAGCCTATATGTCTGAAATTGCTCCAAGGCATCCTGCGCATGGAAATCAAAGACATACATTACCTCGAAACGGAAAAATCTATGGACGCACGCTACCAAGGCAAGGGCATCCGCATGGACGTCTATGTGCGTGATGACGCCGCGACCGTTTATAACATCGAAATGCAGGTTCGTATGCTCGAAGGAACAAGCCTTTTTAAGCGCACGCGATACTATCAGTCCATGATCGATGCGGACCTTCTGGCGGCGGGTGCAGACTATGATGACTTGAACAAGACCATCATCATTTTCATCTGCCCGTTCGATCCCTTTGGTGAAGGAAGGCACATCTATACGTTTGAAAATATCTGTTTGGAAGATATGAAATGCAAATTACAGGACGGCACGACAAAAATCTTCTTGAATACAAAAGGCACGATGGCGGATGTAGATGAAAGTGTCAAAGCATTTCTCGACTATGTGAACGGCATCGTGGGTGAAGATCCGCTTGTGCGGGAAATAGATGAGAGGATTCGGAGGATCAAGCGAGAGAACGAAGAAAGGGTGAGTTATATGACTTTTGCGATGAAGATGATGGAAGAGCGCAAAGAAGGCTTCCGTGAGGGAGAGCGCCAAGGCTTTACAAATGGGCTTGCTGAAGGAAAAGCTGAGGGAAAAGCTGAAGGAAAAACTGAGGGCGTAGCATTCTCTATCAGCAATATGATGAAAAGTTTGGGAGTTTCGGTAGAAAAGGCGATGGACATACTGCAGATTCCGGCGGATGAGCGCACGAAATATGCGGCGCTGGTGAGGCAGTGACGGACAAAAGATGCAGTGTATTTGTAAATTTGAGAAACGTCATTTTATCAGCGCGTCCATAAGTGTTTGCTTCTAAGATCGAAAAACCGCCGTCCATGAGGACAGCGGTTTTTTCGTGCGGTTTATGCTTTTTATACCTTGAAGCGGCTGATAGCTGCATGCATCGCTTTTGACATATCGTGCAGCGTGCGGCTTGCTCCGGCGATCTGCTGCACAGCTGCCGTCTGCTGCTGCGTCGCAGCGGATACGGTCTGTGATTCGGCAGCGACGTTGCGGCTCATCTGGTTTATCGTGTCGGCAGAGTCGCGGATAGCGTGCGTATTTTGCTCAAGACTGTGGACGCGCTTGCCCATATCGCGCGATTCAGAAGCGACGCGTTCGACCATAGCGGCGATTTCCTTGAACGTATGTCCGGCGGCGTCTACGGCGTCCGTGCCGCCCTGCACCTGTGCGACGCCCGCCTGCATGACTTCGACGGCGTTTTGCGCCTTTTCCTGAATCGAGGTGATAAGCTCGGTGATTTCGCCCGCCGATATGCTCGATTGCTCGGCGAGTTTTCGCACTTCCTCGGCAACGACGGCGAAGCCGCGGCCGTGTTCGCCTGCGCGCGCCGCTTCGATGGCGGCGTTCAAGGCGAGGAGGTTCGTCTGTTCGGCGATGGCGGAGATGGCGTCGACGATCGTGCCGATCTTGTTCGATTCTTCTCCGAGTACGGAGATGACCTCAGCGGAGTGCGAGACGGATTCTTCGATGC
Organism: Selenomonas sp.; assembly: GCF_057272215.1. Taxonomy (NCBI): domain Bacteria; kingdom Bacillati; phylum Bacillota; class Negativicutes; order Selenomonadales; family Selenomonadaceae; genus Selenomonas; species Selenomonas sp. The sequence goes on from NZ_DBHIUY010000001.1 coordinate 242,368, forward strand.
GCTTCATTTGGAGAACCGCCTCATCAACCCTTGTGGCGCCTTCAGCTGCCGCGCGATTCGTGCCTTCGACAGCGCCGACCGTCTGCTCTAAGTTGCCGGCGAACGCGCTCATGTGCTCTTCAAGTGAGCCGACCTGCGTCTTGGCGCGATCCATTTCGGCGAACTGCGCGTTGCACGACGAGGCGACCTTGCCCATAGACTGTGCGACCTGTTCGCTGACGATGGCGGATTGATCGGCGCTCGTGTTGAGCTGCTCGACGGCGAGCGTGATCTTTTCCGACGATTCGATCGCTTGCTTCATCATCTTGCGTACATTGTGCTGCAAGGCGTCGAGCGCATGGCTCATCTTGCCGAGCTCGTCCTCACTCGTGACGGCGACCTCAAGCGCGGCATTGTGGCGGAAGTCGCCTTCCGAGAGCGTTGTAAGACGCTTCGTCACCTGTGTGATGGGACCTGCGAGCTTGTTGCTGAGGAAAATCGCCACGACGATGCAAAGGGCTTCGATCAAGAGCGAGATGAGCGCCGTCATGCGCAGGCTGTTATAGAATTCTGCATCCGTGATCTTTTGCTGCGCCGCGATAAGTTCGTCGATTTGATCGATCCAGACGCCCGTGCCCAAGACCCATTGATAAGGCGCGAATGTCACCGTGTAGTTGCGCTTGGGGAGAGGCTTCGTCTCGCCGGGCTTGGCGAAGCTCAGGTTTGTGTAGCCGCCGCCCGGCTGCTGGCCGTTCTTCAGCATTTCCTGAATGAAATGTACGCCGTTGGGATCGACGAGATCGATGCGGGATTTTCCTTCAACGTCACGTCCTAAGAGAACGACGTTGACACCGTCCACTGTATCGACCCAAAAATACCCTTTGCCGTCGTCGTATCGCAGATCGCGCACGGCGTCGGCGGCGAGCTTCTTCGCCTGCGGTTCGGTCAGCTCTCCGGCTTGCTGCCTTTGGTAGATTTTTTCAAGCAGGCTGACGACGATTTCCGTATTGTTTTTCAAGGATATATCGACATCCTGCAAAAGCTGTGCTCGATAGTTTTCCATCTGCGTCTGTGACTCTGTGCGCAGGGTCTGCACCCAGAGCAAGCTGATACAGATGACGCTGATGAGAGAAGTTCCGACCATCAGGGCGATGAACTTCACGCGCAGCGACAGAGAACTAAGACTAAACATGGCGTATCCCTCCTGAATCACGCGCAATCCTTCCGTGGGTGCCGTAAAGCACCAAGTCTGTCCATACGTGAGCGGAAAAGAGCTTTCGTTAACCAACCGAAAGACCCGAAGCGCACGCAAAATACAGACTTCCGTACCTTCTGTATAAAATATTTTTCGACAGAAAGATGTGGAATCCTTCCCATGCTTGAAAGATAATTTGTTTTTAACGAAATAGGTTCTTTGCTTCTGTGATAGGGGTATATTGGTTTTATAAAACCTATTGACAAAGTATGATATTGTGATACAATGGCATTGTCATATCAATCAAGTATGTTTTATGTATTGCGGGTAAGCCCGAGGAAAGAGGAGATTTTGATGAGCGACGAGAGAAAGTACAAGTTTGAGACGCTGCAGTTGCATGTCGGGCAGGAGTCAGCCGACTCTGCGACGGGTTCGCGCACCGTGCCGATCTACCAGACGACGTCGTATGTGTTCCGCAATTCAGAGCACGCGGCGGACCTCTTCAGTCTGAAGGAGGCGGGCAATGTCTACGGCAGGCTCATGAATCCGACGCAGGACGTGCTCGAAAAGCGCATCGTAGCGCTTGAAGGCGGCGTGGCGGCGCTCGCCTTCGCTTCGGGAGCGGCAGCGGTGACGACGGCGCTGCAGGGGCTGGTTCATGCGGGGCAGCACATCGTTGCGGAGACGACGATCTACGGCGGCACCTACAATCTTTTGGCGCATACCTTCCCCGACTTCGGAATCGAGACGACGTTCGTCGATCCGGCGAAGGGCGCGGAGGCTTTTGCGGCAGCGATTCGAGACAATACGCAGGTCATCTACATTGAGACGATCGGCAATCCGAACGCCGACCTCGTGGACATCGAGGCAGTCGCCGCTGTCGCGCACAAGCACGGCATTCCGCTCGTCGTCGATTCAACCTTTGCTACGCCGTATCAGCTGCGCCCCATCGAGCACGGCGCGGACATCGTCATTCACTCGGCGACGAAGTTCATCGGCGGTCACGGCACGACGCTCGGCGGCATCGTCGTCGACAGCGGCAAGTTCGACTGGGCGGCGTCGGGACGCTTCCCGTGGTTCGTCGAACCGAACGAGAGCTACCACGGCTTGTCGTTTGCGAAAGACATCGGCGCCGCCGCTTTCGCGGTTTATCTGCGTGTGCTCCTGCTGCGCGACACGGGCGCGGCGATTTCGCCGTTCAATGCGTTCCTGCTGCTGCAGGGCGTCGAGACGCTTTCCTTGCGCGTCGAGCGCCATGTGGAGAACGCCTTGAAGGTCGTCGATTATCTCGCGAAACATCCGCAAGTCTTGAAGGTCAACCATCCCTCGCTCGCCTCGCATCCCGATCATGCGCTCTATGAGCGCTACTTCCCGCAGGGCGGCATATCCATCTTCACCTTCGAGGTTAAGGGCGGCGGCGAAGCGGCGCAGAAGTTCATCGACCATCTCAAGGTATTCAGCCTGCTCGCCAATGTCGCCGACGTAAAGTCGCTCGTCATCCATCCGGCGAGCACGACGCACTCGCAGATGAACGAAGAAGAGCTGAAAAAGAGCGGCATCGCGCCCGGCACGATTCGACTTTCCATCGGCACGGAGCACATTGACGATATCCTCTACGACTTGGAGCAGGCGTTCAAGGCGCTCTAACGAAAAAAATACGGCAAAGACTTTTGTGCCTTTGCCGTATTTTTGTGCGATCGTTTCAATCAGCGCTGCAACGCCCGAACGCGTGCGAGCATGGCATCGCGTTTCATCTGCTCTTCGCGTGCGCGTGCGACCGCGCGTGCCTTGAAAGCGGCGATTTCCGCTTCGTCAGTCATCTCAACGGCTCCTTCTGTGCGGCGGCAGGCGATGTAAAGGATCGTGATCGTCAGCGCCGTCGCCGTGATCGCGATGAAGGAATGCGGGTAGCCTGTCGCTTCGACGAAGCGAGGCCCCAAGATCCAAAGCACGGCGACGGGCATCCAAGCGGCGAGCATCGTAAAGGCGAAGCCCAGCACGAACAGATTCTTCATCTTTCCTGAAGAAAGCACTCGTACAGAATATCCGAAGTGGTGCAGAACCGCCATGACGGCGTACTGCCCGACGAAAAAGCCAATGATCGATATGACGACCCAAGCCGCCTGCGGCATCTCACCCATGACAAAAGCACGCTCCTTCTGTGTGTTATTCATTCTTTCTTATTATAACATAAGAATACGGTTTTCCCAAGAGTGGGAAAGGAAAAATATAAGAAATACGGCTGCATGTATCCGTGTTTCTTATCGACAGGGGCGGTGTGCTGCGGTTTTCATCATATTGATAAAATCGTTGGAATTTAAAAGTTTTTCTTGTATAATGAAAAAAGGTGATGAAATATGATCGTTCGTAAATTATATTTGGATCGTCTGTTATCCTTTATCCATCAACCTGTCATCAAGGTGATCACGGGTATGCGCCGAGCAGGAAAGTCAACGCTGCTTGCGATGCTTGCCGAGCGTCTGCTTGAGGACGGTGTGCGAGAGGAGCAGGTGATCCGCATGAACTTTGAGTCCATGATGTTCGATGACATTTCCGACTATCGGCAGCTTTATGCGCGAGTGCAGGAAAAAATCGGCGGGCAAAAGCAGGTATATTTGCTGCTCGATGAAGTGCAGCAGGTAACGCATTGGGAAAAGGCGATCAATTCGCTCTTTGCGGAAGGCGTCGCCGATATTTGCATTACGGGATCGAATGCGAAAATGCTTTCTTCCGAAATAGCTACACTTCTTTCAGGACGCTATGTAGAGATTCGGATGCTGCCGCTGTCCTTTCGTGAGTATCTGGATTTCTTGCCGGAATGCAGGAAAGACCGAGAGGCCGCTTTCGTACAGTATTTGCGCTACGGGGGCTTGCCTGCGATTCCCGCGCTGCCGCAGAGGGATGAAACGATTGCGCTTTTTTTGTCGGGCGTCTACCATACGGTTTTGATGAAAGATGTCGTGGAGAGAAGCGCTGTGCGCGATCCGGCGCTTCTTTCACATATCCTGCGGTTTCTTGCCGACAACATAGGCAATCCTGTTTCAAGCAGCCGCATCAGCGGCTATTTGACGAGCCGTGGCAGAAAGGTCAGTGCGTATACCATCGACAATTATCTGCATACTTTGGAGAGTGCATTCATCTTTTATCGTGCGCCGCGTTACGACATCAAGGGAAAGTTGTATCTGAAAACGCAGGAGAAGTATTACATTGTTGACAACGGCATCCGAAATGCTTTGTTGGGCTTTCGTGACGGCGACTATGGACGTATTTTGGAGAATATTGTCTATCTGGAACTTTTGCGGCGCGGCTACACGGTTGGCGTCGGCAAGATCGGGCGCATGGAGGTGGATTTCGTGGCGCAGCGGGCGGATCGGAAGCAATATTTTCAAGTGGCTGCCACCGTTATGGACGAGTTGACGCGGGAGCGCGAACTGCGAGCGCTCGCTGCCATTCCGGATCAGTATGAGAAAACGCTTTTGACGATGGATCGGTCGTATATTAAGGATTTCAATGGGATTCACAATGTGAATATTCTTGATTTTCTCTTGGACGATTCATGATATAATAGAGGGGCGGTTTCTACATGCGAAGGGAGGCATTCACGATGAAATTTACGATGTTTGGCGCGGGAGGCACGGGCGGGGTACTCGGCGGCTATCTTGCGCTTGCCGGCCATGATGTGACGCTGATCGCGCGCGGCAGGCATCTTGCTGCGCTGCAGAAGGACGGCTTGACGATCGAGTCGGCGCACGGGGGGACGCTCCATATCAAGAATGTGAAAGCACAGACAGCGGAATCTTATGCAGAAACGCCCGATGTGCTCTTCGTCTGCTGCAAATATTACGGGCTGCCCGATGCCGTCGCGTTCGCAAAGCGTGCGGCGTCGCCCGATACGCTCATCATTCCGATCTTGAACGTCTTTGGTACGGGCGAGGTCATGCAGAAGGATCTGCCGGGGCTGACCGTACTCGATGGCTGCATTTACATCTTCGGCAGCATTAAGGCGCCCGGCGTCTTAGAACAGGCGCAGAAAATTTTGCGCGTGATCTTCGGCTTCCGTCCCGACGAGGACAAGCGTTTGGAGGAAAAGGCGAAAGCGCTCGAAAACCTCCTGCAGGAAGCGGATATTCGCGGGCATTATAGTCTCGACATCCGCCGCGACGCCTTAACGAAGTTCGGCTTCGTCTCACCGATGGGCGCAGCGGGGCTTTATCATGGCGTGACGAGCGAGGCGTTCTGGCAGGATGGGGTGGTGCGCGACACATACCTCGGGCTGATTCGTGAGGTCGAAGCGGTAGGCAAGGCGATGGGCGTCGTCTTTGAGAAAGACTTGGTGGAGACGGGCGTTGCTTTCATCGACGCCTTTGAACCGGGGCTAAAGACGAGTATGCAGCGTGATGTGGAGAAGGGCGGGGCGTCCGAGTTTGACGGCTTGGTGAATCGCATGGTTGCGCTTGGCGACCGCTATGGCGTGCCGGTGCCGCTCTACAAGAAGATCAGCGAATGGGGCAGAGCGCGAGGCATCCAATAAGGTCAGATCGAAGCGATGTGTGCGCTCTTGCTCTGCAAGGCGGTGCAGGAACGACAAAAAAGGGCTGCCGCATGAGTTTTGGAGAACTCGTGCAGCAGCCCTGACAATGCTGGTGCTCATGGAGGGACTCGAACCCCCGACTTCCACCATGTGAGGGTGACACTCTAACCAACTGAGTTACATGAGCAGTATTGGGTTGAACATAGAAACCATTATACATGATTTTTTAGATGTTGACTACCCCTAAACCATAAAAAATTTATGGTTATACACATTTTTCTGTGGATAAAACCTGTTGAGATGTGGATAAACCTCAAAATCCAGAAATTTATGCGGCGTTTATCCACAACAATTTGGATGAGATGGAGGTTCATATTATTGACGAAGAAATTTTACGCTGTACGCGTGGGGCGAAAGACGGGGATATTTCGCACATGGGATGACTGCCGTGCGCAGGTGGAAGGATTTGGCGGCGCTCGCTACAAGGGCTTTCTGACGGAGGCAGAGGCGCACGCTTGGCTTGGCGAGGCGCAGCCGTTATCCGCGCTCTTTGCAGGGGAGAAAGCGCCTGCTGCGCGTCGTGCGCCTCTTCGTGCAGGAGGTGCGCAGACAGGCGAAGTGCTTGAGGATGATGCAGATCTTTGTCATGTCTATACGGACGGATCCTGTCTTAGAAATCCGAATGGTCCGGGCGGCTGGGCGGTCTGCATCGTGCGTGGGGGCGAAGTGGCTGAGACGCTTTCCGGCGGCGATCCTTCGACGACGAACAATCGCATGGAGATGACGGCGGCGATCGAGGCTTTGCGGCATTTGCCAAAGCATGAGCCGCTCGTGCTTTCGACGGACAGTCAGTACTTGAAGAACGGCATTACGAAATGGATTTTCAGCTGGAAGCGACGCGGCTGGAAGAAAGCGGACGGCGGCCCTGTCTTGAATCAGGAGCTTTGGCAGACGCTCGACTCCTTGATCGATGGTCGGCGCATCATCTTTCGCTGGGTCAAGGGTCATGCGGGGCATAAGTACAACGAGATTTGCGATATGCTGGCAAAAAAAGAAGCGCAGAGCTTTTCCTGAAGGGGATGGCTCTGCACTTCTTTTTCTACTGCCGTTTGAGCGGCGCTTCTCCATAGTCGTTGCTGAGAACCGATCCTTTGATAAAGACGAGAGCAGCAAACAGGAACACTTCGTAGACTTCAAGGAGGAAGGCGGCGGCGATGATCTCAATGCCGAAAGGCTCGTGTGCGAGTATGCGCAAGTCGCCGCCGAAGAAGGCAAGACAGGCGATGAAGGCGAGTGTGAGTATGAGCGGCAGTCCCGCAAGCCAGCCGCTTCTGCCGATGTCATGCAGGCGTTGGAATACGATGCCTGTCGGCAGGATCGAGGCGAGCGCACAGGCGGCTGCTGTGCCGTAGAGTGCGACCGCGTCGCTTAGGGGCGGCGGCAGGCGCTCCGCTGTTTCGAGTATGACGAAGAGCAGCAGACAGACGAAAAAGAGCAGGAAGAGCAGTCGCAGCAGGAAGCGTTTCCGGTTCATTCTGCCTTTGAACTGTATCATGCGCAGGAAGAACGGGTAGTTCTCCGTCGGTCGTTCAGCGATCTGGGGGCGCAGACGCTCGGCGCTTTCGGGGGAGCCGGAGGCATTGCTCGAAAGCTCGCCTTCGGCAAAAAGTAAGAAAATGTGCAAAAGGATCAGCAGAGCGCCCGCTGTGCATCCATAGGGCAGAAGACTGCGGAGGAGGAAATGCTCGGCTGTGACGCCCAAGAGCGGCGGCAGATTGAGATAGAGGAGCAGACTGCGTGCTTCGGCAGCGAGTGCGAGGACTGTGAGCGGGCAGATGACGGCGATGAGCCACGTCGTGTCGCCGTAGCCGAGATCGTGCCAGCGACGCATCGCCGAGCGCAGAAAGACGATCAGAAGCAGGGCGAGCGGCACGCTGACGCACAGAAGCGCGGCGAATCCTGCGGCAAGCGAGAGACTTTCCGATGGCATGGGGCGTCCTGCGCCGAGCCACGACAGCACAGCGGCGGCTGCGCCCATGATGAGCGCCGTAAGTCCGGCGGCGCTCATCATGCTGCCAATGAAGTGAAAGACGAAGAGTTTCTGCCCCATGCGACCTTCGGGCGAGAGCCAGTTTTCAAAAAGGCCCTGCAAAAAGCCGCCCTGTGCAGGCGGTTCCTTTTTTTCTTCCAAGGATGCCGCTATTTCACCGCGCCGCTCTTCATCTGCAAGCAGTTCCTGCAGAAGTTCGGCGGCGCTTTGGCGCGGACGCTCTTCACCTAAAGCGGATGCGGGATCCTGCGGCTCCTTTTCGCTTTCCATATCGTTTGTATCGCTGACGTCTGCTGTCGTTTCGTACGCGCTTTTTGCGTCTCCTATATCCGCGGATTGCAGCATGTCTTTCGGAGCATCATAGTCCGAAAGGCTCTCGCGCCTAAGACGCGCTAAGATGCTTTCGGTATCCTCTGACGCCTTGCTTTTTCTTGCCATCGTCCGTGTCCTCTCCTTACAAATTCCGTATCTTTAGGGAAGCGCTGCATTTATCCGTGCTTTGAGCTGACGTCGATGATTGCGTGTATCATATATCCTCCGTTATTTGCTGAAGAGGTCGAAGAGCTGCTTGCCGATGAGTACCGCCGTCACTGCGATGAAAAGCGGACGCACATAGGATGTTCCCTTCTTGATCGCAAGGCGCGCGCCGCACCATGCGCCGACGATCATGGCGGCTCCCATAGGGACGGCATAAGTGAAATCGACTAGCCCGAAGTACGCGAAGAGCAAGACGGCGGCGAGGTTGCTTGCAAAGTTCAGCGCACGCGCGTTTGCCGCCGCGCCGAGGAAGTCGAAGCCGACGAGTAAGAAAGCGAAGAGCATGAAGGAGCCTGTGCCCGGTCCGAAGAAGCCGTCGTAGAAACCGAATGTGAAAGCGACGACGGCAGAGAGAAGGAGTATGCGCCGCCTCATGCCGCCGTACTTGTTTTCGCGTCCCCAGTCGCGGCGAAAGATGCTGTAGAGGAGCACGAGCACGAGCATGACGACGACGAGCGGACGCAAAAAGTCGGGCGGCACCTGCCGCACGACGAGCACGCCGACGGCGGAGCCTACGAGCGTGATCGGAAAGAGCAGACGGATGAGTTTCAGATCGACCTTGCCGCTTCGGATGAAGGAGATGAAGCTTGTACACGCGCCCATGACGGCAGCCGCTTTGTTCGTGCCGAGTACTTCAAGGAGCGGCAGCCCCGTCATCATCAGTGCCGGAATCGAGATCAGCCCGCCGCCGCCGACGACGGCGTCGATGAACGCCGCCAAAAATCCCATGCCGCAGATAAAGAGCAGCATCTCAATGCCCATGATGTCTTGTCCCCCATTGGTTTAGCTTCTAAAGCACAAGGCGGCTCTTCGAGCCGCCTTGTGACGCTTGTCGTTTATCCCTTGAGACCTGAGCCTGTCAGCGGGACGACGACGCGATAGTTGTCGGGCTTTGCCGTGCCGAAGATCTGCATGGCGCCTGCAAGAGCCGCCGCGCTCGTCGTTTCTACATAGATGCCGCGATGACCGAGAAGCTCCTTGCACTTGATGATGTCCTCGTCGTCTACGATGAGGACGTCGCCGCCGCTGTTCGTGACAGCGGCAAGCATGTCGTTAAGCCGCTTGGGCGTCTCGATGCGGATGGACTCGGCGATCGTATTCCTCTTGGGGCTTGCAGGGATCTTGTTGAACGCTTCGTAAAGAGGCGCGCAGTTTTTGCTCTGCACGGGCACGAGTCGCGGCAGGCGGCCGATCTCGATGAAGCCGTAGTAAAGCCCCAAAAGCATCGTGCCATTGCCGACGGGCATGAAGATATACTCGGGCACGCTCTCGCCGAGCTGCTCGTAAATCTCGTAAGCCATCGCTTTCATGCCCTCGAAGAACAGCGGATTGTAAACGTGCGAGGCGTAGTAAGCGTCGCCGAGATTCTCCTTGACCGTCTGACATGCGCCCATGCGCCCGCCTTCGGTTTTGACGATCTTTGCGCCGTAGGCTGTGATCTGGCGCAGTTTGTCGGGCGACGTCTCCTTCGGCACATAGACCGTGCAGTCTATGCCTGCCGCCGCTGCATACGCCGCGATGGAAGCGCCGGCGTTGCCTGCCGAATCGAGTGCGATCTTGCTGACGCCGACGTGGTGGATCTCGTTGATCAGCGTGTAGGCGCCGCGATCCTTGAAAGAGCCGGTCGGCAGCAGATTCTCCGTTTTCAGGAGGTATTCGATGCCGTCAATTTCAATGCTCAGAAGATCGGTGTGCATGTGTCCGATCATGATATCATGCACGGTCTCTTCATTTGCCGATTTGTTCAGATGAAACATGCCGCCGCATTCGCAGCGATAGTTCATCGAGCTGATCGGATATTTTTTCTTGCACTTGTCACAGTAAAAATACATGGAGCATCCCGCCTTTCGTGTAAACTACACGCACAAACGTCCTTACAGAAGCCTGACCCATCGCTTTGCGCCCTTCGGGCGTGATCTCTTGGGGCTTTATTGCAGTCTATCCAATGTTTCGCCTTGCAGGAAAAGTTTTCTTTACTGGTAATATTCGCTTTTTCAAGCGCATTTCCTTTTCCTTCAGAAACTTTTCACACACCTTCGTTATGATTTCTAAGGAAAAATCAAGAAAAGATAAGCAATTCCGAAGCGAAATATGGTTGGCAAAGAGGGTGAAATGATGTATGATAGCATGTGAGAGGATTCTGCACGACCTTGGTTTTTATTGTTGTGACAGAAGGCTTAAAACGCTGTGAAACGAGAGATGCGCTCTCGTTTTTCTTCTTCTTTGGCGTCTGCCGCATTTTGTTTTTGGGAGAGGACTATGACAAATAAAATTTATGCACTGGTTGGACCGCATGCCTCGGGCAAAACAGTGTTGATTGATAAGCTCATGCAGCTGGGAATTCATTACATTCCGCTGTATACGACGCGGGTACAGGGAAAAATCGATTCGGATGCAAGGTTTTACTGTTTCGTCAGCAAGGCGGAGTTTTTCAAGCAGGAATATATCGTAAATGTCACATATAAGGGAGATTACTATGGCATCTTAAAAAAGGATGTCCTCTCGGCGCTGCAGGAGCATAAGATCAGTCTCCTGATGCTGGAATCGAATGGGATTAAGCAGCTCACGCGCCTGTTGAAAGAGAATCTTGAAACGATCTTCCTCATGGCGGATTATGTGACGCTCGTCGAACGTATGATTCGCTTGGGGCATAAGAATCATGAAATCAAGTATCATTTGGAATATGCGGAGAACAATAGCGAGTTCGACAACTGGAAAAATGCCACGCATGTCGTGAAGATAAAAAGCGTGAACGATCCCGGTACGGCATTCAGTCAAATCCTTGCCATTTTAGGTTTGATGCAGCTTCTTCCGCAGGAGAAGCTCAAAGAGATTGTGGAATAAAAGCAGCCCGCAAGGGCTGTTCTTTATTGGCAGAACTGGCGAAAAATATCTATGAGATTTTTCAAAATATTATTGACAAATTATGAATGGCGTTCTATAATGAACGTGTAGATGAAAGTCGACGACCCTTGCGAGGACGCTTGCAGGCGCAAGGGAGCGTTCCTTGTAGCCAAGATGAACAAGCGCACGGATAGTATCCAAAGGGCGGCAAGCCGACCGCAGCATGGCGGCAGGAAGCGGAACAAACATTTTGAAGGGTTGAGGGGTGCCTGTGGAACTGATGTAAGGCAAGACACAGGTGTCGATATGCAACGAGTCCGAAGAGTAGTGCATCGCGGCGTCCGCTGAAACGATGCCGAAAGCATCGGACAGGCTGACGCAAAAGAAGAGTTGTTCCGACAAATTCCAAGTCCGAGTGGAAAATGCGCCGGCTGTAAGGCGCATGATGCCGAGACCGCTTGATTGCCGAAGAAGAAAAGCCATCGTGATCTTCTCCATGACGGCACGGCAAAGGTTTCATGGCTCCGGATGAACCGAGTATACCGGCGGGGATCGACTTTCGAGAAAAGAAGCCGCAGGCAGCGCATATATGCGCTGCCTGCGGCTTCTTTGGTGCAAAGATCGTCTCAGAACCTGTACTTGCGTTTCTGCGGCTTGCTTTCTCCGTAACGCAGGCGGTCGAGATCCCAGATTGTACCCATGACCTTTTCTATGGGCGCATCGGCTTCGAGGTAGAATACGGGGGGGACGTCCTCTTCCGGGAATACAAGGAAGGAAGCGACTTCTTCGCCGTTTTGGAAGAAGATCTCGATGGCGGTGCGGTCGATGAAGATGTTCATGGTGAGTGAGTGGTAGGTGTACAGCTTGAAGGTGCGCACGCCGCGGCCGCCGAGCTTCATGCCTTCGCGGCTGATCTCGATGGTGTCCGCTTCGCGGTCGTAGAGGATCTTCACTTTTTCCCTGCCGTAGCGAAGTTCGATCTTGAGATGCTGGGTGATGCCGAGGACGATGTTCAGAAGGATTTCCGAGCCGTAGGCGGCAAGCTCCGTTTTTAAGGACGGTACGGCTCTGCCGGAAAGCTCGCGTGCGCTGCTCGCTATGCGCAGAGATTTTAGCTCGGGGGCGGGCTTTGCATAGAGCTTGCCCTGCTTGAGCGATAGGATGCGCGGCATGGTCAAAGTGTGCATCCAACCGTGCTCGCCCGTCGGATAGTCGGCGTCGTTATGCGGCATACTCATCCAGCCGAAGAGGATGGCACGACCCTCGTGCACGCCTATATGCGGTGCGAAGAAGTCGAAGCCGCGATCGAGTTCGTGGAATTTGCCGTGCAGCATCTCGCGCCCGGAGAGCGACAGATGTCCTGTGACATAGCCCGATTGGAAGAGGTTCTGCCAATCGAACGCGCGTCCCGAGAGACCTCGCGGTGAAAAGAAGAGTACATCATGTTTGCCGAAGGAAAGAAGCGACGGGCATTCCCAGACTTTGCCGAAGAAGCCGAGCTGTGTCTTAAGCTCGCCTGCAAAGCGGAAGAGCCCCTTCTCCTCACGATAGAGCAGAATACAGCCGCGAGCATCGTCCGTCGGCTGCGCCTGTGCGCCGAGAAGTGCATAGGCGTGGCTGCTGCGCACGAAAAAGTACGGTCCTTGGAAGAGGTCGGTATAGCCGTCGGGCTGCTTTTTGATGAGCACCATATCCTTTTGAATGACGCCGTCCTTCGTCATGGTACCGAGGATCTGGCGGTTTGCACGCTTGCCGTTCTCTTCGCGTTTGCCTGTGTAGAGGACGCGCAGGTTTCCGCCGTTGATGAAAGCGGAGCCGGAGCCGCAGCCGTCACGGTCGTCGTCGCCCGTCGGCCATAAGACGAGCTTTGGATCCGTCCAGTAGACGAAGTCGCGCGTCTTGAATTCGACCCAGCCTTTATTTTCATCCTTGGTGGAAAAGGGATTCCATTGGCAAAACAGATGGTACTCGCCTTGAAAGAAGACGAGGCCTTTGACACTGCCCGTGAAGCCGAACGGCAGCTCAAGATGAAAGCGGTTGCGCCAACGGTGACCTGCATGGTGCAGCTCGTCCTTCAAACGAGAGTCAAGTTCCTTCTTGTCGTATTCCATCAGATCATCCTACTTTCATTGCATACGAGAGAGATTGCCAAACTTCGTGAACTGCTTGAGGAACGTAAGCTCGACGGTATCGACGGGGCCGTTCCTGTGCTTGGCGATGATGACTTCCGTGATGTTTTTGTTCTCTGTCTCGGGATCGTAGTAGTCCTCGCGGTAGAGAAACATGACGATGTCGGCGTCCTGCTCTAAGGAGCCGGATTCGCGGAGATCGGAGAGCATCGGGCGCTTGATCTGGCGCGATTCGACGCTTCTTGAGAGCTGAGAGAGGGCGACGACGGGGACGTTCAGCTCTCGCGCGAGCGCTTTTAAGGAGCGAGAGATCTCCGAGATCTCCTGCTGGCGGTTGTCGCCGCTCTTGCTCGTGCGTCCCTGCATGAGCTGCAGATAGTCGATGATGATGAGCGAAAGTCCCTGCTCCGCCTTCAAGCGGCGCGCTTTTGAACGCAGTTCCATGACAGTGATGCCCGGCGTATCATCGATGTAGAGCGGCGCGGCGGACAGGCGGTTCGCCGTGTCGATGAGGTCGCCCCACTCCTTGTCCTCAAGCTCGCCGACGCGCAGGCGCTGCGAATCAATGCGTCCTTCCGAGCAGATCAGTCGCTGCACGAGCTGTTCCTTGCTCATCTCCAAGGAGAAAAAGGCGACAGGCTCTTTCGCACGCAGCACGACGTGCGCCGCAATATTCAGGGTGAACGCCGTCTTTCCCATCGAGGGGCGCGCAGCGACGAGGATGAGGTCGGACTTTTGCAGACCCGCCGTCAAATGGTCAAGCTCGGTGAAGCCCGTTGGCAGTCCCGTGATACTGCCCTTGTTGCTGTAACGCGCTTCGATCTGCTCAAGCGTATTCAAAAGGATGTCCTGCAGCGGCACGAAGTCCTTGCTGCGCTTGCCCGAGGCGACTTCCAAGATGCGCTTTTCCGCGCTGTCCATGATGTCCTCGACGTCCTCGGCGTCCTCATAGGCGGCGCCTGCGATCTCCGTCGCCGCATGAATCAGCGAGCGAAGCTGTGCTTTCTCGCGCACGATACGCGCGTGGTACTGCACGTTTGCCGCCGTCGGCACGGAATTTGCAATCAGAGAGAGCGCGGGGATGCCGCCGATCTTTGTGAGCTTGTCCGCTTTTTTCAGCTGCTCGGTCAAGGTCACGAGATCGACCGGCTCCGTGCGCTCCTTCAGATCCATCATGGCTTCGAAGATCAAGCGGTGCGTCTCACGGTAGAAGTCGTCCGCCGTCAGCTCTTCGGCAGCGGTCGTCACGGCATCGGGCTTTAAGAGCATCGCGCCGAGGACGGCCTGCTCGGCTTCGACGCTTGCGGGCGGCATACGCTCCATATCAGACCGCCTCCTTCGACGTTTCGCCGGATGCTTCATCGGCAGAAATTTTGTCGCTGCCGACCGCTTTTTTTTCGGGCTTTTTCAACTGCCAGCGCAGCGGTTCGCCGTCTCTATCCGGAGCAAACAGCACGGCGAAGGCGTCCTCCGCCGTCTCGACGGCATGGATGTCAAGCCCCAAGTGTCCCTCGGGGATGTCCTTGTCGTTCTCCTTCGGAATCACGAGCGTCCGGATGCCCGCCTGCTTCGCGCCGTACGCCTTTTCAAAGACGCCGCCGACGGGACGCACGCGGCCGGCGAGAGAGATTTCGCCCGTGACCGCGACATCCTGACGAAGCGGCTTCTCTGTCACGGCGCTGACGAGCGCCGCGAGGATCGCCGTGCCCGCGCTCGGACCGTCGATGTTGCCGCCGCCGATGACGTTGATATGCACGTCATAGTCGTGGATGCTCTTGCCCGTCAGATGCCGCAATACGGACGCCGCGTTGAAGACGGAGTCCTTCGCCATGCTGCCCGCCGTCTCGTTGAAGCGCACCTGTCCCTTGCCCTTTTCCTCGGCGGGAAAGACGACAGCTTCGATCTCGATGACGGAGCCTAAAAAGCCTGCGACGCCGAGACCGAAGACGTGACCGATTTCGGGCTTCTTCGACGCTTTCTTCGTCACGAACTGATAGAGACGGCTGACCTGCGCGACCTCGTAGATGTCGCTCTTGGCGATCTTGACGCTCTCGCCGTCCTTTGTGCGCGAAAGCGCGAGACTGTAGGCATCGGCGAGGATGTTGATCGCCTTTCTGCCTTCCGTCGTGTACTCGCTGATGAGGCGCACGACTTCGTCGGCGACCTCAACATGGAGCTTCTTTGCCGCATTTTGCACGATCTCCTCGATGTGCTTGGGCGTCAGCGGCTCGAAATAGATTTCCGCACAGCGCGAGCGAAGCGCAGGATTGACGTGCGAAGCGTCTCGCGTCGTCGCGCCGATCAGCACGAAGTCGGCGGGGGCGCCTTCCTCAAAGAGCTTTCGGATGTAGGGCGGCACCTTTTCGTCCGTATGGTCGTAGTAGGCGGACTCGAAATAAGCGCGCTTGTCCTCAAGCACCTTCAAGAGCTTGTTTTGCAGCATTTCGTCCATCTCGCCGATCTCGTCGATGAAGAGGATGCCGCCGTGCGCTTCTGTGACCATGCCGGGCTTCGGCTCGGGGATGCCGCCATCGGCGAGATCGCGGCGTGCGCCCTGATAGATCGGGTCATGCACCGAGCCTAAGAGCGGGTTCGTCATGTCGCGCGAGTCCCAGCGAAGCGTCGTGCCGTCCGTCTCGACGAAAGGCGCGTTCTCGGCAAAGGGCGAGTGCGCTTCCTTTTTGACGGCTTCTAAGACGATGCGCGCCGCTGTCGTCTTGCCGACGCCCGGAGGCCCGTAGAGCAGGAGATGCTGCGGATAGGGCGAAGCGAGCTTCGACGCAAGCGCCTTGACGGCGCGCTCTTGACCGACGACCTCATCGAGCGTCTTGGGGCGCAGAAGCTCCATGACAGACTGCGTGAGATGGATTTTTTCGAGCGCTTCAAGCTCCTCGCGCTTCTTTGCCGCCTGCGGCGACTCGACGGCGCTTTTCTCATCCTTCAAGACCTGCATACGGATGTCCTGCACATAGTCTTGATGGTTCTCTTCGAGCTTTTCCTGAATCTTCTGCTCGATCTTGTCCTCCATGCTGCGCCGCGCCATGATGTCGGCGATGCGCTCGGACAAATCGGCGAGGACGGCGGGGATCTCCGCTTCCGGCGGCACGCGCTCAATCGTCGGGTTCTCGTAAACGATGCGCTCAAGCGCAAGAACGCGCTCGCCGCGAACAGGCGAGCGCATGAGGCGCATGGCGTCCATCTTGCCCGCCTTGATGACGAGCCTGTCCGACCCTGCCTCTTCGGCAAGGATGGCATAGAGCGCATCGATCTCACGGTCTATGCGCTCCTCGCCGCTGCCCTGCGGCGCATCTTCTCCCGGCTTGGGCGCGGAGGAAAACAGACGCTTGAAAAATTTCAGCATGATACCTCTTCCTTGCTCATTCAGCGACGACAAGAACCTTGATTGTGCTCTGAATCTCGGGATGCACCTTGATGACGGCTTCGTATTCGCCCGGGCCTGTGACCTCGCTCTTCAAAGCGATCTTGCGACGATCCAGCTCGATGCCGTTGTCTTTTGCCAGCGCATCGGCGACGTCCTTGCCCGTGACCGAGCCGAAGAGCTTGCCGCCTTCGCCGATGCGCACGGCGACCGTGACGCTGACCTTTTCGAGCTGCGATGCCAAAAGACGCGCTTCGTCGGTCGCCTGCTGCTTCTTCCTTGCGACAGAGTTCGCCTGCTGCTTCGCGGTTTCGAGATTCGCCGCCGTCGCTTCGACGGCGAGCTTCTTCGGCAGCAGGAAGTTCCTGCCGTACCCATCCGAAACCTCGATGACAGCGCCCTTATTTCCGACCTTCTTGACGTCCTGCTGCAATATCACTTTCATCTTGATCATTCTCCTCTATATGTTTCTCACTGATGGCGACGGCGCGCTCCTCAATCGAGGCGAGCGCTTCGCCCTTGACCTGCGCTCCGGCGACGTTTTGGTGTCCGCCGCCGCCGAAGCTCTCCATGATGACCTGCATATTGAGTTCGCCCGTAGAGCGTGCGCTGATGCCGACCGTCTCCGTATCGAGCTGGAAAAAGACGAGACTCATGCGCACACCCTCGATGCGAAGGAGCGAGTCGGCGACCTGTCCCGCGATCGCCTGCACATTGGGGATGACGTCGGGGAAACGCGCTGTGATAAGCCCGCCGGGGTAAAGGCGAGCGCCCGCCTTTGCGCCGGAAAGCGCCCGCTCCGTCTCGAAATCGGCGCGAAAGAGGTGGCGCACGACGACGGGATCGGCGCCGCCTCGCCGAAGGTATGCCGCCGCCTCGAAGGTGCGGATGCCCGTCTGCACGGAAAAATTCTTCGTATCGACGACGATGCCCGAATAGAGAGCCGTCGCGGCGAGACGCGAAAGCACAAGATCTTCGCTGAAATACATCAAAAGCTCCGTGACAAGCTCGCTCGTCGAGCTGGACGCCGGCTCGATGTAGACGAGCAGCGGCGACTTGATGAAACTGTCGCCCGAGCGCCGATGATGGTCGATGACAATGACCTGTGCGATGCGTTCTAAAAGTACGGGCGCGGCGACGAGATGCGGGATGTGCGTATCGACGACAAAGAGGACAGGATTCAAAGAATCAATGCTCTCCATATCCTCGGCGCGAACGATCAGCCCCTCATATTCAGGGGCGTCACCCAAGAACCCGATGAGTTTATCAATGCCCTCGTTCATATCGCTCAAGACAATATGGACAGGCTTTTTGAGATCCCGCGCCATCTTTGCGACGCCGATCGCCGCGCCGAAGCAATCGAAGTCCTCGTTGTGGTGTCCCATGATAAAGACTTCGTCGGCGTTCTCCATGATTTCACGCACGGCATGGGCGACGACGCGCGCCTTGACGCGCGTATGCTTTTCCACCGCCTTCGCCTTGCCGCCGAAGAATTGATTCTTGCCGCCCATGCGCACAGCGACCTGATCGCCGCCGCGTCCGAGCGCAAGATCAAGACCTGCCTGCGCTTCCCTGCCAAGCTCTTCCATCGACTGCTCCTCAGCGACGGCAAGACCCATCGAAAGCGTCAGCGGCAGGCGGTTCGTACTCTGCAAGTTGCGCACGCGGTCGAGGATGTCGAAATGCTCCTCGATGGCGCGATCCAAAGCCTTTCGCTCAAGCACGGCGACATAGAGATCGTCGCTCACGCGCCGCATGAAGCCGCCGAGACCCTTGAGCCACTCGTCAAGACGACGGTTTGCCTCAAAGAGGAGCGCCGTGCGTTCCGCCTCCGAAAGCCCCTGCATGACCTCATCGAAGTTGTCGATCTGGATGTAAGAAAGTACGGCGCGGCTGTTCTTGAAGAAAATCCGCATCTCCTCGTACTCCGTCCAATCTTCCACATAAAGAGCCATAAGCCCTTGGATGTCGTCCGACGTCACGATGGGGCGGTAGCGAACCTTGTAATAGCGCGACTCATGGGAAAATACATACTCGCCCGACGCACCCCAGATCGGCTCCAAAATGATGCCGGGCCAGTAATCTTTCAGCGCAAGACCGGCCTCCGGCTGCTCTCCTAAGTATTCTTGCGTCACATGATTCGTCCAGGCGATACGCCCCTCGGGATTGACGATGACGACCGCCTGCGGCAGACGCTCAATCGCAAAGTTTGTCACCTCATTGACATTGCGCACGACATCGCGGCAGTATGCGTCAAAAGCTCGCTGACGCGCACGGCAGCGCTCGCGTGCAAAGAGCGCGACGAGCAGCCAGACGACGAAAGCGATGGACGCAACGTAAGCGTTGTAGTAAGACAGCAGCAGGACGAGCGCCAGCAAAGCGGCGAGATGAACGCAGGCGTCCACCCATGCCGACAAATTTCGAGGCAAGAAAGCCACCTCCTATGGAATTGGAATGCGCCTCTCCGGAGACACATTACCGCCGACGGCTGAAGCGGCGGCGATAGTCGAAATACATATCGAAAAGCCCCGTGAAAGCGATGAGCTGCATTAAAAATGCGCTCAAGACGGCAAAAGCGACGAGAACCCAACGCCAAAAGCGACCGACGCGCCAATGATCCGCTGCATACCACAAGAGCGAAAAACCTTGGATCAGTCCGGCAAACGTCGCGATGATGTCGCCGTTGAGCGATGCTTCATAGAGAAGCGGTATGCGGCGCGTGCCGCCCCAATAAAGCCCGACGAGGGAAAAACCGAAGAGAAAGAGGAAATAGACGGAAAAACGCCACTCGGAAAACGGCGGCAGCTTCGGCATCTTCTCCCCAACGCGCGAGAGCAGCAGCCCTGCGGCAAAAAAATTCAACAGAACCGCGAGCGCCGCCTCCACGAGGAAAATTGTCGGCGCAAGCAAGGAGACCGTCTCCATCAGCGACGACACCTGCTTCTCAAAAGCCTGCGCTTCCGACGGTGTGAGACTGCCGCCCGACTGCACGGCGGAGCCGATAGCCTGGTACGACTCGCGCACGGCATCGACAAACGGCGCCAAAGGATCGACGCCAAAGATGAGCGCCACCGCTAACAAAGAGACGGTCGTGCCGGAGAGCGACGCCGCCAAGCCCCATTTGACAAGACGTACAGCCGCCCACTTGCGGCGCAGTCCAAAGCCAAAGAGCAAAGCCAGCGGAACGACAAGAAGCATCGTGTGCATAGCTCCCATCGCGCCCAGCACAGCATAGTAAAAGCCCGCCGCAGCGAGCACGCCGGGGACGGTGTAACCGTAGCCGTGGCGCACGATCAAAACGATCAGCGGCGCTGTCCAGCCCAAAAGCAGGAACACGCCCAAGATCGGCAGAAACGGTGCGGCAAGCGCAAAAAGAATCGCCATGATGAGAAACGCCCAACGCTCCTGCGCCGGCGAGATCTGTCGCATCGTCATTGTGTCATCCTCTCTGAACGCGTGCACAGATTCCAAAGCGTGCACGGTTGTTTTTGTCACGATACCCTATTATAACAGAAAAGACGAGGATTGTTAAGGAAGCGCTGATAAATTCAGCCCCCCGGCCGCACGCAGCGCATCCGTGCAAATTCGGACGACTTCATTTTAGCAGAGCTTGCGTCATGAAGTGAGAGCGGAGGATACCTCTATTTGAGATAGATTATAGATTTTTAATCGTCGTTAGGTTAAAAATGTATTTGTATTCATTTTCAGTTTAGATTATAATTGAGCCTGCAATTCAATCCAATTCATATTCGCTAAGGAGGAAATAGAATGGCAAGGAAGAAGTTCCGTCTCCATGACTACAAGCTGCTCTCGCTGGGCGTGGCGCTTTGGCTGGCGGCGCCTTTGAATGCGGCGCACGCAGAAGATGCCCCCCCCCAGGAGACACAGCGCGTCCAGACGGAAGCCGTTGACGTCGAAGCGCAGGCGGCGCAGGAAGAAGCGAAGTACGAGTCGCAGCAGAAGACGATCATCACCAAGGAGGACATCGAAAAGAAGCAGGCGAAAGCCGTTGAAGACATCATCTTCTCCGAGACAGGCGTCTCGCGCACGGTCGACGCTATGGGGCGCGTCGGCATCTCGATTCGCGGCGCAGAGCCGCGCCACACGCTGATCCTCGTGGACGGACAGCCCGTCTTGGGAGATCTTGCGAAATATTCGGGCGCGGCGGACGAAGTCATGCGTCTCGGCACGGAGAACGTCGAGCGCATCGAGATCATCCAAGGCGCAGCGAGCGCGAAGTACGGCTCGGACGCCATCGGCGGCGTCGTCAACATCATCACGAAGAAGGCGCAGCATGAGCCGGGCGTGCAGTTCAACGTCGAGAGTATGCGCCGCGCCGACGACGATCACAAGATCCCCTATACGAACTTCTTCCTGCGCGCCGATTCGGGCGACATGGGCAAGTTCCGCATCGGCCTTTCAGGCAGCAAGCGCGAGGTCATGCCTGTGTACGCGAGCAGGGAGCGCAAGAAAACTGGTCTGAGCGGCTCTGATCTCGACTTTGAGCCGAATGCGCTGCGTTTCTACGGTGATACGGCGACGGTCGGTCTTGTAGGCACCTACGATGCCAATAAGAACAACTCCTTTGAGTTCCGCGTTGACCACTATGCTGAAGATCTCAGCCGCGTTATCAAGCGGACGGACTCCGACCTTGAGCCGCAGCAGCATTTCAAACGCAAGACAGGACGCGACGCATACAACCTCGGCTGGCGCGGCATGAACAAGATCAGCGATTGGAATGTTGAGTTCAATTATACGACGATCAAAGAAGACGATGTATCGCTGATCAACTATGCGGGCAAGTCGGTTTATGAGGGAAAGAACGAGCTGCGCTACGTTGACAACGTCGATCACAGTCAGTTTGACCTCAAGGCATCGGCAAATACGCAGCTCAATGACAAGCATCTCCTCAGCTACGGTTTCGGCTATACGAAGGAGTCCGGAGAGGGCAGCCGTCTCAAGAGTTCACCGAACATCTCGACGCGCCACATCGACCCGTGGGATTATGATAAAAGTCTGCTGGTTGACAAAAAGGATCGCCTGATGCGCGGCGAAGATACGACCAATTATATTTGGTCGCATATTCACGATTATGCGTTTCCGAAAGAATATACGGGGAATCCGAAATGGCTGGAAGAACTTGAGTACTACAACTACGATGAAGAAAAAAATCTCGGCTATAATCCGAAACTTACCTATAATGACTTTACAAAGTATCGACTCCAAGACGGAAAGCTTACGGAGGATTGGTACTACGATCTCTATGTAGGCACGCGTAAGATTACGGATATTGCGCGGTCGAATCTCAAAGCGGACTATGACGAACTTGAAGCGAAACTGAAGGATGAGTACAAGAGCCGACATAATGGCGCGGCGTATCCCGGAAGCAACATTGTTGGCGAATACTTCCAGAAGGGCATTAACCGTGCCGATAAAAATGCGGTAGGTACTCCCACGTTGAACGGGAAAATGTTCCTTGAAGAATATTGGGAGCGTGACCAGCGCATCACGGTGGGCAGCGGCTCGATCCAGCGCTACAATTTCTTCGTCGGCGATACATGGCAGTTGTCGAAGAATACGATCTTCTCACCGATTCTGCGTCTGGATTACAGCAGTCTCTTCGGCACGAATATCTCGGGCAACCTTGGCATCACGCACAACATCGCGGGCAATCCGCATCGCCGCTTCAAGGCGAACATCGGCACGGGCTATACGGAGCCGGGCATGGGCGAGCTTTGGTATAACTGGGAGATGTATGCCAGTACACCGCTTCCCGGACTTTTTGGCGGCGGTGACGCGAAAATGGGCTGGTGGTGGGCAGGCAATCCCAACCTCAAGCCTGAGAAATCTTTCAATATTGACATGAGCATCGAGGGGGAAACAAAGGATACGTATGCGCGTGTCGGCATTTTCCACAACCGCATCCGCGATTACATGTCTGTTTACTACACAGGAAAAATTCTTGATTTTGCACCGTATATCAAGGATCCAAATCAAAAATGGATGCGTGCGCCGGATTTGATTTACAGCTTCAAGAACATCGGACAGGCAGAGATCACGGGTCTTGAGGCAGAAGTGAGCCACAAGCTCAGCCCCTTCTGGAATGTGAAGCTCGGCTATACATGGCTCTATGCACTCAATAAGACGGATCCCTTGATGCCGGATCGGCTTCTTGACCGCCCGAAACATAAGATCGACATCGCGTTTGCCTACGAAAACAAGCAATACGGTTGGAGCGGTCAGATCTGGGGCGATTACTATATCGATATGCTCGACAGCAATACGCTTGCGAATGGTGCAAACTATTGGACGGACTATCTGAAGGGCGGATTGGCGCTCGACCAGAAGCACGCATATCAAAATAAGACTTTTGGCATTTGGAACATCATGATCCAGAAGCAGCTTTCGCCCGACGCCATGATCTACTTCGGCGTCAACAACCTCTTCAACCATCGTGACGACGACCGTGCAACACAGGAGCGCATCTATCGCTTCGGCGCGAACTTCAAGTTCGATACGGCATGGAAGAAGAAGGTCAGAAAGGCGGCAGGCACTCCCGTAGCGCTCAACGAAACGGCAGAGGACGAAGCGCCGCGCCTGCAGGGCTTCCTGCTCAAAGACTTCGATGAGAGCCGCAAGGAAGGCGTCGAGTTCTTCGGCGACTATCAGATGCGTTGGAACGCGCACAACGGCACGAATCGCCCGCAGTCAACGTATACAGAGAATTCTTCCGTCAGCGAAGCGGCGCAGAAGAATATGCTTGATGCGGACGGTCATGCGTTCGAGCAGCGCGTGCGCGTCGGCGCAAGCGCACGTCTCGGCGAGAACACCGATCTCACCGTCGTCGGCAGCCTGTCGGGCAGAGGCGACGTCGATACGGCAGAAAGTCTGCCCGAAAAGAAGGGCTTGAGCGAAGCGCGGCTGGAGCGTGCGGCTCTGACACACAAGGCGAAGGATTGGACCTTTGCGCTCGGCCGCATCCAAGAGCCGATGGGCGTCACGGGCTATTGGTTCGGCAAGGAATACGACGGCGTGCGTGCCGTCTATACGAACACTGCGAAGGATATGCAGGTGCGCTTGGGCTTCGGTACATTCAAGCACTCGACAGGTGTAGCGGACACGGCATATACGCATGTGACAAATCAGTCGTTCTATCGGCCGCCGACAGCCGCCGAGTTCCTCGGACTTGATCGGGATGTGCCGGATCGGGCGCATGCAGCTGATGCCGGCGATCAGGCGTATGCTGCTGCGAAGGCGGCAGGCGATACGGCGCAGACGCAGAATCTATACTTCTATCAGCAGCTCAAGGATGCTCCGACGATTGCGGACAAAATGGAAGTATTGAAGCGGATGCAGTCCATCGTCAATCAGGCGTATGGCAGCGATCTTGCGAAGAAAACCATTCCGCTGCGCCCGCCGACGTTTGGTTCCTATGTCTACTATAGGATCAAAGATTCGCATGGCAATGTAAAGATCAAGAAGGCGCCGGTGAATTTCAACGGTCCCGAGGGAGAAACCACCCCAGCAGGCAAGGCGTGGGCAAGGGATATGGAAAAGAAATTTTCCATCAAGCCGACCGATCCCGACGCATTGCAGTCCGATGGCTCGTATTTCCAGAAGCATTCTGCGGAAGTGGAAAGCACCTATAAAGAGATTGCGGAATACAGGGCGCGGGAAAACTGGAGAGACTACAAATTCGATTCTGAGGGAAACCCTACGAGTCAGTCCTTGGGCGAGGTTTGGGAGCTGTCTTCCGGGCGGGGGAAATCCTCAAGCGATTGGACAACGAAATCCGACGATTATACATTTGACGGCGTGGTTGGCACCTACGAAGATAAATATGAATGGGGTGAACCCAGCCCGTACAAATATAAGCTTACGAATGTCGATGTCCTAAAGTTCTTCAAAGAGGAGCTTTACCAAAAGCCTTCTGCAGATGCGAACAGCAATTACGGCTTATCCAATATGAGCCAGATGGGCTATGAGTATCTTCAGCTTCTTGATAAGATCGTATCGGAGGCTGAATCCGGCAACAAGCTGCCTCGCGCTTCTTTAGGCAATGTTGTCGGCAACCTCATCAAGACGACGGGCGTCGTCCTTGAAAAGGACGATATCCCGCCGATCGACAAGGCGTTCTACCTGCAGGTCAGAAAAGAGCTTGCGCCGAATCTCGGCGTGACGGCATGGTATCTGCGCTCCGTCGGCGATAAGAGCCATACGATTCTCGCAGCGAACGGCAAGGGCAACGATGAGCATACGTTCGACCAACTCGCGAACGTCATCGGCGTCGGCGCCAAGTGGCAGGTCGGCAAGAAGACCGCCGTTTCCTTCGACTACGGGCAGAATCGCTCCGCATTCGGCAAGTATATGAACGGTCATTCGACCTTCGATCATCCTGCGCGTACCGATATCTTCACGCCGCGCGGACACCAGGACGGCGGTGTGCCGACCTTCTGGACGGCGCGTCTTGACATCGGCGAAGCCGATATGGACAAGCCCGGCACATGGAATGCGTTCGTGGACTACAAGCATTTCGAGCACGGCTCCTTCTTCGGCGGCAACGGTACGGACTACCTGCCCGACCGCTACCTCGACGGCATCGAAAGCTTCTCCATCGGCGGCGGCTACGTCCCCGCGAAGAACTGGCTCTTGGAGCTTTTCTACACCTTCGACGCCAAGAGCACAAACCAGCGCGACACCTTGCACGGCCCCGAGACCTTCAAGCTCGGCAACTTCGCAAGGGCGCAGGTCACCTACCGCTTCTAAGAAGCCGCTTACCGATGCGAATCAGCCGCAAGCGGTGAAACGACAGCAAGCAAACGACCGCAGACCTTTTCCGTCTGCGGTCGTTTTGTTATGTATTACGACCCACAAATTAAATGCGAGGATGCTACACGGCATCCTCGTTTTCTATATCATCGCTATCACCAAACCACACATGCAAAATCTCATTCCTGCAAACGCTCGGCGTCATATCGCTTGAGCACATCTTCATCGACGGAACCAAGATCGAATCTGTCGCAACAAATACAAATTCATCTGGAAGAAGACCGTCCTGAAAAAATTACGTTTTTGGCACGCAAGAGAAATGACAATCTTGCAAAAAAGAGGAAATCCCTATAAGATATAGGTAGATCATTTGATTTGAGGTGATTATCATTGAACTCGAACAAAAGAAAAGTCGATACCTTGAGAAGATCAAGCAGCTTCGGTTGATGGATGACACGTTCTTTAACAGTTGCTTTGATGGGAATATTCCCTGTATGGAGGTCGTACTCCGTGCCGTCATGGGCAATAACCGTCTAATCGTGACGGAGGTCATCACGCAACAGAGTGTGCCAAATCTATACGGACGTGCCGTACGATTTGATGCACTCGCAACGGATGGCGAGAACATCTACGATGTAGAGATACAGCGCAGCGACGAGGGAGCAGTTCCCCGTCGTGCGAGATTCAACAGCAGCATGATTGATTCCCGTGAGGTCAGTAAAGGAACACTCTTCCCCGATCTGCCCGAAACATACGTCATCTTCATCACGGAGCATGACGTATGGAAACGAGGGAAACCGCTCTACAAGGTGCGCCGAACATTCGAGGACACCGAGGAGGTTTTCGACGACGGCGCACACATTCTATACGTCAACGGGGAATGTCAGAGTGAACGCCCGCTCGGAAAGCTCATGCATGACTTCTTTTGCAGTGATCCGAATGATATGTACAGTGATGTGCTTGCTGAGCGCGCGCGTTTTTTCAAAGAAGATGAAAAGGGGGTAACAGCTATGTGCAGGGTAATGGAAGAACTGTATAACGAAGGTGTTGCGGAAGGAACTATGCAAGGAGAGGTGCGCGGTGCAGAGACAGAACGCCTGAAAAACATCAAGAGCCTGATCCAGCGCATGGGAATCTCCGCCGAAGCCGCGATGGACGCGCTGAGTATTGCAAAAGACGAGCAGTCCAAGTACCTGGCACTCCTATAACGGAGAAAGGTGCATCACGTTTCTCCGAAAAGTGATGCACTGTCCACCAGAGTATTGTCCCCTCGTCCCGCCTGTCCATGCAAATAACAGGGTATGGATACCACCACAAACACGGGTATTCTGCAAAAAAGGCATCGGACAAGGGACAAAAGAGAGCTTTTCGTCCGCTGAGAAGGAAATCAAACAGACCCTTCCAAGAGTTCAAAAGTGATGCACGAACGAATCTGAGGATGCTGCACGGCATCCTCTTTTTCTATGTCGTAGTCGCAAATTTTACAGCATCAAAAAACGAGTTCAAAATCTCTAGTGCCCAAAATGTGCCCAAAATCCTATTTTTCGCCCCAAAATGGACACAGAAAAGGCTTCGTGGAAATCTCCACGAAGCCTTATTTTTCAATGGCGGAGAGGGTGGGATTCGAACCCACGGTACATTGCTGCACACTTGATTTCGAGTCAAGCACCTTCGACCACTCGGACACCTCTCCTCAAAGGTACTTCGCTAGTGTATCATATCTCTTGCTGCTTGTAAAGGGTGCATCGCACATTTCTTGGCGATCAGCGCATTTGGAAACTGCCCGCTTGGCTGTTGCAATTAAGCAAGCTGTCCGAATTCCTTTGATATTCGAGCGCGTCGTGACAAATTTATCGTTTTGCACTATAATAATAGAAGAAACTGTGCAAGGCGCCGCTCGCTTTTCTGCGCATAGCGATTGTACAAATGTCCAATAAAGGGGAAACAGCATGGATAAAGAACAATTTCTGCACGTCTACCGCCACTCGTTGGCACATGTGCTTGCAAAGGCTGTCATCGAAGTTTTCGGCAAGGAGACGCAGTACGCCATCGGACCGGAGATCGCCGATGGCTTCTACTACGACTTTCTCTTGCCGCGTGCGGCGACGAACGACGACCTCAAGACCATCGAAGAGAAGATGAAGGAGATCTTGAAGCGCAAGGAAGATTGGAAGCGCGAGGAGATTTCCAAGAAGGACGCGCTCGCACTCTTTTCCGATCAGAAGTTCAAGGTCGAACTCATCGAGGATCTGCCCGACGACGAGATCTTGACGACGTACCGCACGGGCGATGACTTCGTCGACCTCTGCCGCGGACCGCACGTCGAGAACTCTGCCGCGCTGTTGTCTGCCGCATGGCAGCTTCGCTCGATGTCCGGCTCTTACTGGCGCGGCGACGAGAAGCGCGATCAGCTCACGCGCATCTATGCCTACGCTTTCCCGACGAAGGAGGAGCTGAAGGCGCACCTCGCTTTCATCAAGGATGCGCAGGAACGCGACCACAAGAAGATCGGACCGCAGCTCGACCTCTTCATGTTTGACGAGACGGCGCCCGGTATGCCCTACTGGCTGCCGCGCGGCTGGAAGCTCTTCAACGCACTGTTGGAATTCTGGCGCGGCATTCATGAGGCGCACGGCTATCAGGAAGTTTCCGCGCCCGTCATCAACAATAAGCGCCTCTGGGTCACGAGCGGTCATTGGGCGCATTACAAGGAAAATATGTTCCTGATTCCCGGTGCAGACGGCGATATCGAAGCGGACGACACGTTTGCGATCAAGCCGATGAACTGCCCGAACGCCATCAAGATCTACCAGCGCAAGACGCGCTCCTACCGCGATCTGCCGATTCGCTACAACACGGTCGACGTCATCCACCGCAAGGAGAAGTCGGGGGAGCTTAACGGTCTCTTCCGCGTGCAGCTCTTTCGTCAGGACGACGACCACACCTTCCTCATGGAAGATCAGATCGCCGCTGAGATGGGCGACATCATGGATATCGCCGACGAGATCTATTCGACGCTCGGCATGAGCTGTAAGGCGGAGCTTTCGACGCGCCCCGACGATTTTATGGGCGACATTGAGACGTGGGATATCGCCGAGAAGGAGCTCAAGGCGATCCTCGACCGCAAGTACGGCGAGGGCAATTACGAGATCAACGAGGGCGACGGCGCTTTCTACGGCCCGAAGATCGACCTCAAGATGAAGGACGCGCTTGGCCGCGAGTGGCAGGTCGGCACCTTGCAGCTCGATTTCCAGCTGCCGCAGAACTTCGACCTCAAGTACATCGCCAAGGACGGCAGCCACAAGCAGCCCGTCGTGCTGCACCGCGCGATCTTCGGCTCGATGGAGCGCTTCATCGGCGTCCTCATCGAGAACTTCAAGGGCGCGTTCCCCTTCTGGCTCAGTCCCGTGCAGGTCGGCATCGTGCCGATCCGCCCCGAGCACAACGACTATGCGAAGAAGGTCGCGCAAAAGCTCTTCAAGAGCCGCATCCGTTTCGAGGTCGATTATGCCGACAAGAACATGCGCGAGAAAATCAAGGGCTTCAAGCACTACAAGGATCCCTATATCCTCGTGCTCGGCGATAAGGAAGCTGCGGAAAACACCGTATCCATCAACGTGCGCGGTACGAACGAACAGCGCAAAGACGTGCCGCTTGATACGTTCATCGAGATGTGCCGCACGATGAACGAAGAGCGCAGTCTGGAACTTATGACGAAGGTTCCCGAGGAATAAACTTTCAGGATATATGTTCAGCCATCACGCGAAATGGCATGGGTTGCTTTTTCGCCCGCTTCCTGCGCAGCTTTATCAAGGTGGCACGCTGAAATATGTCCTCACGCCTTACAGAAGCCTAGCCAATCGGTCTCTGCCTTTGGTTTGACCTCTTGGGGCGTCACCGTAATGTTTGGTCTATCATAAGTAAAGGCTTCCGAGCTTGTTGCCCGGAAGCCTTTTTGACTGAGGTTTTATCATCCCATATTGGCAAAGCGTTCGACTGCTTTGGTGAAGCTCTCTACGGTCTTTTCCGCGTCGCCGTGCGCGATGCCGTCTTTGACACAGTGCTGGATATGTCCTTCGAGAACGACTTGACCGCATTTGTGCAGAGCGGCTTTTGCGGCATTGATCTGCGAGAGAAGGTCTTCACACGGGATGTCCTTCTCGATCATGCGGTCGATGGCCTCGACTTGTCCGCGAATTTTCCGCAGTCTGCGGTGCAGGTTCTTCATGTCCATACATTGACGCATCGGAATCCCTCCTCAATGCTTGTAGCCCGTATTGCGATCCACGAGATTTTCGAGCGATACGCCATGCAGGAAAGCGCTGAGATTTCTCGCGGCGATCTGCACGATCTTGTCCTGTGTTGCGCTCAAGTGATCGTCGCCGGAGATGTGCGGCGTGATGTAGACGTTCGGCGTGCGCCAAAGCGGGTGATCGGCAGGCAAAGGCTCGGGGTCGGTGACGTCGAGCGCCGCGCCTGCGAGACGTCCCGCCTGCACTGCTTCGATGAGGTCGTCGGTGACGACGGCGCTGCCGCGTCCGATGTTCAGGAAGTAGGCGCCTTTCTTCATCGCAGCGAAACGCTCCTTGCAGAAAAGCCCTGTCGTCTCGCTCGTCCCCGGCAAGACGGACACGACGACGTCGGCGCGTACAAGGAGTGCGGGAAGCTCTGCCATCGTGCCAAGCTCGTCGATGCCGACAGGCTTCGCTCCGGCGCGGCGGCGCACACCGATGACGTAAGCGCCGAGCGCTTTGACGCGACGGGCGAACGCGCGTCCGATGTCGCCGATGCCAAGAATCAGCACGGTCGCATCCTCGATCGAGGCGACGGCGCCCTCATCGCGCCAAAGCCCCGCTTTTTGGTTGTCATAATAGGGATAGAGCTTCTTCATCATCGCAAGAAGCTGCGCGAGGAGATGCTCAGAGAGCGCAAGACCATAAGCGCCCGTCGCGTTCGTCAAGAGGACGTCATCCTTCAACAACCCGTCTTTACAGTAGATGTCCGCCCCAGCCGTGTTGAGCTGCAGCCAGCGCAGTTTCTTTGCCGCAGGCAAAAGTTCTGTCGGCACGTTGCCAATGATGGCATCGACGTCGGCGAGGTCGCTTTCTGTCACCTGATCGGTGGGAAGGAAGCGAAGCTCAGCGTCTGCCGCGCTCTTTTGCAGCCACTTTTTATGATGATTTTTTACTTTTAGGACAACGAGAATTTTCATAGCAGTCTCCTTTGCCGCAGTTCAACGGGTATGCTTAGAAAGCACGGAATATATCCGTGCTTTCTTTATTATATCATATACTGTAAAGGAATCGCTGATAAAATGAAGCCCGTCGGATGCCTGCGGCGCGGTGCAGCGATGAGATGCCGTCTACAGGCGGCGCACGAAGAGCGCACGCAGGGCATTTAGGACGGCGAGCACCATGACGCCGACGTCGGCGAAGATGGCGAACCACATGTTTGCGATGCCGACGGCGCCGAGCACGAGGCACAGGAGTTTGATGCCGATGGCAAAGACGATGTTCTGATGCACGATCGTCATGCACTTTCTGGCGATGCGAATCGCTTTCGGCAGCTTCTGCGGATCGTCGTCCATCAAGACGACATCGGCGGCTTCGATGGCAGCATCGGAACCCATCGCGCCCATAGCGATGCCGATGTCGGCGCGGCTCAGGACGGGCGCGTCGTTGATGCCGTCGCCGACGAATGCGAGCTTCTTCGCCGACGATTTTTCATCCAACAGCCGCTCGACTTCCCGCACTTTGTCCGCAGGCAGAAGCTCGCTCTTGACCTCGTCGATGCCAAGCGCGGCTGCGACTTTTTCGGCAGCCGTACGCGCATCGCCCGTGAGCATGACCGTGCGCTTTACGCCCGCTTGGTGCAGACCTTCGATGGCGGCTTTCGATGTGGGCTTGACCGCGTCGGCGATGACGATGTGACCGGCATATTCGCCCGCGATCGCCATCTGTACGATCGTACCCGGGTGACTGCATGGACGGTACTCGATGCCGAGCCGCTCCATGAGTTTGCCGTTGCCGGCGGCGACTTCGATGCCGTCGACCTTTGCCGTCACGCCAAAGCCGCTGAGTTCTTGCATGTCCGTGACGCGCGAACGGTCGATTTCCTTGCCGTAAGCCTCTTTAAGACTGCGGCTGATCGGATGCGAGGAAGCGCTTTCGGCGAGTGCGGCAAGCTCCAGAAGCCTTTTGTCTTCCATTGTTCCGTGGTGTACGGCATTGACCTCGAATACGCCGCGCGTCAGCGTGCCTGTCTTGTCAAAGACGACCGTATCGATCTCGGCAAGCATTTCGAGATAATTCGCTCCCTTGACGAGCACGCCTTCGCGGCTTGCGCCGCCGATGCCTGCAAAGAAGCTCAAGGGAACGCTGACGACGAGCGCACATGGGCAGCTCATGACGAGGAAAATCAAGGCGCGGTAGATCCAAATTCCCCAATCGGGTGAAAGATCGAGTGCAGCAAGGCGCACGACAGGCGGCACGATGGCGAGCAGAATCGCCGCTGCGACGACGATCGGCGTGTAAATGCGGGCAAAACGCGCGATGAATGTCTCCGAGCGCGACTTGCGTGAGCCGGCGTCCTCGACAAGTTCCAAGATCTTTGACGCCGTCGATTCGTCGAACTCCTTCGTCGTGCGAATCTTCAAGACGCCCGTGAGATTGATGCAGCCGCTGACGACCGTATGCCCCTTCTCCACATCGCGCGGCAGGCTCTCGCCCGTCAGCGCACTTGTGTTGAGCGTCGATGCACCCTCGGTGATGATGCCGTCGAGCGGGATTTTCTCGCCCGGCTGCACGATGATCTCCGTGCCGATCTCGACCTCATCGGGATCGACGCGGCATAGCTTGCCGTTATCCTCCACATTGGCGTAGTCGGGGCGAATGTCCATAAGCTCGCCGATGTTTCGGCGGCTCCTGCCGACGGCATAGCTTTGGAACCATTCGCCGACTTGGTAGAAGAGCATGACGGCGATGCCCTCGACGTAGTCGCCGTCCTCGTAGACGGCAAGCCCCATCGCGCCGATTGTCGCAATCGACATCAGAAGGTTTTCATCAAGCGGACGGCGGTTCCATACGCCTTTCGCCGCTTTGACGAGGATGTCATAGCCGATGATGAGGTACGGCACGACGTAAAAGAAAAAGCGCGGCAAACCTTCGACGGGCAGCCAATTCATGACGATCATCAAAGATGCCGCCAGAAGTATGCGGATGAGATTTCTTTTTTGCTTCTTGTTCAAGAGAACACCTGCTTTCCGGCGGCGTGATACGAAACGGACGGTTAGGAAATTTCCTTAAGGATTCACGGATAAATGCAGCAGCCCCTCTTCACGCATTCGGGCGGCTTCCTTCTATCCGCGGTTCCTTAAAATATAATATTGCAGTCGCTCTCGACCTTGCGGCAAGCTGACAGAACGCGCGGCATGACCTCGACGGGATCGCTGCCGTCGGCAAACTCGACCTTCATCTTCAGCGCCATGAAATTCACTGTCGCATCCGTCACGCCCTCGACCTTCTTCGCGGCGTCCTCCATCATCTGGGCGCAGTTTGCGCAGTCCACTTCGATCTTATAGCTTTTCTTCATGGGGGTTCCTCCTCTTAATTAAGTAGTTGTTTAATCGTTATGAATTTATTATAGTAAGGAATTTCCCCGTTGTCAAGAGGAAAATGAAAAATATGCACCGAAACCGACGCCAAAGAAAAACGGCAGCTTCGCCTGAAGACGAAACTGCCGTTTTGCCGTCCCATGCAAACGCCGGAAGAACGAGGAGCGTCGGCTACCGCCTGCCGCGCCGCCATAGGGCGAAAGCATAGGCGAGGAGGATGAGCCACGCAGCCGAGCCGATCATGTTGCCTGCGAAGGTGTCACCGAGCGGCGCGGTCATGCCGATGAGGGAAAGCGCAGCGAAAGACAGCGGCTCCTTCCACGGCACAGATCTTGTTCCGACGTGAGCATCGAACACGGGCGGCCGCTCCTTACTGCGGCGGCTGCGCTGCAGCCATCCGAGAAAGCCCGTGACGATGACGGCAGCGCATAAGAGATCGAGAAGCGCCCAGACGATCTTCAAGAACATCGTCGCATGGTTATGCAGGTGCAGGTCGCGCACGGCATCGCAAACGACGAGCCAGCGCGGCAGCGGCTTCGTGAAATGCTCAATGTCGCCGTCCTCGCCGCGCAGCAAATAGACGTCCTGCCCGCGAAACATCTGCGGTCTTGCAGCATCCGCCAAGGTCAGTACGGCAGGCGAAGCGGCATCTGCAGCCTCAAGGCGCAGAAGATCCTGCGCAGGAAAATGCTCCTCGGCATAAGCCAGCATCTCGGTGAGGGTGATCGCAGGCGGTGCGCTCGTACGCTGCGGCACACTTTTTGCCGCGTCGCTGGCATAGCTGCCATAGCCGAGAATATAGGCGGCTATGGCGACGCCGCTCAAGGTCAAAAGCCCCGCCCAGACCGCAGTGAGGACGCCGAGGAAGATATGCCAGTCAAAGAAGCTGCCTGCCGATGCACCGCCGCGCATACCGCCGAAAAGCCGCCGCTTCATGAAAGACGGATAGAGCAGCGCACCGCCTGCAAGCGACAGAAAGCTCAAAAAGCACATGACTCCGAGGAAGATCATGCCGCCCTCGCCCAAGGCAAGGCGCATATGCAGATGGTGCATCCAGCCCATGAACGAAGCGAGTGCAGGCGACTTGACGGCACCGCTCGACCAAGGTACGAGTGCATCATCCTGCGGCGCATACGCATAAGACAAAGCCGATGCACCGCGTCCGCCGTGCGCCCCTTCGGTGCGCGTGAGTCGATAGATGAGCAGCCCGCGTTCGGGATAAACAGCGATCGACTGCACTCTGCGCTCAGGCTGCTCTCGCTCGATGCGGGAAATTCCTGCCGCCGCCCCCGCCCAGAGCACGCGAGGTGATGCCTCGCCAAAATCGGGACGCGGCTCCAGTGCATTCCAACGCGCAGCGTCGCCGTTAAAGAGCAGCGGCAGTCCTGTCAGGACGAGCAGCAGGAAAAAGACGGCGCAGACGGCGCTGATCCAGCGATGCAGACGATAGATGAGTCTCATGGGATCCTTTCTTTTGCGTTAAAAACGCTGTGTATATCCGCAGTTTTTAGAAAGCGTACGAAGCGCCGAGCGTGTATGTGCGTCCGCTTGTCGCTTCATAGGCGTAAAAATTGCGATCAAAAAGGTTGCGCACAGCAAGCTGCAGCTTGAGATTTTTATCAACATTGTAGTTGAGATAGAGGTTCGTGAGGAAGAAGCTGTCCTCCGAGCCATATTCCCCTGTGATCGAGTCAACACTTTGACGCGCACCTACATACTGCGCATCGAGAACGCCGTTGAAATTGCCATGCGTGTAGTCAACGCCGAAATTCAGCATGTGCTTGGGAATATCCCAATCGCGTTCCGTCACGCCGCCGTGGGTGAGTTCTCCTGATTCAAACGTATAGTTGAGGTAGGTTCGCCAATCGCGGCTCAGGCGATGCTTGACTTCAAGTTCCATTCCCTTAGCCATCGCGGAGTTCATATTGTAGTAGGCTTTGACACCGCCAAGTGTCGCCAGCGCGATCTTGTCATCGGTGGCAACGCGGAAGAGCGTAACGCCATAGGATGTATTTTTATTGATCTTCTGTTTGACGCCAAGCTCATACGTCGTCGAAGTTTCCGGCGTCAGTTCAGGATTTGCCTGTACCGAGGACATCTTGTCGCCGGCGCGGCGGTAGAGCTTATAGATGGACGGCGGATTGAAGGATTTGCCGAAGCTCAGGAATACGAGCGTATCTTTTTGCGGCTCATAGCTTATCGCCAACTTAGGGCTCCAAGCAGAAAATGTCCGATCTTCATAATCCTTGCGCACGGTTTTCACATAGGAATAGCCGTCCTGCTTGTTAAATTTATCATAGCGCAAGCCAAGCTGCAGTTTCCAGCGTGCATCAAGCGCAAGTTCGTCCTGTACGAAGAGCGCTGTCGAGATGATGGAACCGCCGCTTTGCATCGTTGGTGCGCCGACGACCGAACGCCAATCCTTCCAGTTTGACAAACGATACGAACGGTAGCGCATCGTATCCTTCATCCATGCAGCGCCCGCGAGCAGCGTGTTGTTCCTGATCTGCCACTTTTTCTGAAGATCCACATTATAATTCTGGTTCGGATATTCCGTCCTGCCGCCTGCACCCGTCCAGTTGATGCTTGTCGCATCCCCCGTCGAAGAGTAGCCGTCTTTGTATGTATCGCTGTAGCCGACGCCCACCTTGAAATCATTTTTTGCATCTTCGTAACGCAGCTTATGGATGTCCTGTCCGCGCTCACCGTTGTAGCCGAGATAGTCCGACGGATCCACCTCAATATACCGTTTGGGAGACAGGCGCAGAATGCCGCTGAAAGCCGGCGTCCCGTCCGGATTCTTGAGGTAGGTGAACGGATCGTGGTAAGAGTAGCGGTAGGAATTGTGCATATAGGTATAGTCGAGGGAGCGCTCCGCTTCAAAGGCATACTTCAGATCGAGGAAAGTGTTCTCGCTCTTTTTATCCTTAGCGCCGCGGCTGCCGATGATATATCTGCCGTTGGCAGCTTGGGGAAGATTGCCCGTGACGGTTCCCGCTTTGTTTCCCGAAGAAACTCTCGGCGTGACGAAATAGCCCGCCCAGCCGTCTGAGGTGCGCTTTTCATAGCCGAGACGGAAGGACACGCGTCCCTCGCTTCCCGAGACTTGGACGCCGCGCTTCCATGTATTGTTGCTGCCGTAAGAAAGATTCGCCTCTCCATGAATCCCCGGCTTTTCTTTGTCCTTCGTGATGATGTTGATCACGCCGGCGACGGCGTGCCCGCCGTAGAGCGAGGATCCTGCGCCGCGCACGATCTCGATGCGCTCGATGTTGTCGAGAGGGATGGAATCCCAGTTGACGCCGCCATCGAAGGAGTTGTTGAGCTGCTGTCCATTATACATGACGAGGATATTCGTGCCGCCGAAACCGCGCAGGCTCAAGCCGTCTTTTACGTCCGCCGTCGGCGAGACGTAGATGCCCGCTTCCCTTTCCAGCGCTTCGCGCAGGCTGAATACATGCCGCTTTTCCAGCTCCTTCGCCGTGATGACGGTGACGTTCGCCGGAACCTTATTGACAGGCTCGGAGATTCTCGTCGCGGTGACGGTCGTCTCACCGAGATCGTGCCCCCCCCCCAGTGGACAAGTTTTCTGCAGCGACTGCGGTGTTCGCGTCCGCTTCGGCGCTCTTTTCCGCTGCATAAACGGGAGCTGCTCCTGCGATGGAACAGACGACGGCGAGGGTCAGACATTTTTTCTTCCAAGGATGCATATTGCAGACCTTCCTTTCTTTTTCGTGCAGGAAATCCATGTCATCATATTAAAAACATATCGTTTGATAACTTCTTTTGCAAGGATACCATGCTCTATAGGCATTGTCAATCAAGAAAGTTGTAGGGAATATTATCAATATTGACACTCGTTATCTTTAATGATAAAATTCCAAGGAATCATTCATAATATTTGTAATTATAAATGATTCTTCAATTTTTATTTCACAAATATCATAAAGGTTCTGGAGGGGAACGACGATGAAGATGAGAGTTAAAAGAACACCGTATGCAGCAGCGCTCTTTGTATGCAGTCTATATACATGGGGGGGTATAGGAACCCCGCCTGCAGAGGCTGCGGACGCCGTGGAAAAGAAGCAGGCAGATCCGGAGAAAACAATTAAGCTGGCGGATACATACGTGCGTCCTGACTATATGGAGATCGAAAAGCTGCGCGACACGAAGCAAATCATTGTCATCACGAAGAAAGCGATCGAGGAAAAAGGCTATAAGACGATTTCTGACATCTTAAAGGATCAGCCCAGTATCAGCGTCGGGGCGTCGGGTTGGGGGAATATTGACATTCGCGGGCAAGGCGATCAGTCCGAGCGCAATCTGCAAGTTTTGATTGACGGCGCG
Organism: Selenomonas sp.; assembly: GCF_057272215.1. NCBI lineage: Bacteria > Bacillati > Bacillota > Negativicutes > Selenomonadales > Selenomonadaceae > Selenomonas > Selenomonas sp. The sequence continues at coordinate 279,740 of NZ_DBHIUY010000001.1, forward strand.
CCCGTCACGACGATGGTCAATCATCCGTTGCCAAATAACTATGACTATGTACCTGTCGAACAGATCGAAAAGATCGAGATCATCCCCGGCGGCGGTTCGATTATCTATGGCAGCGGCGCGGCGGGCGGCATCATCAACATTACGACGAACCTCAGGAGCATGAACAAGCCGCAGCGCACGCTCACGACGGAATGGAATTCGGACGGCTATCGCATGAGTTTGAATTACGGCGATAAAGTCGGCGACAAGCTCACCTTGCAGGGCGGTTATTCACGCCTGCAGCGCGACCTCTACTTTGTCGATACGTACCGCAACAGCAATTATGCGTTCGCAGGTCTGCGTTACGATGCTGACGCCGATCATTCGGTAACTTTTCGCTATAGCCATCTCAATGAAGCGAGTAAATTTCTGCAAAATCTAAATAGAAGCAAAATAGAGCGCGATGGCAGACATCATCGACCCGCCTCTGCTGCAGACTATCTAAACGGCGATCGCGATTTCGATACCTATAATCTCACCTACCATCAAAATTTGAGCGAGCGGCTGAAATTCAGCGGCGATTTTTTCTATACCGACGGTTGGTATAAAAATACACGGCTTCTTGACGGCAAGATGAAGCATGATTCTTACGGCGCACGCATGAAATTTGATTATGCTTACGGGAAGCAGGATTCTTTGCTTATCGGCATTGATTGGATACGGCAGAGTTCGGATCTGGAATATCAGTCGGGGAGAAAGCAACAGTCCTTCCAGTACAATAAGGAAACGCAGGCGCTTTACCTGCTCAATCAAATGAAGCGGGACAAATTTACCTTTACCCAAGGCATCCGGCGTGAAAAACTCATCTGGGATTTTGATAAAGATGGCGGCACAAAGAGAAGACCGATCGGCGGCAAGGATTCTTCCAATCGTTGGAATACCGCCGCAGAACTGTCCGTTGCGTATCAATACGGTCCTGTCGGACGCGTCTTTGCACGCTGGGAGAGAGGCTTTACAAGTCCGGATGGTCTGCAGATCTGCGATCAGGTGTATTCCGATCCATATCAGCAGGTATATAAAGCGACGACCGCAGAAGAAGAAAAGTATCACTTATATGAGATCGGTATGCGCGATAAGATCGGCATCTCTGCCGTCAGCTTGACACTCTTTGCCACAGAAACGTCCAATGAATTGAACCGCCCCTATTTCTTCGGTCCGTACGGTCCGGAGTATAAGACGTATAATATGTTCAATACCAAGCGTCATGGCATAGAGTTGTCCTTGCAGCAACGGCTGGGCAAGCTGGAACTTACGGAGGGCTATACCTATTTGCATGGGGAGCGGCGCTATACGGCGAAAGGCAGAGCGCTCGTCGATGAGCATGGCGCGGATGCGATCGATTTTACGAACAGTGGTTTGCAGTATGTACCGCAGCATAAGGCTCTTTTGCAGGCGAATTATACCTTTGACAAGAAATGGAGCGCCGCACTGAAATACACATTCTTTGGCGGCTATAATAATTTCGTGAAGGAATCGGACAAACACGATCCTAACAATAGCATGACGTCCTACGGACTTTTGGACATCAGCTTTAAGTTCAAGCAAAACCAAGACCTGGAATGGTATGGCGGCGTGACGAATGTCTTTGATAAGCTGTATTATGAGACTGCCGGCTTTGGTATGTATACATTGATTCCCGGTATGCCGCGCACCTACTTTATTGGTGCGAAATACGCCTTCTGATCGAGAAAGAAGTGTGATTTATGGATTTGCTTCATTTGTTTTTCAAGGGCGGGCTGGTCATGTACCCGATCCTGCTCGCTTCTCTCATCAGTTTGACGATTGCCTTTGAGAGATTTTCTTACTATAAGAAGCAGAAGTCAAAGATCGAGGACTTCGACGGACGGCTGATGAAAGCGCTGCGTGACGAGGACTATAAGGCGGCGCAAACGCTGTGCGAGGAGGACGCCAGCGCGGTGGGTGAGGTACTTCTCACCGCATTGGCAGAGCGCGGCGGCAAAGCGCGGCAGGAAGAAATCGTACAGGCAGCCGCCAAGCGCAAGGTTCTTGAGCTGCGCCGCTACTTGGAGTATCTGAGCGTCATCGTGACGATGGCGCCGCTCTTGGGGCTTTTAGGCACTGTCACGGGCATGATCGGCTCGTTCAGCGTGCTTGCGATCTCTGAAGGGCAGCCTTTCGCCATCACGGGCGGCGTCGGTGAAGCTCTGATCGCCACGGCGAGCGGACTTTTAGCGGCTATCCTAGCGCTTGCGATCTACACATGGCTGTCGCATCGCGCCAATGCCATCATTGCCGGCATAGAATATACGTCGTCTATGTATCTGGCGCTCGTCGGGGGTACGCATGATGAAGATTGATCTCCTGCCCGAAGAGAAGAGCCCGCAGCTCATGATTATTCCCATGATCGACATTATCTTCTTCCTCTTGGTGTTTTTCATGATGAGTATGCTTTCTATGGTCGTGCAGAAGAGTGTGCCGCTGACATTGCCGCAAACCGCTTCGGCAAAGGTCAGCATGACGCGCAATATCCCCGTCACTGTCACAGCGGACGGTACGCTCTACTATGAACAGGAGCCTATGACGCTCGCAGGGCTAGCCGAGCGGCTGCAGCAAGATGCGGCAAAGGGCGAGGATATTTCGGTAATTCTGCGCGGGGATGAAGCCGCCGCCTACGGGAAGATCGTCCAAGTCATGGATCTCGTGAAGAACTTGGGCATTAGCAAGGTTTATATCGCTACGGATTCCAAAGGGTGAGTTTGCATGAAGAAACGACCTTGGATGTTCTGCTTCCTGCTGTCTTTGCTCACACATGCGGCGCTTGCTGTCATAGTGCATCTTGTCGGCTTGGACTGGATGACAGAGCGGGACAGTACGCCGCCCGCTCTGGAAGTCGGCATCATCTCCGAACGCGCTGTTTCTGCCGCTGCAGGCGGCGACGATGCCGCAGGCTCTGATGCTGTGCCTGCGGCAAGCGGTCCGAAGATACGCATGACCTCTGCAGCAGCTTTGCAAGATGTGCAGAAAGCCATTGCGCAAAGCGAGCAAGCGACGCATACGCTCGCCGACGTATCGACGACGCCGGCTGAGGCTCCTGCCACTACACAGGCGAGTACGACGGTCGCTGCAAAGGCAGGCGTTCCTTCGAAGGCAAGCAGCGAAGGCGCCGGCAGTACAGCAGGCGATACAGGCGAAGGAGAGGGACGCGGCGGCTCTCCAAGTGGCGAAGGACAAGGAAACGGCGGCGCATCTGCGGGGCTTGGCGCAGGATTTTCGGATAACGGAGACGGCTCATACACGGCGGAAGCGTCTTCCGGCATATCCTACACAATCTTGCGCGATGCACAAGCGGAGTATCCGGAAGAAGCCCGCGCTCTCGGCTATTCTTCCGTCGTTACGATAAGCGCGAGGATTCTCGTGGACACCAACGGCAGTATCGAAAGCGTCCGCATACTCTCCGACGCCCCCAATCTTGGTTTTCGGCAAGCCGCCGAAGAGGCGCTTTGGGGTATGCGCTTCGCCCCGATCATTTATCAAGGCTATCCGATCAAAATGTGGTTCGAGAAGAATATTATCTTTACACCGTAAAAGATGGCAGCACGGCTCTCTATACACTCATTATGAGCGTATAGAGAGCCGTGTTTTTTTAGGCGCGCTCGGAATATGTAGCGGAGCAAACGAGAATCATTTCATATTAAATAAATAGGGATTGACGGTATTCTTTGGCGGTGCTATGATACGAGAAAGACCGTATTTAAGGAAACACTGATAAATTCAGCCACCCATCTTCACGCATCTGCACCGTCCTCTCGTCGTCAACAAATCCTCGACGTAGCGCCGCTACGCCTGCGGTTTGTCTCCTAGATAGGAACGATGCATCTGTGCGAATCTGGGCGACTTCATTTTATCAGCGTTTCCCTAAGCATTCGATAAGGGGGATTTGCTATGGAACTGAAAGGGTCACAGACGGAGAAGAATCTTTGGGCGGCATTTGCCGGGGAGTCGCAGGCGTACACGAAGTACGGCTACTATGCGTCGCGTGCGAAGAAGGACGGCTTTGAGCAGATTTCGGCGCTCTTTGCCGAGACGGCGGGCAACGAGAAGGAGCACGCAAAGATTTGGTTCAAGCTCGTCGCGGGCGTCGGCACGACGGCGGAGAATCTTGAGGCAGCCGCAGACGGCGAGCACGAGGAATGGACCTCGATGTATCCCGAGTTTGCCAAGGTCGCGAAGGAAGAGGGCTTCACGAAGATTGCGCGTCTCTTCGAGGCTGTGGCGAAGATCGAGAGCGAGCATGAGGAGCGCTATCGCATTTTGCTTGCAAATATCAAGGATGAGAAGGTGTTTAAGAAGGACGAGAAGATCATCTGGCAGTGCCGCAACTGCGGCTATGTCTGTGAATCGCCGCAGGCGCCCCAGGTCTGTCCCGTCTGCAATCATCCGCAGGCGTATTTCGAACAGCTCAAGAAGAATTATTGAAAAAGCGCATCTTGCCAAAGAAAGATGGGGCTGCTGCACATTTATTTTGTGCAGCAGCCCCATTTTTTATCCCGCGGCGGTTACAGTCGTGTGCTGATGTTTGCCACATAGCCGAGCTGGGCGGCGTGGTCGTGGAAGAAGTCGAACATCGTCGTGAACATATCGCGGTTCTCCTTCTTCATGGCGTTCGTCATGATCTTCAAAGCGCCCTTCGCGCCTTCGTCGTGCAGGATGCCGGGCGGATCGAGAAGCGTCATTGCGCCGTACTTTTGCTCCGTACGGAAGGCGTGCTTTTCGATCTTTTCCTTCCAGCCTGCAAGTGTCAGCGGTTCGACATGGACGTTGATCGCTTTGGAGAGTCCGGCGATAAGTTCGTGCTGCACCTGCGGGTTCTCTTCGCGAAATACGACGTCATGCGTCAAAAGCACGCCGCCGGGCTTTAGGATGCGCGAATATTCCTTGAGGGCACGATCTTTGTCCTCGCCGATGAGCATCGTGAGCATCGCCTCGTTGATGACGACGTCGAAACTCGCATCTTCAAAGGGCAGATCGAAAGCGCTGCCGCAGACGACCGAGAGCTGTTTTTCGAAGCCGTTTGCACGGATGTTTTCACGCGCCTTTTCGAGCGCCGCTTCATCCAAATCTATGCCTGTGACCTTGCAGCCGTATCGCTTGGCGACGAGGAGCATCGTCGTGCCCATGTTGCACGCGACTTCGAGAACCTTGGAGGCGGGCTGAATCTTCGCCTTTTCCAAGAGCCAGTTCGTCGCGTCGATGCCGCCCGGGCGCAGCTTCGTCTTTCCCATTCGTGCCAAAAAGGTGTGTCCTGCTTCATGCATGATCTTCATCTCCTTTGTAGGATGGTCGCTTTCCTTTACTGATTCTCATTATAAAGATGAAAGGTCAAAAAGTCAACAGTTTCCTATAAATTTTCTAGGAAACTGTTGACAAGCGGAGAATCGACCGCCGACGGCATACTTTTAGCCGTGTAAGGAGACGGGGCAGACGCATGGGCACGGTGTTTCTATGTTTTGTTGTTGTCGAGGGAAAAGGCGTAGGGCAGAAGCTCTTCGGCGGTCACGATGCGGCTTTTTCCTGCGAGATTCGCGAGGATGATGCGCTTGATCGAGAACTCAGCGATGACTTGGCGGCAAGCGCCGCACGGTGAACATGGCTGCTCGCCGTCTGCGACGACGGCGAGAGCCTCAAACACTTTCGCCCCCGCCGCGACGGCGCTGAAGATGGCGGTGCGCTCGGCGCAGTTTGTCAGACCGTAGGATGCGTTTTCGATGTTGCAGCCCAAGAAGACGCGCCCGTCGGCAGAGAGCGCCGCCGCACCGACGGCGAAGCCGGAGTAGGGGGCGTAGGCGTGGGCGCGTGCCTGCTTGGCAAGCTCGATGAGCGCCTTATCGTCCATCTGTGCTGCCTCCTTCTTGGGTACGGTGCGACATGGCGGCGGCGACTTCTTCGAAGAGGGCGGCGCTCAACGCTTCTTTCGCCGTCGGCTCGTGCGGCTTTTCGGCGTTTTGGAAGCTGTCCTTCGTGACGCGCGCGAAGATCAGCGGACGCTTTTCGGGCGGTTTTGCGCTGATCGCAACGGCGCGTCTATAGCAGGCGGCTGCGGGTGCGAGCCGGCTTTCGTCGTTCGTGTAGAGCAGGGCGAGCGGTTCGTGCGCTTTTATGGCGTCGCCCGTTTTTTTCATGAGGCGGATGCCTGCCGCATGGTCGATGACGCTGTCCTTTGTCTCGCGGCCTGCGCCGAGCATACAGGCGGCTTGACCGATTCTTTCGGCGTCCATGCGCGTGATATAGCCGTCTCTTTCGGCGAGGATTTCGCGCCGGAAGTCCGCCTGCGGCAGCCGCAATGGATCGGTGAGGTACGCTGCATCGCCGCCCTGCGCCTCGACCATAGCGGCGAAGGCGCGAAAGGCGCTGCCGTCTGCGACGGCATTCGCCGCGAGCTTTTGGCACTCCGCGAAGTCGCCGCGCCCAATGAGGCGCAGCATGTCGGCGGCGAGCGCGAGGCTGACTTCCCTAAGGTCGGCGGGGCCTCTGCCCTGCAGCACGTCCACGGCTTCGGCGACTTCGAGCGCGTTGCCGACGGCGAAGCCGAGCGGCGCATCCATATCGGTGATGACGGCGGCGGTTTTCCTGCCCGCGCTCTCGCCGATGGCGACCATAGCGCGGGCGAGCGCCAATGCGTCCTCCAGCGTTTTCATGAAGGCGCCGCTGCCCGTCTTGACGTCGAGCAGGATCGCCGCACTGCCCGCCGCGAGCTTTTTGCTCATGATGGATGCGGCGATGAGCGGGATGGAATCGACGGTCGCCGTGACGTCGCGCAGCGCGTAGAGCTTCTTGTCGGCGGGCGCAAGTTCGCCGGATTGACCGATGAGAGAAAGCCCTGTCTTTTCGATGACGGCGAAAAAGTCTTCGCGCGAGAGCGTCGTCTGAAAGCCCGGAATGGATTCGAGCTTATCGACGGTGCCGCCCGTGTGACCGAGACCGCGCCCGCTCATCTTGGCGATGCGCCCGCCCGCCGCCGCGACGATGGGGCAGACGATGAGCGTCGTCTTGTCGCCTACGCCGCCTGTCGAGTGCTTGTCCACGGTGGATGCGCCGAATGCGGAAAGATCGACTTCGTCGCCTGAAGCCGCCATAGCGAGCGTAAGCGCACGCATCTCTTCTTCCGTCATGGAGCGAAAGCAGATCGCCATGAGCATCGCTGCCATTTGATAGTCGGGAATCCTGCCCGTCGTGAAGCCCTCGATCATGGCGCGTATTTCTTCTGCGGCAAGCGGCTCGCCGCGTTTTTTCTTCGTGATGAGATCATACATACGCATAAAGATGTTCCTCCTTATCTCAAGCGAAAAAGGCACAGCACTAGGGCTGCGCCTTTTTCATAGCCGCTTTCATATCTGTGACGATATCGGACAAACGTATCTCACGGAGTTTTTCTTCCATCGCCTGCTGCACGTCGAAGAGCCTGCCGTCCAAGGCGGCATGAATCGTGCGCCCGGCGGGGCAGGCGGGATTCGGTCGCTCGTGGAAGTGAAAGAGCTTGCCGTCCTCTAAGAGCGCCGTCGCACGGTAGACATCGTAGAGTGTGATCTCCGACGGGTTTCGTGCGAGACGCGAGCCGTTTCTGCCGCGCGCCACGCTGACAAGTTCTGCTCCCTTGAGCATGAGGAGCAGGCGGCGGACGACGACAGGGTTGACTTGTATGCTGCCTGCGAGGAAGTCGCTCGTGACGCGGCGATCATCCTCGAAGAGAGCGAGTGCCGCAAGCATGTGGACGGCAATGGTGAATCGGCTGGATATCTGCATGGGACACTCCTTTCCGACGCCGCTTGCGGCAGCGTCAAATTTTTTTCATGGAAAAGCATGGACGCGCGATAGGAAGCACGGATACCCTCGGCGATTCTTACAAAGAGAACGGCACGAAAGCGGAGAGCCAGCCCATAAGGCGCAGTGTCCAGCCGAACCACATCATGACGCCGAGTGCGACGAGACAAATCCCCGCCGCTTTTTGTACCGCAGGCAGGAAGCGGTAGAGGGTGCGCACACGCTTTTCAAGACGATGCCAGAGAAGCGCGAGCACGAGGAAAGGCAGGGCGAAGCCAAGCACATAGAAGCCGAGCAGCCAAAGCCCTTCGACGACGGTCGTGCGGCTCCCTGCGTAGATGAAGATCGCCGCGAGAATCGGTCCCGTGCAAGGCGTCCAGCCGACGGTGAACGACATGCCTAGGAGAAAGGAGCCGACAGCCCCTTCGGATGAGCGGTGCAGAAAGGGACGCCACTCGCGGTAGAGAAAGCGCGGACTGATAAGCCCCGAGAGGAACAGTCCCAAGAGCGCGAGCAGCAAAGCGCCGGCTTTTTCTACGAGGGCGAGGTGTCGGGCGAGAAATTGCCCGAGTACGGTCGCCGTCGCGCCGAGCGCGAGAAAGACGACAGCAAAGCCCAGGAGAAAGAAAAAGACGTTGCGAAAGAGCATACGGCCCGCGCTTTTTGCCGATGAAGCGGGGGCGGCGCCGCCTGCCGCCGTGCCGCTGGAGCCTGCGAGGATCAGCAGGAATGTCGGCAGCATCGGCAGCACGCACGGCGAAACGAAGGAAACGGCGCCGGCGAGGAACGCTGCGCCGAAAGAAATCGCTTCCAAAGAATCCCCCCTACTTCGCCGCGCGCAAGAGCGCCGTTTCCAGCTCCGCCGCCGTCGTGCCGCCGATCTTCTTCAGCAGAATCGTGCCGTCACGGTCGATGACATACGTCGTCGGGATGGCGCGGACGCGATAGATGTCCGCCGCTTCTCCGTTGAGGTCGAGGAGCACAGGCATCGTGTAGCCGTTGTCCTTGAGGAACTTGTCAACCGTATCCTTCGGCTCTTGGAGATTGATCGCATAGAATGTGACTTCGCCGTCATGCTTCTTGGCGAACTCGTTGAGTTCGGGCATCTCGGCGCGGCACGGCGGGCACCATGTAGCCCAGAAATTGATGACGTAGAGTTTCTTGTCCATAGCAGCATTGATCGCGACATCTGAGCCGTCAAATGCGGTCGCCTTAAATGCTGGCGCTGTCCCTTCGACGCCCTCCATATCCGCCGTCTGTTCCGCTTTCGCTTCCACCGAATGCGAAGCATCATCCGCCTGCAGGCCGCAGCCCGACAAGAGCATGAGCGCCATGAGCGCACCCATCAATCCCTGCATCGTTCTTTTTGCTGTCAAAATAAACGCCTCCTTAAAATGATAAGATTTAGAACCAAAGTTCCATAAAAGGTTCCAGCCATCGACCTTCTTCGGGTCGGCACACAAATTCTTCTCCAATAAATTCCATAGCACTATTCTACGGAGTAAAGTTCTCAAGGTCAAGGCAAAGCGCATGAGAATCGCAGATTTCATATACTTCTCATGTGGACTATGGTATGATAGACAGGCAGGAGCTTCTTCTGCATGGGAAATATGCCAAGAGCATGAAAAGAGGTACATATAATGGCAGAGAAAGCAAAAGTTTATTTCACCGACTTTCGTACGGAAGTTGGCACGAGTTTGACGAAGAAGCTGCAGCGGCTGTGTCTTGCGGCGGGACTCAAAACGATCGAGCTTGAGGGCCGCTTCGTCGCGATCAAGATGCACTTCGGCGAGATGGGGAATCTTGCGTTTTTGCGCCCGCAGTACGCGAAGGCTGTCGCCGATCTCGTGAAAGAGGAAAAGGGCATCCCGTTTTTGACGGACTGTAACACGCTCTATCCGGGCAGCCGCCGCCATGCGCCCGAGCATCTCGACTGCGCGAATATCAACGGCTTCAATCCGACGACGACGGGCTGTCAGATCATCATCGGCGACGGGCTGCGCGGCACGGACGAGTTGGAAGTGCCGATCAAGAACGCCATCGTATTGAAAACGGCGAAGATCGGCCGTGCTGTCATGGACGCCGATGTCTTCATCAGTCTCACGCACTTCAAAGGGCATGAGCAGACGGGCTTCGGCGGCGCGATCAAGAACATTGGCATGGGCTGCGGCAGCCGCGCGGGCAAGATGGAACAGCATTCGTCGGGCAAGGTCGGCGTACACGAGGAGCGCTGCCGCGGCTGTCGCCGCTGCGCGAAGGAATGCGGTTCGGATGCGATTTCTTATGTAGGGAATAAGGCGGTCGTCGACAAGGAGCTTTGCAAGGGCTGCGGCCGCTGCATCGGCTCGTGTACCTTCAACGCGCTCTACAACGAGGTCTGGGACGCCGCTGACATCCTCGACCGCCGCATGGCGGAGTACGCGCAGGCGGTCTGTCAGGAGCGTCCGTGCTTCCACATCAGCATCGCGCGTGACATCTCGCCGCACTGCGACTGTCATGGCGAGAACGACGCGCCGATTCTGCCCGACATCGGCATGTTCGCTTCGTTTGACCCTATCGCGCTCGATCAGGCGTGCGTCGACATGGCGCTCAAGGCGCAGCCGATCCGCAACAGCAAGCTCGGTGATCACCTCGCCAAGCCCGATTGGCATCAACATCACGACCACTTCCTCGACACGAATCCCAACGTCTGTTGGGAAGAAACGCTCGTGCATGGCGAGAAGATCGGGCTCGGCACGCGCGACTACGAGCTTATCTCGCTGAAATGATTTGCACCGCCGCGCCGAATGGGTTAAAATAAGGCAAAGGGTGCAAAAAGCCAAGGGAAGCCCGTGCAAATTCGCACGGCGGCGGCTCCCTTGGCTTTTTTGTGCATATATCTCAAAAGGAGGAATTGCCTTGCGCATTGTTATAGTCGGTGCGGGAAAGCTCGGCTACAGCATCGCCGAGCTTCTTTCCAATGAGGAGTTCGACGTCGTGCTCGTCGATCAGGATGAAGTGCGCCTGGAAGCGGCGAAAAATACGCTCGACGTGCTGACGATCACGGCGAACGGCGCCAGCCCCATCACGATGAACGATCCCGATATCCGCGCGGCGGACATCCTCATCGCCGTGACGGCGGGCGACGAGGTCAACATGGTCGCGTGCATTCTCGCGAAGAAGCACGGCATCACGCACACGGTCGCGCGCATCCGCGACATGCAGTTTCTTTCTGAGGCGAAGGAATACCTGAAGCAGAACTTCGACATCGACCTCATGCTGAACCCCGAACTCATTACGGCGCGCGAGGTCTATCGCATCCTCATGACGCCCGCCGCGCTCGACGTCGAGGACTTTGCGAGCGGCAAGGTGCGTCTTTTCGAGACGAAGGTGACGCGCCACTCGCCCTTGGCGAACATCCCTCTGAAAGATCTCGAAATGCCTAAGGCGATCCTCGCGGGCATGATCTTCCGCGACCATCGCATGATCATCCCGCACGGCGACGACTGTCTCCTGCCGCACGACAACGCCTACTTCATCGGTGATCCCACGGAGATCGAGAAGTTCAGCGAGACATTCGTGCAGCGCGACGCAAGGCGGCTCGAACACGTCATGCTCATCGGCGCGGGGCGCACGGGCCGCTTCCTCGCCAAGATGCTCGACGAGGCGGGCGTCGCTGTAAAGATCATCGACGCCAATCGCGAGCGCAGTCGCCTCGCGGCGGAAAATCTCGAAAACGGTCTTGCGATCTGCGGCGACGGCACGGACATTGACCTCTTGATGGAAGAGGGCGTCGCCGATGCTGACGCCGTCGTCTGCCTGACGGAGGACGATAAGCTGAACCTTATGCTCGCGCTTTTAGCCAAACATTTGGGGGCAAAGAAAACGGTCGTGCGCGTCGCGCGAAGCGAATACGTCGATCTCATGGAAAAGGTCGGCGTCGACATCGTTCTGCCGACGCGCCTTCTGTCCGCATCCGAAGTCCTTGCTTTCGCGCGGCGCGGCGGCGTCGTATCGGTATCACTTCTCGAAGGTGCGAAAGCGGAAGCCGTTGAGGTCATCGTGCAGGACGGCGCACCCGTCGCAGGGATTCCTCTGATGGACGCGCGATTGCCGCGCGAATGCCTCGTCTGCGCCTATGTGCGCGATGACGAAGCCGTGATACCAAACGGCGCATCGGTGCTTCTGCCCGGCGACCGAACCATTCTCTTCATCCAGACGCGCTTTGCACAGAAGGTCATGAAGTATTTCAAGGGCAAGGACTGATATGGATACGCGCATCATCGCTTTTTTGCTCGGGCGCATGGCATTTTTGGAAGGCGCGGCGCTCTTTGTCGCTTTTGGTCTCGCGATCTTCTGGGAGGACGAGCACCCGCTCTCCTTCGGCGTGCCTGCGGCGCTCTCATTCGTCCTCTGGCGCGTCTTTTCGCATCTCTCCAAGGGGCATCGCCGGACGATCAGCGTCACCGACGGCGCCGTATTCCTCTTCGCCGCATGGCTGTTGAACTCGCTTTTGGGCGCTCTGCCGTTTTTTCTCACGGGCGAGCTTTCCGCTGCTGACGCTTTCTTCGCGAGCGTTGCAGCGTTCACGACGACAGCGCTCCTCTTTACGCCGACGGGACTTCAAAGCTCGCTCGGCTTCTGGCAGATCTTTCAAGGCTGGATCGGCGGCATGTACTTCCTCTGCCTTTTGGTCACAATCATGCCGCAGGTCGGCGGTTGTTTCGGGCTGACGCTCTCGGCGCGGCAGAGCACGAACTTCAGCCCGCTCTTGCGGCGCATGAATGCGGCGGCGCGAAAGATGGCGCTTCTTTACGCCGCTCTGACGCTTCTTTCGATCGGTCTCTTCCTGCTCGCAGGCGAGGGTTTCCTGTCGAGTGTCGTGCTCGCCCTGACCTCGATCTCTACGACAGGACTTGATCCGCGCGGCATCGTGCTGAAGGGAAGCGGCGTCACGACGGAACTTGCGGCGGAAGCCGCGATGCTTCTTGCGGGCGTGAACTTCATCCTGTGGCAGCGCGCGGCGGCGCGGCGCGATGTGCGTGCGCTCTTCGCCGACGCGGAACTGCGCTTCTTCCTCCTCGTCGTATTCCTAGGCGGCGCGGCGCTCGCCCTTTATCTCGCCGTCGTCGGCGTCTACGATGTCGAAAAGAGCATTCGCATGGGATTCTTCCACGCGATCTCGTTCGCGACGACGACGGGTTTTGCCGCTGCGCCGCTTGCCGCATGGCCGACCTTTCCTCATGCCGTGCTGCTTCTCTTGGCGACGCTCGGTTCTTCGATCGGCGCCGTCGGCGGCGGCTTCAAGGCGATGCGCCTGCTCGTGCTCATCAAGATGGCAAAGGTGGAGATCCTGCGCACGATCCACCCGCGCATGATCGTCAACATCAAGGTCGACGGCAAGTCCGTGCCGCACAAACTCCACGGCAGGATCTTGAGCTTCTTCTTTCTCTATGTCGTCGTGCTGATTCTCGCGACGCTTGGCCTCGCGCTCGCGCATATCGACACCCTGCCCGCTATGGGCTTCGCCGTCGGCTGCCTGTCGGGCACGGGAACCGTTGTGACGCTCCTCTACGGCGGCAAGGACTTCCTGCTGCTGCCCGGCTGGGTCAAGGTATTTGCAGGGTTCCTCATGATCTTGGGGCGGCTCGAAATCTTCTCCTTCTTGATTTTGCTGCGGGCGGGGCTGGATCGGCTGCACAGAAGACAGTGGTGAGAAGAGCGATCTTTTTGCGAGCTGCATCCGCATGGATCGGTCGAAAAGATTTGGCAAAATGACGGGTATTTTTGAGAAAATATTTGGCTGTTTGCTGGGATTTTCTCAAAAAAGATTTAGCAGAACGACGGGTTTTTTGCTGAAAAGATTTGGCTGGCTGCTGAATCTGTGCTAGAATGGATTTGCATGGTTCCTTTAAGGGAGCTGCACGATCTCTGCAAAGCAGAGCAGTTCATGTAGACAGCGGGAGAACGACACATGTTTCGACGAAAAATCTATTCCAAACTGGCACGATGGAAAACCGAGCAGCGCGGCGCATCCGCCCTGCTGATCGAGGGACAAAGGCGTGTGGGCAAATCTACGATCGTAGAAGAATTCGCGCGGCGCGAATATAAAAGCTATATCCGGCTGGATTTTTCCCGCTGTTCGAGGGAGACGTACGACCTATTCAACGATGTTTCCGATTTGGATTATATTTTTCTGCAGCTGCAGCTGCAGAGCGGCGTACAGCTCTTTCCCCGGGAATCTGTCATCATTTTTGACGAAGTGCAGCTTTGTCCGCTGGCACGTCAAGCCATCAAGGCGCTGGTGCACGATCAAAGGTATGACTATATCGAAACGGGATCGCTCATTTCCATCCGCAAAAGTGTCAAGGACATTCTGATTCCGAGTGAAGAATATCGGCTTTCTATGTATCCGATGGATTTCGAGGAATTCCTTTGGGCGTTTGACGATGAAGCGACGGCGCCGCTGCTGCGCCGGATGTATGAGAAAAAAAGAGCGGTGGGAAGCGCTGCCCACCGCAAACTTATGCGAACCTTCCGCCTCTACATGCTGATCGGCGGTATGCCGCAGGCAGTGGCGGCATACCTTTCAGCCAAAAATTTTGTTGACGTCGATCGGATCAAGCGTGCCATCGTGGAACTTTATGAAGCTGATTTTCATAAGATCGACGGTACAGGACGCTTATCGCAGCTGTTTGCGAACATTCCTGCGCAGCTGCACCGACATGCTTCACGCTATTCACTGGCGGGCGCACTCGGACGGAATCGAACACAGGGATGGGCGCAGCTGATTGCCGAACTTTTGGATTCGCGCACCGTTTTGGCGGCGTATCATGTGAGCGAGCCGAGCGCCGGACTTTCCTTATCGAAAGACCTCGGACGGTTCAAACTCTACTTGTCCGATACGGGGCTTTTTACGACGCTCGCTTTCCGCGATCAGGAATTTACCGACAACATCATATATCAGAAGCTTTTGGGCGATCGCCTGCCGGCAAATCTCGGCTATCTCTATGAAAACATCGTTGCTCAGACGCTCGCCGCCAACGGCAGACAGCTCTATTACCATACCTTTCCCAATGAGAGGAAGACCAATCTGTATGAGATTGATTTCCTTGTACCTCGGAAAAACAAGATTTGTCCGTTGGAGGTCAAATCATCCGGCTACAAACGCCATACTTCTCTCGATGTCTTTTTCAACCGATATTCTCAGCATGTCGATGAGAAGTATCTGATCTATACGAAGGATTTGCAGCGAGAGCAGGACGTCCTTTGCCTGCCGGTCTATATGGCGCAGTTCCTCTAGAAAAGCTCACCCGAACGTGCGTGCGAGCGCCTCAAGACCCTTCGTGAGCGTCGCCTGTGGGCAGGCGATATTGATGCGCTGGAAGCCTGCGCCGCTCTTGCCGAAGATTGCGCCGTCGTCGAGCCAGAGCCGCGCTTCGTTGATGATCTTTCGGTCGAGAGCCTTCGCTTCAAGACCGTAGGCGTGGAAATCGAGCCACAAGAGGTAGGTGCCTTCCGGCTCGATGAGCTGCACCTTGGGCAGATGCTCGGCGAGGAAGCGTTTCGTGTGCGCGATGTTCTGCTCAAGGTAAGCGAGCAGTGCGTCGAGCCACGGACCGCCTTCGCTGTATGCCGCCTGCGCCGCCAAGAGACCGAAAAGGCTTGGTTCGCCGTAGCCTGTGCTGAAGACTTCCTTCTGGAATCTTTGGCGCAGGCTTTTTTCTGTGATGAAAATGTTCGAGAGCTGCAGCCCTGCGAGGTTGAATGTCTTGCTCGGCGCAGTGCAGGTGATCGTTCGCGCCGCAGTCTCGGGCGAGAGCGCGGCGAAAGGCGTGTGCTTGTGGCCAGGACGCACGAAGTCGGCATGGATCTCGTCGGCGACGACGAGGACGTCGTGTGCGAGGCAGATCGCCGCCAGACGCTCCAGCTCTTCGCGCCGCCAGACGCGCCCGACGGGATTGTGCGGGCTGCAGAGGAGAAAGAGCTTCACCTTGCGCTCCTCGATCTTCTTCTCGATGTCGTCGAAATCCATGCGATATGCGCCGTCTTCGAAGAGCAGCGTGCTTTGGGCGAGCGTGCGCCCGTTGCCCTCGACGACACTGAAAAACGGATAGTAGACGGGTTCGGTTATGAGAATGGTATCACCAGGCGCGGTAAAAGCACGCACCGCCATAGAGAGCGCAAATACGACGCCCGGCGTGATGACGAGCGCATCCTTTCCGGGCTGCCAGTCGCGGCGCGTGCTGAACCATTGTTCGAGCGCTGCATGATAGTCGTCTTTTGGACTCGAATAGCCGAATATGCCATGCTCGGCGCGTTGGCGAATGGTATCACGCACCGCCTGCGGCGCACGAAAGTCCATGTCAGCGACCCAAAACGGCAGAACGTCCTCGGGATAGCCGCGTTCTTCGGCGAAGTCGTATTTGAGGCTGTTCGTATGGCGGCGTTCGATGATTTCGTCAAAATCAAAATGATTCATGGGGAAGGCTCCTTTCAAATCCTTTGGCTGTGATCGCACATTCATGGAAAACGCGCATCTTTTCGCAAAATGAGCATGTCGGTGATTTCGTTCAAGAGGCGCTGCATTTTCCGGCGATTCCTTTATTCTGCTTTGCCGGTTCTTATTCCTGCAAAACGGAAACGCTAACCGAACAAAGATCGTCCGGTAAAGGAATATGGAAGAAACCGCAGCACAGCCCGTAAAAGTTTAGCGTATGCAAGGAAAAAGCGGCTTTGTTCCATACCTCTGCGATATATGGAACAAAGCCGCGTAAATCAGCGTACATTGTATGAAAAAGCGATGTCCTGAACATTTACATGCTCTTGAGCTGATCCAATGTGTCCAGAACGACCTTCGAAGCCTGCTCAATTTCGGGGAGCAGAGCGTGTACTTTATATTCGTTGTGATTGTTGTATGCGTCGATGGCCTCTGCGCAGAGGTTATGGAAATGCTCATGCGTTGCTTCCAGCCCCTCGAAGACCGGCGTGCCGCCGTACTTCTCTTTGCCTTGTCCGTTGTACCAGTGACCGAGACGGCAGTTGGTGTAGTCCAAGACGTCGGCGGATTTGAGCTGTACGTTGCCCAAGAGCATCTGATTGATGCGTGCGAACCAGATCAGATGGTCGGTCTTGGCGAGGTCGAGAATATCATTCGATTGAAGAGCCAGCCCGCCTTTGAGGAAGTCTGTGCGCACGGAACTCGATTCCATCAGCACATGGAAGATGCTCGTGTTGCATTCCTTCGCTTCATCTTTCGCTGTGTGCATGTTGTCGACAGCTTGGGTCAGCGACGCCGTCATCTCCTCGAAGGAAGCCGACTGTTGCTCGGCAAACGGCGCGAGTTTTTCCATAGATGTGCTGATTTCCGTGAAGGTATCGCGGATGGCGCCCGCTTGCTTTTCCGTCGCTTCGATGTTTTCCGAGTTCTTTGTGAAAGTCTCATCCATCGAGTCAAACTGACCGCCAAGGCTCTTGACTTCGTTTTGAATCGACGTGAGCTGGGCGCGAATCTCTTCGACGGATTCTTTCGACTGCACGGCGAGCTTCCTGACTTCTTCCGCGACGACAGCGAAGCCGCGTCCGTGCTCGCCGGCGCGCGCCGCTTCGATGGAGGCGTTCAAGGCGAGAAGGTTCGTTTGTTCGGAAATACCGTTGACCGTTGCGACGAGGGTGTTGATGTTCGCCGTGGAACTCGTCAGCGTATCCATGCGCTGCACCATGAGGCTGATGCTGTCGCCGACGACGCGGTTGCCCGCCGCCATCCCCATGATCGTTTCGCCCGCTGCGCCCATCGTTTCCTGCCCCGAAGTCGTCTGCTTGGCAATATCGGTTGACATGGAGGCGATGTCGTTGATCGACGCTGCCAGTCCGCGAATGACTTCCATGACTTCCTGCACACCGCTCGCGATGTCCGTCAAATTGAAAAACAGCTTGTTGAGCATAATGGAAGAGTGGATCTGCTGTGCAAGACTGCTGTTCAGTGCCAATGTGATGTGGCGCGCCTGCTGCTCTTGTTGTGAGACAAACGCCTGCAATGCTCCGGCTAAAGACTGTAGAGCCGGTGCGCTCACCAGGGGCGCCGGTGCATCGAGCTTGCCTGTAGCAAGCGTCTTTAAGTAGCGCTCCAACTTCAAAATATCGTCTGCTGACCCTGTTGAAACGGCGGGCGCCGCCGCAGCTTTTCCGTTTTGGAAGAAGCCCATGATACATCAACCTTTCTCGTGTGACTTGCGTAAACTTTCTTGATTGGAGAACTGCGCCTTGTCCTCCTTCTCAATTATGATATCGGTAGATTTCCACTTTTAGGTAAGACGATTTTGAAGATATTCTATAGGATAATTTTCCTTTATTTTGAAAAAGATATATTTTCTTCTGTTCACGCATGTATGCTGCCGAAGCGCAAAAAGCGCGGGAGCTAGAAGAAAAGGAGTGGGAAAATGCGTGTATTTTTGAATCCGGGACACGATCCTCTTTATGACAGCGGCGCGGTCAATGCCGAACTTGGGCTAAGAGAGTGCGACGTCGCCGCCGACATCGGTGCGCGGGTGAAGCTCTACCTGGAGCTTGTCGGCATGGAAGTATTTCTCATGCAGAGCGACAATCTCGCATGGGAGAGCTGCCATATTGAGCGTTGGAACGCCGCTGTAACCGATGAAGCGAACAAGTGGTGCGCCGACATTTTCATCAGTCTCCACTGCAATGCAGCGGACGGCGAGGCGCATGGCACCGAGACGCTCATTTATGCGTGCGGCGGAAGGGCAGAACGTCTCGCGCACACTATCGAGCAGCAGATCACGAGATCTCTCGGCACGACAGACCGCGGCGTCAAGGAGCGCCCTGAACTCATCGTGCTTCATGCGACCGCTATGCCCGCCGTTCTCGTCGAGATGGCGTTCATCGACCATTTGCCCGAAGCCAGACTCCTTGTGGAAAAAGCCGACGTATTCGCCAGAGCCATCGCGCGAGGCGTTACCGACTACGAGGCTGTTTTTGAAAAGCCGGATTTCAGTTGAGCCTGCTGAAGCGGGATGGAAGCAAAGCCGTCAATGGACGGAGCGGAATGGGGCTGGCGCACATGCTTTATGTGCGCCAGCCCCATTTTTTTTGCCCTATTTACAAATATAAGTCTTAAATCCTATAAATAAACGATATCATGGCGTTAGACAAAGCCCAATGTCCTATGTTATAATAGGTGTCACATATAAGGTTGGTGTCTACATAATTTCGTTGAATGAGGTCTGTATATCTATGGATATAAAACGACGTACTTTGAAATGTTTGGCGGCGTGCCTGCTTCTGAGCGGCGTGTTCAGTGCGGGGGAAGCGGCGGTGCGGCTTTCGCTGGCGGAGAGCGTGGAGCGTGCGCTGGCTTTGGATCCGACGATTGCGGCGGCGGAGGCGAGTGCGGAGGCGGCGGCTTGGCAGCTTTCGAGTGCGCGGCGTTCGGCGGGGCCGAAGATTACATGGAGTTCGCAGGCGCTGCGCTTGGGCGGCGAGGATTATGCTTCGACTGACCGACGTTTCAGCAATCGTTTGAATCTCGAAATCCCGCTCTATACGGGCGGGCAGATCGAGGGCAGCGTGCAGCAGTATCGCTCGCAGGCGGACGCGGCGGCGCTCGGTGTCGAAGGCGAGCGCCAGGCAGTGCGCTTCCGCGCGATCGAGGCGTACTACGATGTGCTGCAGAGGAAAAATCTCTTGCAGGTCGCCGAAAGCGCCGTGCGCATGGCGAGCGAACAGCTGCATTTGCTCAATATTCAATTCAACGAGGGAACGGTGGCGCGTTCGGATGTCTTAGAGATGCAGGTGCAGATGGCGGATTATGAGCAGAATCTTCTGAGCGCGCAAGGGGCGCTTGCCGTCGCTGAGACGACGCTTCGCTCTGTGCTCGGTCTTGCTGAAGATGCGGAGATCGAGCTGATCGATGCTTTTACTTACGAGCCGTATGCGTGGACGCTTTCCGACTGCATCGACTATGGGCTGCAGAACCGCCCTGACCGCACGGCGGCGGACTGTCGCATCAAGCAGGCAGAGGCGCAGAAGCGTGTCGCAGAGAGTGCGGCGCGACCGCGCGTTGCGGGCGTCTTGAGCAGGACGATTGCAGGCGATGCGCCGTTTGGCGATGATCGCAGCGAGAATTGGCAGGTGGGCGCGGAACTTTCGTGGAATGTCTTTGATAATCAAGTGACGGCGGCGAACGTCAAGGCTGCCGAAAAAGCGACGGCAAAGTTCGTTGCCGACAAGAAGGAGACCGAGCGCACGATTCGCCTTGATATACAGAAAGCGTACCGCGGCATGAAAACGGCAGAAGAGAAGATTCATACGACAGAGAAAGCCGTCGAGCAGGCGAAGCGCAACAATGTCCTCGCGGAAGTGCGCTACAAAGAGGGCGTCGATATCATGCTCAAGGTGACGGATGCGCAGGAAAAGCTCGTGCGGGCGCGGACGAATTATTATACGGCGCTCTATGAATACAATTTGAACAAGGCGGCGCTGGAGCGTGCGATGGGCGTCGCCGCTGCGCCCGTGCCGGCGGTTCATGCACAATGAGGCGATGAAGAGGAGAGTGGCATGAAGCGGATTCTTTTGATCGGACTGGCTCTGACGATGAGCCTCGTCATAGGCTTGATGATCTACGGGACATATCTGAATCATTTCGGTGAAAACAAGATTGCGCGTCAGCTCGAAGACCGCCGCATTACGCTTACGGGCGCACGCGCGACGGTGCGTATGCTGCACCCGATCCTGCGCTTCGATACGATGACGCTGCAGTCGCCCGATATGGCGGACACCGTATCTTTGATCGACGGACGCATCGCATCGATCACGGTCAAGCGAAACGACGACGTCGAAGCGGGCGAGGTTGTCTGCCGCCTGGTAAACGGCGAGTACCCGCTGAAGGTTCAGGAGATGGACAGCAATATCATGGAAGCGGAGGCGAAGCTGCAGCAGGCGAAAAACGACTATGAGCGTTACCAGCGTCTTTGGAATCAAGAGGCGGCGTCGAAGGAAAAGCTTGAGGCGATGTATACGACGTATCAAGCGCTCATCACGCGTGTCGCCGCCCTTGAGGCACAAAAGCAGCAGCTTCTCCTGCAGGAGTCGTACCAACAGGTGACGGCGCCCATTTCGGGCAAAGTCCTGCTCGTCTACCAGGCGGCGGGCGCTTTTGTCAAGGCAGGCACGCCGCTCGTTCTTGTGGGAAACAACGGCGCACTGCGTTTTTCCAAGACGGTTAAGGACTATCTGGCGCGCTGGTATCCCGTGGGGCAGAAGGTCGGCGTTTCGATCCTGCTGGAAGATTTTCAGAAAGCTTACGATACGTCGTACGGCGTCGGCAATCGCGGCGAGAAGCAGGATTTCACGGCGACGGTCGTTTCCGTCGAGCCGCCGCTTACTGAGCCTGCCGAGATGCGCCGTGTGGTTTGGAGCGTCGATAACTCGTCGGGGATTCTTGACATGAAAACGTACAAGAACGTGGAGCTTCGCTCATTTCAGGAGCATCGCGCTTTGACCGTGCCGCTGGCGGCGGTGGAAAATCCGCTGTCGGAGCATCCGCTCGTCTACGTTTGGAACGAACGGCAGGAGATCGAGATGCGCGAGGTCAGCGTCGGTGTGCAGGATAAGGAATATATCGAGATCTTAGCAGGCGTTTCGGAGGGCGATGTCGTAATCACCTCGGGCAAGGAAGGCTTGGAATCCGGCACGAAGGCTGCCGTTCAGTTGGAGGAGGGCGCATGACGAAGGAGAACAATCTGCTGTTCAGCCGTGAGGCTTTGGATAAGCTGCGCTCCCCCGACCGCTTGGATAAAATGGTCTCGGTCACATCGCCGACAGGGTGGGCGCTCTTGGCGGCGGTCGCTATTTTCATCGGCTCGATTTTGCTCTGGGCGGTGTTCGGCTCGTTTACGGTGGCGGTCGAGGGGATGGGGCTCATCATGGACGCCGCCGGCACGGTGAATGTTTCGCATATCAGCGGCGGCAAGATCGTCCATGTTTACGCGAAGTACGGTATGCCGATCGCCAAAGGCGACTTGATCGCGCAGGTCGAACAGGCGGAAAAGTCGATGGATGCGACGATGGCGCGTCAAGGTCTCGGGCTTGCGACGAGTGGGCGCGAGGCGATGAGCTATGCCTATCAGTACGATCAGAAGCGTCAGCAGCAGCTCGTCACGGAGAGTATTTACAGCGATTATGACGGCATCGTTGACGAGGTCATGGTCGACGACGGCACGGTGATCTCGGGGGGGATGCCGATCTGCCGCATTCGCTTGACGCAAGGCATTGATGAACTGACGGGCGTTTTGTATATTCCTGTTGAGAAGGGCAAGCGCGTCAAGCAGGGTATGCTCGTGCAGGTCGCGCCGAGCGGCGCCGAGGTGGCGGAGTCCGGCAGTCTCGTCGGCATCGTGCGCCAAGTGTCGCAGTACCCGCTGTCGGCGCAGGGAGCGCAGAAGTCGATTGGCAACGCATACCTCGCCCAGTGGATCGCCGAGCAGAAGAAAAGCGCCTTGATGGAGGTGCGTTTCGACCTCGTGAAAGATGAATCAAACGAATATCTCTGGACATCGGTTGTCGGCGATCGGCCAGACATCACGGCGGGCAGCTTCTGTAAAGGGTCTATCGTCATCGAACGCAAGCCGCCGATTGAGAAGGTGTTCTACAAGGTGAGCCAATGGCTGAGATCAAGGTGACGCCATGAATTGGATAAAGCGAATGTTTGGCGGCGAGCGTGCGAGGAAGCTGCGCGTCAAGGTGCCGACGATCTTGCAGATGGAGGCTACCGAGTGCGGCGCGGCGGCGCTTGCCATGATCTTGGCGCATTACAGGCTGTGGGCGCCGCTTGAGAAATTGCGCGCCGAATGCGGCGTGAACCGCGATGGTTCGAATGCGAGCTGCGTTTTGAAAGCGGCGCGCGGGCGCGGCTGTACGGCGAAGGGCGTGCAGATGACGCCGGATGCTGTGAAGAAGGCGGAGTACCCGCTGATTATCCATTGGGAGTTCAACCATTTCGTCGTCCTTGAAGGCGTCAAGAACGGCAGAGCTTACCTCAACGATCCCGCCGTCGGGCGGCGCACGGTGCCGTGGGAAGAGTTTCGCACGTCGTTTACGGGCATCGCGCTGAAGATTCGTCCCGGTGAGAACTTTCGTCCCGAGGGTGCGCCGTACAGCGTATTTCATGCGATCGCGAAGAAGCTGCGGCACGACCGTGCGGCAGTGCTTTTTGTGAGCATCCTCACGCTTTTGATGATTGTGCCGGGTTTGGCGCAGCCCGTGTTCAACCAGATCTTTTTGGATGAGATTCTGACGGCGCGTCATCCCGACTGGCTGTTTAATCTGATCTTGGCGATGGTCTGCGCCATCGGTCTTGTCGGCGCTTTGACGGCGCTTCGCGCCCGTGTTCTCACGCGCTGGCAGAAGAAGCTGACGCTTGCCGACTCCGCGAGTTTCTTTTGGCATACGCTGCGCCTGCCCATGCAGTTTTTCGAGCAGCGTTATGCGGCGGAGGTCGCTTCGCGCATCGCGTTCAACGAGTCCGTCGCCGCCGTCTTGTCAAACGCGGCGGCGACGGCGGCGCTTGATTTCTTCGTCGCGATGTTTTTTCTGCTGCTTCTCCTGCAGTACAGCGTCTCCCTAACGCTCATCGGCCTCGGCTTCAGCGCGGCGGAGATCGGCGTGTTTCTCGCGCTTCGGCGCAGGATCACCGACCTCAACATGCGCGTGCAGCAGGAAGCTGGCAAGGAGTACGGCACGCTGATGAACGGCGTTCTCATGATTGAGACGGTCAAGGCGAACGGTGCGGAAGCAGACCTTTTTTCGAAGTGGGCGGGCTACCATGCGAAGGTGCTGCGGAGCGCGCAGGAGATCGAGCTTTGGTCGCTGACGGCATCCGCGCTGCCGGCGTTTTTGGCGGGACTGAACACCGCCGTCATCATGACGGTCGGCGGCTTTTCCATCATGGAGGGCGTCATGACCGCCGGCATTTACATCGCTTTTCAGCATCTTATCGCGAATTTTCAAAGTCCGATCAACAAGCTCGTCACGCTCGGAACGACGCTGCAGACGACGGAGATGCAGCTGCGCCGCCTCGACGATGTGCGCCGCTATCCGATTGATTCGCTGAATTATGCGGCAGATGCCGACGATGCGGCAAGCGGCGTATTGGCGAAGGAAAACGGCGCGGCGAATGTGGTCGATGCGGCGCCGATGCCGCATCGTTTGGCGGGGGCGCTGCAGCTTTCGGATGTTTCCTTCGGCTACAGTCCGTTGGAGCCGCCGCTCTTAGAACATTTCGATCTCTCCTTGCAGCCGGGACGCTGGGTCGCTGTCGTGGGGCCTTCGGGCAGCGGCAAATCGACCGTGGCGCGTATCATCTCGGGGCTGTACGAGGAATGGTCGGGGGAGATCCGCTTCGACGGCGTGCGGCGGCGCGATGTGCCGAGGAGCGTGCTCACCGGCTCGGTCGCCGTCGTCAATCAGGACATCTTTTTCCTCAGCGGCACGGTGCAGGAAAACATCACGCTCTTTGATGTGTCGATTCGGCGTGCCGACGTCATCGAGGCGGCGAAGGATGCGTGTATTCACGAGGACATTCTGCGGCTCGACGGCGGCTACGAGAGCGAGGTCAGCGAGGGCGGCACGAATTTCAGCGGAGGGCAGCGCCAGCGTTTGGAAATCGCGCGCGCTTTGGCGAGAAATCCTGCGCTGCTCATCCTTGACGAGGCGACGAGTGCGCTCGACCCCGTGACAGAGATGAAGGTGCTGCAAAATATCCGGCGGCGCGGCTGCTCGTGCTTCATCGTCGCGCATCGCCTGTCGACGATCCGCGACTGCGACGAGATCATCGTCTTAGAGCGCGGACGGGTGGCGGAGCGCGGTACGCACCGCGAGATGATGCAGGCGGACGGCGCGTATCGCCGCTTGCTGCGAGAAACGGGAGCAGGGGAGGACTGACATGCAGCTCTTAGCGGGACAGCGGTTCCCATGCCGAGAAGAGCAGATGCTCAAGATTACAGCGGGAAAAGTGGAAGTCTATGCGGTGACGAAGAACGCCGCCGCTTTTCGCCAGATGTTTTTGATGGAACTTTCCGCGGGGGCGGTCGTTTATCCGGCGTTTGACGAGTTTAGTCAGATTGAGATCGGCGTTTATGCAGTCTCGGATACGGAAGTGGAGCCTGCGGCTTTTTCGGCGTATTCTGCCGACTTTCATCTGCCGCAGATGAAGGTCTGGTTCGCCAAGCTCGCGGAGCTTCCTTGGGTTGAGCGGCTCGCGAACCTTGGCGACGATATGCTGCAGCTCTGGGAGTCGGGCGCGATGCTCGACGGCGCGATGGACGACACGGCGGCGCTTTGCCATACGTTTGCCGAGCACGAGCGGATCCTTTCCATGCTGATCGGCGTCCACTTCGGCTCGGAGGACATTCGCTTCCAGAAGCAGATGGAGCTGCGCCTGCGCTCAGAGATTCGCCTGTTCGACGAATCGGTTGCACTTTTGATGGATGAGGATTCGCTCTTTCGCGCGGGCGCTTTTTCTGAAAGCGTCGTCTGCGAGGACGCCGCTTTCATCGTCGGCTGTATTGCGCACGCTCTCGCCATGCCGGAGCGCAGTTTGAAGATCGCGCCTGAGATCGCCAAGAAACTCGATCAAATCGGACTGATTCGCCGTCTTGTCGATAAGGCGGGGATGGCGATGCGTCTGATTCATTTGGAAGAGGGCTGGTATGAAAAGGACAGCGGCGTGATTCTCGGCTACTACGGCAGGAAAAAGGAGCTTGCGGCGTTTTTGCCGATCTCGCCGACGCAGTATAAGATCGTCAGTCGGAGCTTCCCGAAGGGCAAGCCGCTCACACCCGAGGTCGCCCGAGAGATTGACACGGACGCTTTCGCTTGCTATGCGGGGCTGCCGACGGAGAGGCTCACGCCTATGGATCTCCTGAAGTTCATCGCCGTGCGTCTGTGGAAGAAGGACTATCAGGTGATCTTCCTCGCGAGTTTCATCGCGGGTGTTGTGGCGCTCATCGCACCGATGGTGACGGAAACCATCTTCAACGACATCTTGCCGATCTTCGACTACCAAGGACTCGTGACGGTCACGCAGATCGTCATCCTCGCGAGCTTTACGACGCTCGCCGTGACCATCGCACGCTCCGTTGCGATCTTACGTATCTCGACAAACGTCGATATGAGTGTCGAAGCGGCGCTTCTCGGGCGGCTCTTCGCGCTGCCGACGCGCTTTTTCCGCAGCTTTCCGTCGGGAGAGTTGGTGCAAAGGCTCATGGGCGTCGTGGCGATCAAGAATATCTTGAGCGGCGAACTTTTGAATATCGTATTCAACCTCGCCTTTTCCTTTTGGAGCCTGCTCCTCATGTGCTATTACAGCTTGAAGCTCACGGTGATCGCCGTCGTGCTCTGGGGGCTTTATGCAGCGGCAGTCGCCGTGATCTCGCGAAACGTCTTGTCGTTTCAGCGAAAGCGCGTCGCTGCGCACAATAAGACGGCGGGCGTCGTACAGCAGATCTTCATCGGTCTTGCGAAGTTCCGGCTGCAAGGCGCGGATGGACAGGCGTTCCACCTTTGGAGCCGTGCGTTCGGCGAGGAGTGGAAGTGGAACCTCAAGCTGCGCTGGCAGGAGAACTATCGCCTTATATTGGCAAGCGTACAGCCGCTCATCCTTTACATCGCGCTGTATTATGTGGTCGCCTACGACATGCGCATGGCGCTTGAACAGGGGCACGACCCGTACAAGACGGTGATCAGTTACGCGCAGTTCATGGCGTTTCACACGGCTTTCGCGGGTTTGAATGCGACGCTCAATGCGGCGATTCCGCTCGCGGTGCAGTTCTTCTCCGTGCGCCCGCATATTGAGAATATGAAGGCGATCTTGGATGAGCGCCCCGAGGCGAGCGATGAGCGCGTCGATGCCGAAGTTCTGACGGGCGCGATCCGCATTGAGCATCTGACATTTTCCTATGGCGCGGATAAGCCCGATGTCTTGAAGGACATCAGCCTGCGCATCGAGCCGGGCGAAACGGTCGCCATCGTCGGGCGTTCGGGCTGCGGTAAGAGCACGTTTGTGCGACTGCTCTTGGGATTTGAAAAGCCTCGGCACGGCGCGATTTACTACGACGGGCAGGATCTCGCGGAGCTGAATCTCGCTTCTGTGCGCACGCAGATGGGCGTTGTGCTGCAGAACGGACAGCTCATGACGGGCGACATCTTCTCGAACATCGTCGGCACGATGGCGCTTACGCAGGACGATGCCTGGGTGGCGGCGGAGGCGGCGGGCATCGCCGACGATATTCGCAGTATGCCGATGGGGATGCAGACGGTCATCAGCGAGGGCAGCTCGAACATCTCGGGCGGGCAGCGCCAACGCCTCTTGATCGCGCGTGCGCTCGTGGGCAAGCCTGCGATCCTCGTGTTCGACGAAGCGACGAGCGCGCTTGACAACCATACGCAGGCGATCGTGACCGAGAGCCTCAAGCGGCTGAAAGCGACGCGCATCATCGTCGCGCATCGCTTGTCGACGATCCGCGACGCCGACCGCATTCTCGTCATGGATCGAGGTGTGATCGTCGAGAGCGGCGCTTTCGATGAGCTGCTGGCGAAGGGAGGCTTGTTCGCTGATCTCGTGCAGCGTCAGGTGGCGTAACAAGGATGGAACAGTTTTGCAGTTTTTGCAGAGACAGGAGGAACCATGACGGGAGACATCTTAGGGAAAATGCACGTGAAGCTCCGGTTTGAGGCAGTCTATCGTGAGCATTGGCGCAAGATCTACAACTATATCTACGGTCGTCTGCTCTCGGCGGCGGATGCCGAAGAAGTGACGGCGGACGTATTCATCGCGGCGTGGGAGAACTGGGAGAAGTATGATGCTTCACGCGCGAAGATCACGACATGGCTCGGTACGATCGCGCACAACAAGGTCAACGATTACTTCCGCAAGGCGTATCGGCGCAAGGAACTGAGTGTCGCCGAGTTCCCCGAGCCGATGCAGCCGACGCAAGCGGCTCGGACGGAAGGGAGCTTCGACGATCCCGCGAGCGAGCGAACGTATGAGATTCTGCAGCAGCTCACGGAGGATGAACGCAATCTTCTGGAGATGCGCTACACGCTCGATATGGACAACGATGAAGTCGCCGCCGTCCTGGGCTCGACGGCGAACGCTGTCAGCCATCGCTATCGCCGTCTGCTCGACAAATGCCGAAAAATCTCTGAAAAAATTTTTTCCTAAAGCGGCGATTTTCTCCTTGACGTTTCGTATATATAAGCGAGAAGGCAATCACAAGAGAATGGAAAACACAAGATAAGAAACAGAAAGGAGATGCTGCATCATGGATGAAATGGAACGGGGCTTCCGCCAGGCGGACTTTTCGCGCGGTCGGGCGAAGCTCGAAGAGCGCATCTGGCAGAGGATTGCCGCTGCAATCGAAGAGCCGAGCGCTGAAGAGCGCGAGCTTACGGATGACGAGCTGATGCACGTCGCAGCCGCAGGTTCGCCGCACATGCGAAAGCCGGATGAGAAGAAGTAAGACGGACGAATGAGAAAAGGGAGGCGACGCTCTTGCACAAGCCGCGCATCATCGAGGGGACGTACACGGACTACATCTGCCTCTTCGGCGATCATCGCACGGCATACGCCGATCTCTGTGCGAGAGCGGCGGACTCCGGCTCGGGCGCACTCTACATCCTGCTTGACGAAAAGGGGCCGTGCGGCTACCTCGCACAGACCGATGAGGGCGATACGGATCGCATCGCGCAAATCTTCACCGTACCCGAGCGGCGCGGCGAGGGAGCCGCGAAACTCCTGATCGCCGAAGCGCTCAAGCGCTCAGACAAGGAGCTATGGATCAATTTGACGGAAGATGCAGCGCATTTTGCGCCGCTCGACAAGCTCATCCGAAAGGCGGGCTTTTGGGTCGGCAACGTCAGCACAAGCTTTCGCTCCGGCATCGAAAAGGATTTGTCCCACTGGGAGAAGTTCATGCAGAAAAAGGGCAATCGGCTCTGCGCTCTCATTGAACGACTCGGTTTTATCGCTTACTCGTTCAGTGAAGCGCCGGCAGAGTTCATAGATGCGCTCTACAACTCTTCGTACAACGAATACGGCAATCGTTTGGACGTGCGCCCGTTCTTCGACAATGAGGGAAGAGCGCTCGACCGCGACATGAGTTTTTTGCTCGTCCATGCGGGTGAACAGGGAAAAAAGCTCGCAGCGTACAGTCTGGTCATACGCCCCGATGAGCGAAGCGCGGTATTCGAACACCTGTCGGCTGCGCCGGAGTTTCAAAACACGGGCTGCATTTTTCTCGCCGTCGCACGTTCGATGGAAGCCTTTCAAAAGAAGGGATGCAACCGTGCCGCCTACACCGTCTATGCGGACAACAAGCGGGCGCACGCGTTTTCCGAAAAGGTTTTTGGCCGCGTCACCGTATCGTCGCATCGTACCATTCATTATATGTTTAGGAGGAAGAACATTGACACCACTGGAGCAGAAAGTTTACGACAAGATCGTTAAGACGATGGATCTCGATGTTTCCGAGCTGGAGGGCGTCGATGAAAATTCCCCGCTGTTCGGCGAGGTGAAAGAGGGCGAGCCGTCCTTCGGGCTGGACTCCATTGACTCTTTGGAGCTTGTCGTCATGATCGAAAGCACTTGGGGCTTGGGAGAAATCCCGAGCGAGGAGATGGCGAAACTGCGCACGGTGAAAGCGATCGCCGACTATGTGACCGAGCACGCGGAGCAGCCGCTATGAGCCGGCGCGTGGTCGTGACGGGCATGGGTCTTGCCGCAGGCGCGGCGCGTGACCGCGAATCCTTTGCCAAGGCTTGCTTTGACGGCGCGGGCAGCATCCGTTCGTGTACGGCGTTTGATCCGTCGGGGCTTTCGACCGCACAGTTCGGCGAAGTCGAGGGACTTGCAGCGGCGGACGAGCCGAATGGTCGCTACTTCGAGCTGCTGCGTCAATCGGCAGAGAGCTTTTTGAAAGATACGGGGCTGACGAAGGAGGAAATCGCCTCGTGGGGAACGCGGTGCCGCATGTTTTTCGGCACGCTGATCTTCAGCTCCGATGCGTTTTACCGCCACAGCCTGCGAAAGAAAGCGGGAGCGGAGGGAAGCGATTCCTTCATCGCGCACATGAATGACTTCTCGGCATACGCCAAATCACTCCTTGGCGTGGAGGGCAGCCTTTCCATCGTTTCCTCGTCGTGTGCGGCGGGGACGACGGCGGCGGGCATGGCGCTCGACTATATCCGAAACGGTCTTTCAGAGCGTGCGATCGTCGGCGGCGTGGACGCACTGTCTATCGTCACGGCATACGGCTTCAATGCCTTGAAGTCGCTGTCTGCGGATACGTCGAATCCCTTCGACGAAAGCCGCGACGGCATCAACATCGGCGAGTGCGGCGCGTTCTTCCTCTTTGAATCACTCGAAGGAGCAAAGGCGCGCGGCGCTCGAATCCTCGGCGAAATCGCGGGCTATGCGCTCGGCAACGACGCTTATCATATCACAAGCCCGCGCCCCGACGGCGAAGGCGCGTACCGCGTCATGCAGGATGCGCTCAAAGACGCCGGCATAACGCCTGCCGACATCGGCTGCATCAACGCGCATGGCACGGGAACGCTCGCGAATGATGCGATGGAGATGAAAGCGCTTGAAAAGCTCTTCGGCGATGTCGGACATGAGATCGCGCTCTCCTCGACGAAAGCGCTTCTCGGTCACTGCATGGGTGCGTCGGGAGCAATCGAGCTGGCAAGTGTGCTGCTCTCTTTGATAGAGCAGAAGTACATCCCGATGCCGCGCCTTGCGACGCGCATCGGAGACGCTCAGAATCTTCGGCTGTCCGACGAGAGCTTCGCGCTCGACGCCGAGTATGCGATCAAAAACAGTTTTGCGTTTTCGGGAAACAGCGCCGCTCTCGTCGTGCGGCGATACGAAAAGGGAAAGGAGCGGGCGGTATGACATCGGTTTACATTGACGGCATCGGGATTCTCTCGCCGTCCGTCCGTTCAAAAGAAGAGCTGATCGCGACAGCGGCAAGGCTGCTGCAGGGAGAAAAGGCGGCTTCTGCGCCCGACGGCGCGGCGTTTGCCGAAGCGTTTGACTTCGACTTGGGCGTGCCGTCGTCGAAGGTGCGCCGTGCGCCGCGCTACGCCAAGCTGGCGGTGGCGTCGTCGGCGCAGGCGCTTGCCGACGCAGACGTTGAAGCTGACCGTGCCGCCATCGGTACGATTTTCACCTCGGGCTACGGCCCTGTCGAGAACAACGCGGCTTTTGCCGATTCCGTCGCCGAAGGCGCGCCGCTTCTCGCCAGCCCTACGGTCTTTTCCTACACGGTGCCAAACGCCTGCTTAGGGCAGGTCTGCATCGTCCACGGTCTGCAAGGGCCGAGTACGATGCTTCTCGCGGGCGATGCAGCGGAATACGCCGCGCTGCTTCTTGCAGGCGGCAAAGCCCCGCATATCCTCTGCGGCGCGGTGGAAGATCCGACGGCTGAGCTTCGCGCATCGTTTGATGCGGCGGGGGCGCTCTCGTCGGAAAAAATAGCGGGCGGCGCGGTGACGCTGCTGCTCTCGGCGAAATCGTCGGCGAAAAGCTATTGCCGCATCACGAAATTTGCGTCAGCCGCACTCCCTGTTTATCCCTATGTGAACCGTCTTTCGGACGCGCAGGGAGAAGCTGCTGTGCGGGCGATGACAGCCGCGCTCGCCTACGTTCGGCAAGATGCGCCGCCCGATCTCGTGCTGACGGCGGAAAACGGCGGCGGCTTCGACGCAAAAGAGCAGGCGGCGCGTCGAGAAGCGCTCGGCGATGTGCGGGCGATGCACGCGAAGTGCATTTTCGGCGAATCCCTGAACTGCGGCTATCTGGAAAACATCGCCTTGGGAGCGGCGCTCCTCAGAGGCGAGCGCGAGTGCGGCGGCAAGATTCGCTCGATTGTGGCGACGGGGCTGGATGTGCATGGCAACTATCTCGCCGCACGCATGGAGGTGTAAGGTTTGGGCTTCTTAGACGGAAAACGCGCCGTCGTCATCGGCGCATCCGGCGGCATCGGGCTTGCCTGTACGCGGCTCTTTCTAGCTGAGGGCGCGCGCGTCGCGGGCAGCTATCGCCGAAAGAGCGCGGCGCTTGAAGAGCTTTCGGCGCGTGAGGCGGCGCTGCATACCTTTTCTCTCGATCTGACGGCGGCGGAAGAAATCGCCGCGCAGATGAAAGGCGCGATCGACGCGCTCGGCGGTATCGACATTCTCGTGAACGCTGCCGGCATCACGAAGCCCGCCCTCTTTCACGCGGCGAAGCCACAAGAGTGGCGCGCCGTTCTGGAAAGCAACCTCATGGGCGCGTTTCATGCGACGCAGAGCGTGATCTTGCCGCTCATGCGTGCGGGCGGCGGCTCGATCATCGAGGTCAGCTCGGTATACGCCGAGCGCGGCGGCGCGGGGCAGAGCAGCTACTGCGCGTCGAAAGCGGCGCTCCTCGGTATGACGCGTGCGCTCAGCGTCGAGCTTGCCGCCAAAAAAATTCGAGTCAACGCCGTTGCGCCGGGGTTCATTGACACGGCAATGACAGAAGGCTTCAGTGAGAAGCAGCGGGAGCAGTTTCTTGCACGCATCCCGATGAAGCGTTTCGGCAAATCCGAGGAAGTCGCAGAAATCTGCGCATTCCTCGCAAGTGACAAGGCATCATACATCACAGGACAGGTTTTCACTATCGACGGCGGACTCTCCGCCTGCTGAATCTGTATATCCGCTGCCTCGTGCAGAGATATAGATGAGCGCCGGTAAGCGGCTTCTGCTCGGCGTCTCGCTCGAAGAAATTTCATGTATCCAGAGGAGGAACCAATCATGAGCAAAATGTCGGATTTCTACACAAAGGTCGTTTCGGATGCAGGGCTGCGCGCCAAGGTTGACGCAGTGCTTGCGGGCAAGGACATCGCAAATCTCACAGACGAAGAGCTTCAGAAGATCGGCGAGATCGCCAAGGAAGCCGGTTTTGACATCTCGCTCGATGAGGCGAAGGAGTATCTTGCCGCCGAGGCGAAAGAACTTTCCGACGAGGCGCTCGATGCTGTCGCGGGCGGCGTGAACAAGGGCGTCATTGAGTGCGAGGGCAAGAATGCCGGCACGCACGACGAGATCGAGGGTCATGCCAACATCGGCGGCAAGGGCGGCGGTCTCGGCTCGCTCGGCAAGAAGTAACGCATGTCGTACGGGAGAAGCCGACGCATATCGCTCGGTGCAAATCCTTTGAGAGTTTTTAGGTCATACATATAGAGAAAAGGAGAAAACGATCATGAGCAAAATGTCAGATTTTTACGCAAAGGTTATTTCCGATGAGACGCTGCGCAGCCGCATGAACGAGGTGCTCGGCGGCAAGGATATCGCAGACGCATCCGACGAAGATCTCAAGAAGATTGGCGAGATCGCCAAGAGTGCGGGATTCGACATCTCGATTGACGAAGCGAAAGCATACCTCGCTTCTGATGCGAAAGATCTGTCCGATGAGGCGCTTGACGCTGTTGCGGGCGGCATCAACAAAGGCAAGGTCACGTGCAAGGGCGAAGACGCCGGTACGCACGAGACGATCAAGGGAAGCGCGAAGGTCTAAGACCGCAATTTCACCGTCCCGAAAGCTACAGCCGCCCGCCGTGCATCTGCGGCGGGCGGCTGTTTTTCTAAGCCGTTTACTTTTCGAACAATACAGGAGGAAACTATGCGCTATGTGACTTTGAAGCCCCGCTATCGTCTGCGCGGTTGGCGCGACCGCGAGTTCGCGCTCTACGATTGGCAGGCATGGAGCGGCGAGTATGGCAAGACGCTTCCTCTTACGCGTATGCAGAAGGAAGCCATCGAGATCTTGACGAAGCCCGGCGTTTCTATAGACGATCCGCTCTTGCCGCAGAGTATGCGCCAAGCGGGGCAGAAGCTTTTTGATCTCGGCTTTTTGGAGGAGCGTTCGGGCGATCAAGGACTTCTTGAGGAGCAGAAGTATCGCTATGCCGACACCTTGATGGCGCACAGTCTGACGTGGTCGATCACCGGCAACTGCAACCTGCGCTGCCGTCATTGCTACATCTCCTGCGATGAAAATATCTACGGCGAGCCGACGATGCGTCAGTGCGAAGAAGTCGTGCGCCAGATGAAGGAAGCGAACATCGCTATGGTCGATTTGACGGGCGGCGAGCCGCTTGTGCGTCGTGACTTCTGGGATTTTGTCGATATGCTGATCGACGAGGGCATTTATATTGAAGAGATTTTTTCTAACGGACTTTTGATTACCGACGCATTTCTCGATAAATTAGAAAGCCGTCATTTGCATCTGAATTCTTTTCTCCTGAGCTTCGACGGCGTGGGGCGGCACGACTGGATGCGCGGTCTTACGGGAGCGGAGGAAAAAACCATAGAGACGATCCGGCGGCTCAAGCGGCGCGGCTACGGCGTCATTGTTACGACGGTGCTGCATGAAAAGAGCATGGACGCGCTCGATGATACTTATCGGCTGATGAAGGAGCTTGACGTCGATTTCTGGCGCGTGTCCGACGTCGTCAATACGGGCAACTGGAAAAAGACGCAGAATACGGAGGTCAAGACGGCGCGGCTTTTGAATGCTTATCTGGATCTGATTGCGCAGATGAAGCGCGACGGTATGCCGTTTCGCGCCGTGAAGCTCGCAGGCTGTTTCCATGCGACGGGCGGGAATTATACGCTGCCTGCCTTGGGCGGCTGCGGCACGAAAGCGCAGGAGGGCGAACGCCTTTGCGAAGCGAGCAAGCTGTTCCCACATCTTCTGCCCGACGGCAGACTTCTGCCGTGTATGCCGATGTGCGGCACGGAGATGGAGGAGAAGGCGCCGAATATCCTCACGGGCGGGTACGACATCAAGAGAGCGCTGAACGATTCGCCGCTCGCGCAGTATATGGCGTACACTTACCGCGATGTGTTCGAGCATGAAGCGGAGTGCGCGGCATGTCCGCACAAGTATTTGTGCAACCGCTGTCCGGCGACCTCGCTGAATTACGGCAGTCTTTTTGCCAAGTCGCCCTTGACGTGTGCGTTTATCAAGGGGAATTACAAGGATAAGATTCGGGAAATCATGGAACATGAATGAGAAAAACGCTCTCGCGGACAACGAAATATTTTTGCAGCGTGTGTTCTTCAAGCATGTGACGTCGTCGATCTTCGCGATGTTTGGCGCGATGGCGAGCATGATCGCGAACAGTGTCTTGGCGGGCGCGTTCTTCGGTGCAGACGGCTTGGCGCTCATGAGCATCATCGTGCCGTTTTATTCGGTGTTCGCGGCGCTCGGCTCACTCGTCGGCGTCGGCGGTTCGACCGTCTGCGCCTATGCCTTGGGGCGCGACGACGGCAAGGCGGCGAATGAAGCGTTCTCTCTGTCGGCGCTCTTGGGGGTTGTTCTCGCGCTTTTGGCGGGGGGCTTTTGCTGCGGCTGGCTCGATGTGCTGCTGCCTCTCTTGGGCTGTACGCCGGAATTGTATGAAGAGGCGTATCGCTGCAGCGTCGTTTGTCTTCTGGGCGGTTTCGGCACGACGCTCTTTTACCTGCCGTACAATTTTCTGAAGCTCTTGGGCAAGCTGCGGCTCCTGCTCGTGGTGTTTCTTGGCATGGCGGCGGCGAATATCGCGCTCGACCTGCTCTTTGTATGCGGCTTCGGCTGCGGCGTTGCGGGCGTCGTCTGGGGCACGGCGGTCGCTACGGTCGGCGCGTCCGCCGTCGGCATCACGCGTCTGTTCTTCGCAAAGGATGCGTTTCGACCGTCGTTTTCCATGAACGCCGCGCTTCTTCGCCAGATTGCAAGCTGCGGTACGCCGTCGGCGCTCAACAATCTTTTGATCTTTTTCCGGCTGCTGTTTCTGAATCGGCTTGTCGTCGCCGCCGCAGGAAGCAGCGGCCTTGCTGCGCTTTCGGTCGTGACGGCGATCGAGAACTTCGCGCTCGTGATCCTCGGCGGTTTGGCGCAGGCGACGGCGGGCTTCGTCAGCGTATTTACACAGGAGATGGATACGGTCAGCGTGCGCCGCATCGAGAGACAGGCGCACCGCATCGGCGTTTTCCTGATGCTCTTGACCTCTGCGGTGATGGTCCTTTTTCCGATGGAAGTCTGCCGCGCCTTTGGCATGAGCGGCGCGGCGGAAGCCGCACTCGGAACGCAGGCGCTCCATATCTTCGCCGTGAGTCTTGTGCCGTCGATGTGGTGCTACCTGCTCTTTTTCTATTATCAGGCGGCGGGCTTTACGAAGCTCGCGAATGTATTGATCTTTGGCAAGTCGTTTCTCTTTCTTCTTGTACCCGCATGGCTTTTGTCGAAACATTTCGGTCTTGTCGGCGTATGGTCGGCATACACGCTGTCCGCGCTGATCCCTTTGGCGATCCTTTTCCTCGTGCGTCCGTTCTATGCGCGTCGCGGCTATGCGGGACTTCTTCTGCAGGACAGACGCGCCGAGCGTGACGGCCGCTACATTTCCTTTTCTGTGCGTGCGGATGCGCACGAGATCGTTGCAAGCAGCGCAGCAATCGAGACGTTTTGTCGGCAGAACGGCGTCGTACACAAGGATAATCTGCTCGTCTGCCTTGCTGTCGAGGAGATGCTTTTAAGCATTCGCGAGCACGCTTTTGCGGACGATAATGCCGCGATGATCGACGTGCGGCTCCTCGTGCTCGCGGAGGCGGACGGTCTTGCGGTCGTGCTGCGCATACGAAGCGGCGGCAAGCTGTTCAATCCGCTGGACTATTATGAGCATCGCAAGACACAGGATCCTTTGGCGCTCGGCGACGCCTTGGGTTTAGCGATGATTTTGCAGGCGGCGGAAGCGATTCACTACAAGACGACGTTCGGCGTCAATAATTTGACTGTGCGCATGAAATGCGGACAAGAGGCAGGAGGGTGATGTCATGGCAAAGCCGAATATTTTGCTGCGCGACTTTGCGCCGGAGGATGCGGCGGGTTTGGTCGCGTGCATTCGCGAAGAATACGGCGCGAGTTACTTCCAGCCGGATTTTTATCGCGCGGAATATTTGAGAGAGCTGCACGCGGGCGGACGTACACATTTTCTCGTTGCCGAAAGTGCGGGCGAGATCGCCGCCATGCTTGCGCTGCACATCGACGCCGACTGCGGTACGATTGCGACGGGCATCGTGCGCAAGGCGCATCGCGGTGCAGGCGTCATGCCGCAGCTTTTTCGAAGGGCGGTGGAGCAGGCGAAGCGTCTGCATCTTCGTGCGCTTTTTTGCCGAAGCGTCGCGTATCACGACATTACGCAGCGCCGCTTGGAAGAGCTGGGCTTTTCACCGACCGCTCTTTTGATGGCGGAGTTCTTGACCGAGGGACAGTATTCGTATGCAAAGGATACAAATTTGAAGCATCCGCATATCCTGCTCGTGAAAGTCCTTTTGCCTGACGCTTTGCCGTGCAGGATCTTCGTACCTGCCGTATGCAGAGGTGCGGCGGAGATGATTTACGCTGCGCTTCATCGGCGTGCAGCGATCTCGACCGCGTGCGGTGCGCTTCGCGGCAAGAGCGCACTCTTGGCAGAGTACGATGATCGTCAGCGATGCACGTCCATCTTCGTGCATCGCGCGGGGGCGGATCTCCAAGTGCGGGTGCGGGAAATCGAACGCAGCCGCCGAGCGGATTTGCAGACGGCGAACGTCTTTTTGAATCTCGCCGATGCGGACGCTGTCGCCGCTTACGAGGTCTTGCGTGCGATGGGGTACTTCTTCACGGGCTTTTTCCCGCTGTGCAAGGGAGAGGAAACGATGGTTCTGCACAATCCTATGGGCGTTGCGATCGATGCGGATGCTTTCGCGCTTTCTCCTGCGGCGGCGAATCTTCGCGATCTTGTCGAGACGCGCCGCTCTGAGGGGGAAGCGCCATGAATCTCAAACGATGGACGAGGCTCCATATACGCGGGCGCATGATTCTCGTCGTGCTGTCGACGAGCCTTTCGACGCTCGTTATCTTGAGCTTCATCGGCTTTTACGGCATGTTCGGCGCACGGCTCGATGCGGTCGAGAGCGGCAGGGAGATCGGACGCGAAGCGACGACGAGCAGCTCCGCCGCTCTGCTGGAGCAGAAGAAGATCGAGCTGCAAAACATCGTGGACGACAAGGCGAACGATATTGACGGCAAGCTGGAGAGCATCCGCCGCGACGTAGAGATCCTCTCAAGCGAGATGAGCCGCATCGCCTCGGAGCCGGAGAGCTGCACGCCGTACACCGTCCTGCCGCCCGACGCGCGAAACGGCGGCAAGCTGACGCCGCAGCTGCTCTTTGCCGCCGATGTCGATCGCACGGATGCTGCGCTTGCCGAAGAGATTGGCTATGCCGCCAACATCGCGCCGCTTGCCCTCGACTTCATGCGGCTCAATCGCTTCATGGTCACGGCGTTCGCCGCCTCGGAAAGCGGCTTCACGATTTTGACCGACACCTACTCCGACTTGCAGGGCGCACATTTTGACTCGCGCACGCGCCCGTGGTATAAGCTCGCAAAGGAACGCGGCGGGCTGGTTTTTTCCGACGTGGAGAAGGATGCGCTCAACGGCGAGCTTTGTCTTTTTTGTTCGATGCCGTATGAGCGGCAGGGGGAGTTCGCCGGCGTCGTGGCGATGGGCGCATACGTCGCCGATCTTCGGAAGATCATCGACGCCGTCAGCGATTATCAAGGGCAATTCGCTTTTGTCATTGATCGAAAAGGTCGAGTGATCCTTTCGACGCTTGACGCAAATACCTGCGACACGGCTATGCGCGAATTGGCTGTCAACGTCGATGAAGGATTCGATCTCAGACGCACCGCCGAGGCTCCTTTGGCGCTCGCAGCGCGTGAGATCTCCGCGGGCGGGCGCGGGCTCACGGAGATCGTCGTCGGCGGTACGCTGTACGACGTCGCCTATGCGCCCATCGCAGGCATGGGCTGGACATGCGCCGTCGGCATCCCGAAGCAGGAAGTCATCGCGCCCGCCGTGCAAAACGATGCGACGATCCGCCGGATGACCGACGCGAGTGTAAAAAAGCTCGACGGCTACATGGTGCGCACGACGCTTCTGATCGCCTGCGTCGTAGCCTTGTTGTTCTTCGTGCTGATCTATGCGGGGCGCAGGGCGTCAGAGCATTTCGTGCGTCCGATTCGCGCACTTTCGGACGGCGTGCGCGAGATCGCCGGCGGCAACTTGGAGAAAAAGCTCGATATCAAGACGGGCGACGAGATCGAGAGCCTTGCCATCTCCTTCAACGCCATGACGGATGAGCTTGTGCGCTATATGAAGAACCTCGCTGAAATTACGGCGAAGGAGGAGCGCATCGCGACCGAGCTTTCCGTTGCAAGCCGCATTCAGGAAAATATGCTGCCGAATATTTTCCCGCCGTTTCCCGATCACCGAGACTTCGACATTTATGCGATGATGGACGCGGCGAAGGTGATCGGCGGCGATTTTTATGACTTTTATCTGCTCGACGACGATCACGTTGTGATTACGATTGCCGATGTATCGGGCAAGGGCATCCCCGCTGCGCTCTTCATGGTCGTCGCCAAGGTCATCTTGAAGAATGTCATGCAGGCGCTTCAAGCGGGCGACGATCTCGCAGACGCTGCCGTCCGCGCCAATGAACAGCTCTGCCAGAACAACGAAACGATGATGTTCGTCACGGCGTTCATCGCCGTGCTCGATCTCAGAGACGGCACGCTCTCTTATGTGAACGCCGGTCATACGCCGCCCGTCCTCATCCGTGCGGCAGACGGCGGCTTCCAGCCGCTCGACGTAGAGCGCAACTTCGTGCTTGGCGGCATGGAGGGCTTTGACTACGTCGCACAGACGACAACGATGCGTGCCGGCGACGTGCTCTTTTGCTACACCGACGGCGTGACCGAAGCGGCGAATGAAGAGGACGCGCTTTACGGCGAAAAGAGGCTCTTCTCCAGCCTTATGGAGGTCTGCGAAGAGCCTCCGCATCTTAGGGAACTGCTCGCCGCTGTGCGCGCGTCGCTCAACCGCTTCGTGGGTGCGGCGGAGCAGTCGGATGATATCACGATGCTTGCGCTCTCTTACAAGGGACGCGCTGAAAAAGAAGGCGTCGGCGCTGGGGCGATACCGAACGGCGCAGAGAAAATCTGCATGAAAGCGACGTTGGAAAATCTCGCGCGCGTCAACGCATTTATCGAAACTTTGCTTGCGCCTTTGTCATGCCCCCCAAAAGCCGAGATGCAGCTTGGTCTTGCCGTCGAGGAGATCTTTGTCAACATCGCCACGCACGCCTACGGCGCGGGCGAAGGCTGCGTGACGATCTGCGCGGCGGTGGAAGAGACGCCGTCCGCTGTCCGCATCACCTTTGTCGATGAGGGCGCATACTACGACCCGCTCGCGTGCGGCGATCCCGATACAACCCTTTCCGCCGAAGAGCGTGAAGTCGGCAAGCTCGGCGTATTTCTCGCGAAAAAGAATGTCGATGAAATGCACTATGCCCGCGAGGATGGCAAGAATATCCTGACGATACGCAAGCGCTTGGATGGAAAGACTTGATTCGGCGATACCGTTTCCGCTATAATTTTCAGGGGAACATTTTGCAGTTTGAGAGGAGCGCATCGAGTGGAAATAAAAGAGGAGCATCAAGGCGCCGTATGGCGCATCGCACTTTCCGGCCGTTTGGACACCCTTGCGGCGGCGGAGCTGGACAAGGTGATCGGCGCGGGTATCGCCGATACGGCAGAGTTGATCTTCGACTTTGCAGATGTCCTATACATCGCCTCGGCAGGTCTGCGCGTCCTCTTGGTGGCGCAGAAGCAGATGAATAAGCAGGGCAGCATGAAGCTCCTGCATGTGAACCGCGATGTGAAAGATGTGCTGGAGATCACGGGTTTCATCAATTTCTTGACGATTGAAGAGAGCGCGGTCTGAAAAGCCGCATATAAAGAATGCAGGCTCGCCCGTAAGTTCATCCGCGCATGTGACTTTAGGCGACCGCTTTCTTTATCCGAGGGAGGGATTCGATGGAATTGGCGAAGTGCATCGATCATACGCTGCTTCGGACGGATGCGCGGCAGGCTGATTTGGAGAAGCTGACGGCAGAGGCGAAGGCGCACGGTTTTGCTTCTGTCTGCGTCAGTCCGATCTGGGTGGCATTTGCGGCGCAGGCGCTCCGAGAGAGCGGGGTCAAGGTGTGCACGGTCATCGGTTTTCCGCAGGGGGCGACGCCGTCTGCGGTCAAGGCGTTTGAGACGAAGCGGGCGATCGCGGACGGCGCAGAAGAGGTCGATATGGTCATCGCGGTCGGCAGGCTCAAGGATGGAGACGACGCTTATGTAAAGGCGGATATCGAAGCCGTCGTTCGGGCGGCGAAGGGCAGGGCGCTCACGAAGGTCATCATCGAGACGTGTCTTTTGACCGACGAGGAGAAGCGCCGCGCGTGCCGCTTGGCGAAGGAGGCGGGCGCGGATTTCGTCAAGACGTCGACGGGATTTTCGACGGGCGGCGCAACGGCAGCGGATGTGAAGCTCATGCGCGAGAGCGTCGGCGAAGCTCTCGGCGTCAAGGCGTCGGGCGGCGTGCGTGACCGCGCGGCTGCCGAAGCGATGCTCGCCGCCGGCGCGACGCGGCTCGGCACGTCGAGCGGCGTGCCGATCGTCGAGGGATAGGCTGCACGCAAAACGCCCCGTCATAAGCCGCGACTGCGGCTTATGACGGGGCGTTTTTTATGTCGTGTCTCTATGCACAAGGCTGCGTCATTGCGTTTTCTGCGGGATCGTGCCGCCGGGAACGGGGACGGCGCTGTCTGCTGACGGCGCAGCATCCGCTGCATCTGTGCGCGTGCGGGGTGCGTCCGTATCGACGGTCGTGTTTCTGCGTTCCGGCGGCGCTGTCGTGCGCTCCTTGCTGCCCGTACTCTTATCGTCCTTGTCGCTCGCATCCGTGCGGCGCTGCTCCTTGGCGGAACTTTCCGCTTTTCCTGCACTCGTGCGCTCCTTGATGCGTCCGATCGAATGGTCGTCTGCGGGAACTTCCGTAGCGCCTGCGGGAATCGAGTTTTCGTATTCGCTGCTCTCGCGCTCCATAGCGGCGCGCATCGAAGCGTTGACGTCGATGCCGAGCGTGCTGGCGACGGTCTGCCGGAGTTTCACGATGTCGGGGATCCAATAGCTGATCTCTGAGATGTAGAGCGGGCGTCCCGGCACCATATCGGTTTTGAGCCCGTTCTTCTGCGCGTCCTTCAGCGTGCCTGCAAACTCTAAGAGCTGGCGGAAGGAGAGATCGGTTTCGATCGAGCCCATGACTTCCTTGATGACAGCGGGCAGACGCGTGACGATAGCGGGCGATGTGACCTTCTCCATCACGGCTTTCATGAACTTTTGCTGGCGCTCGATGCGGCCGATGTCGCCCTCTTCGTCGCGATAGCGCACATAGGTCACGGCGGTCTTGCCGTTCATGTGCTGCATCCCCGGCTTGAGGTCGATCAAAAGACCGCCGTCATCGTCCCACGGATCTTCGTAGTACATGCGCTTTTCCACGTTGATGTCGATGCCGCCCAAGGCGTCGATGATGCGTTGGAAGGAGTGCGTGTTGATGATGATGTAGTGGTCGATGCGCACGCCCAAAAGATCCTCGACCGTGCTCTCGCTGAGCTTATGCCCGCCGTAAGCGTAGGCGGCATTGATCTTGTCGTAGCCGTGCCCCTTGATCTTCACGCGCGTGTCGCGCGGTACGGAGAGGAGCGCCGCCTGATTCTTCTTGGGGTCGATCATCGTGACCATCAAGGTGTCGGAACGCCCGACGTCGTCCTCTCTCTGATCGACGCCCATGATCATGATGGTCGCTTTGTCTTTCGCCGTCAGGAGATGTTCTTCATCCGCTTTCGGCGAATCCTTGTCCAAGAGGCTCGTCGAGGCGAAGAGTGCGCCCGCCGCAGCCGCAGCAAAGAAAACGAATACGATAGCGACGTACGGCAAGATGCGCCGCTTCTTTTTCGGCGCGGCAGGGGGCGTTGAATGGTTCTGCAAGATCATACCTTCTTTTTCAACATTTTCATGTGCATCCGCCATGTGCGGCGGCACGCGACTGCGGACAAGGTTTCGCCCGCATGATACTTTCTTATTATAAAAGGTCTTGTTTCTTTACGCAAATGATATTTTCCATTTCGGGCAGGATTAGGAGGATTTTATCCGTGCTTCCTTGAAATAAATTTGGCAAATTTTAGTTCGTATTTCCTTTTGAAACGTATCTTTTCTATTGTAAAATCGCGTGCTTTATATTATCATAAAAGAGTAATAATTCTGGTGTGTTATACGGGGATAACCGCCAGTTATGGGACGGGTGCTCCATACCGTTCGCTTCAACGTAATGGAGGTGTTACTAAATGAGTACGGAAACAAAAAGCCAAGGCGACAAGATTCATGAGGCTGAGTTGGCGTTTGATCGGAAACGGCGTACCTTCGGCATGATCTGCGGGCCGATCTGCGCCATTCTCGTCATGATCACGCCGATTGCCGATCTGCCGCTTCCGGCGCACAAGCTTTTGGCGATCATGACGCTGATCGCGCTTTGGTGGATCACGGAGCCGATACCGATTCCGGTGACGTCGCTCCTGGGTCCGACGCTTGCGGTTATCTGCGGCGTTGTGGGAGCAAAGGACGCCTATGCGGCATTCGCAAATCCGATGATCTTCCTCTTCATGGGCGGCTTTATCATCGCCAAGGGCATGATGATGCACGGACTTGACCGAAAGTTCGCTTTCGCCCTCTTGTCGATGTCCTGGGTCGGTTCGAATCCCAGGCGCATCTTCCTCGCCGTCGGTCTTGCCTGTGCGCTGTGCTCGGGCTGGGTCAGCAATACGGCGACGGCGGCGATGATGTTCCCGATCGCACTCGGACTTTTGGAAGCGATCAAGGAGATGTTCGCCGCGAACGGCAAAAAGATCGAGCTGCACGAGTACAAGTACGCCACGGGTCTCATGCTCATGACGGCGTATTCGTGCTCCATCGGCGGCGTTTTGACCCCGATCGGCACGCCTCCGAACATCATCATGCTCGGCTTCCTCGATCAGATGGCAGGCATACACATCTCCTTCTTTGAATGGATGATCTGGGGTTTTGTCGCTATGGTCGTCTATTTCATCATCGCTTATCTGATTCTCGTCAATATGTTCCCCGCGGACGTCAAGCGCATCGAAGGCGCAGAGGCGTTCATCGCCGAGAAGCGGCGTGCGCTTGGCGGCTGGACGCGGGCGCAGAAGAACACGCTCGTCGGCTTTATCGTCGCCGTCCTGCTCTGGGTCACGCCCGGCATTTTGAACATCGTCTTGGGACCGGAGTCGCCGATCCTCAAGATGTACGGCAAGCTGTTCCCCGAAGCGATCGCCGCGATGATGGGCGCACTGATCCTCTTCTTCCTGCCCGTCAACTGGAAGGAGCGCGAGTTCACGCTGAACTGGAAGGATGCAGCCGCCGGCATCGAGTGGGGCACGCTGATCCTCTTCGGAGGCGGTCTCGCGATGGGCGGCATGATGTATAAGACGGGGCTTTCGACGTGGGTCGGCGACTGCATCGTCGGCTGGATGGGCGGCGAGCCGTCGCTCTTCATGATGGTCGCGATCTTCTCCGTCATGGCGCTTCTCTTATCGGAGCTTTCGTCGCACACGGCGGCGACGAACATGATCGGCCCCTTGGGCGTTACTGCCGCTATGGCTGCGGGCTTCAGCCCGATTCCCGTCGCGGTCGGCATCGCGCTCTCTTCGTCGCTCGGGTTCATGTTGCCGGTATCGACGCCGCCGAACGCTATCGTCTACGCATCGGGCTATGTGCCGATCACGAAGATGATCAAGACGGGCGTCTACATCGACTTCATCGGTATCTTCTGCGTGACGATCCCGATCGTGCTCTACCTCGTCGAGTACATCGTCGGCGCACGCTGAACGACAGAAGCCCTCCTTTTTGCGGAGGGCTTCTATTTTTTCGGAAAGCTTCCTGTGCTGCTGAGGAAGCGGAAAGGAGCTGTATGGCAAAGGAAATTGAACGCAAGTTCCTCGTCAGAAAGGAGCTTTGGCAGCCGCGGGGCGAAGGCACAGAAATCGCGCAGGGATACCTTGCAG
This sequence comes from Selenomonas sp., assembly GCF_057272215.1. Taxonomy (NCBI): domain Bacteria; kingdom Bacillati; phylum Bacillota; class Negativicutes; order Selenomonadales; family Selenomonadaceae; genus Selenomonas; species Selenomonas sp. Next base: position 324,629 of record NZ_DBHIUY010000001.1, read on the forward strand.
CAGATGCGATGCGTGCCGTGCGCGTGCGCCTTGCAGGGCAAAGCGCCTATCTGACCGTCAAGGGACCGACGCGAGGCGTCGAGCGTTTGGAGTTTGAATATGCGATTCCTCCGGACGATGCACGCGCTATGCTTGCGCTCTGCGAGCGTCCTTGGATCGAAAAGCGCCGCTACAGAGAAAGATACGGTGCGCATCTCTGGGAGATCGACTGCTTCTCGGGGGAAAACGAGGGGCTTATCGTCGCTGAAATCGAGCTTGCCGCCGCAGACGAAGCCTTTGAAGCGCCGCCTTGGCTCGGCGAAGAGGTCTCCGACGACAGCCGCTATCTGAACGCCAGTCTCATGCGTATGCCGTTCTCTCGCTGGCAGAAAAAACTTTGAGTGTGAGGGAAAAAGTGGTACACTAAAAGCGTATACATTTGTCAATGCTTTCTAAATATAAGAATGCGGCAATTTTCAAAGGAGATGTTTTTCAGAATGAAAAGTGAATATGTACGGGGCATCGTCTACGCGCTGCTTTTTGCCGTTCCTGCGTATATCCTTGGGCAGTTCTTCCCGATCATCGGCGGACCTGTGTTTGGTATCCTTCTCGGCATGTGCTTTGCACGTCTTGCGCGGCCGAAGAACTTCGAGGCGGGCATCAGCTTCACGGGCAAGAAGATCTTGCAGTATGCGATCATCCTCTTAGGCTTTGAGATGAATCTCTACCACGTCTTGACGGTCGGCTCGCAGTCGCTTGCTGTCATGGCGTCGACGCTTGCGACAGCTTTTTTCGTCGCGTGGGGGGCGGGAAGGCTTCTTGGCGTCGAGGGCGATGCGAGGACGCTGATCGGCGCGGGCACGGCGATCTGCGGCGGTTCCGCCATCGCGGCGGTGGCTCCCGTCATTGGCGCGAAGGACAAGGACATCGTCTTTTCCATCTCGACGATCTTCCTGTTCAACGTGCTCGCCGTATTCATCTTCCCCTTCTTCGGACATCTCATGGGCATGAGCGACCTCGGTTTCGGCATGTGGGCGGGCACGGCGATCAATGATACGTCGTCCGTCGTTGCGGCAGGCTACTCGTATAGTCATGAAGCGGGCAGCTACGCGACGATCGTCAAGCTCACGCGCGCGCTCTGCATAGTGCCCGTATGCCTTGTTTTCGCGCTTTTTGCGGCGCGGGACAGCAAGGCGCAAGGCAAGGGATTCAGCCTGAAGCGCGTGTTTCCCATGTTCATTCTGTGGTTTGTCGTCGCTTCTATCGTCAATACGACGGGCGTTCTGCCCGAAGCGCTCACGCACTTTTTAGGGCAGGCGGGCAAGTTCGCCATCGTACTCGCGATGAGCGCCATCGGACTGAACACAGACTTCGCCGCCCTCCTCAAAAACGGCGTGCGTCCCATCACGCTCGGACTTTTTTGTTGGATCGCCGTCGCCGTCATGTCGCTCATCGTGCAGCATTTCATAGGTATCATGTAATGCACAAGCCTGTGGATAAGTTCTGCACAAGATGAGAAAACAGCATTTTTCTTGAAAAATGAGGGACTTTTCCACAGGGTTTATGCACAAAGTGGACAAAACTGGGGATAACTTATGAAAGATCGTGGTATGAATCGCTGAGAAAGGAGCTGCTATGGTATCTGAATGGGAGGTTTTCCTGCGCTTGACGCTTTCGTGCGTGCTTGGCGGCGTCATCGGCTACGAGCGGCAGTCGCGCCGCAAATCGGCGGGACTGCGCACGAATATGCTCGTGTGCCTTGGCTCCTGCCTCGTCATGCTCCTCTCGACGGCGATTTATCAAGGCGTTGAGGGCAGGACGAACGCGGATCCCGCGCGCCTTGCGGCGCAGGTCGTTTCGGGCATCGGCTTTTTGGGCGCGGGCGCGATCATGAAGGAAGGGCTGACGGTCACGGGACTGACGACGGCTGCGTGTCTTTGGGTCGTCGCAGGCGTTGGGCTTGCCACAGGCGGCGGCTACTACACGGCGGCGCTTTTGGCGACGGGGCTGGTATTCGTGACGCTCGGCGCGCTTTCCCGTATCGACGAGTGGGTGCTGCACGAAAATCATATTCTTCTGACGGTCTTTACGCGTGACCTGCCGGGGCAGCTCGTCCAGATCAATGAGTGTCTGGAAGATTTCCATCTCACGGTACACACTGTCAAGACGATGCATTCACAAAGTGAGGAACGAGCGCTCATTATCGAATTTGAGTTGTTTAATCATGCGAAGATCAAAGGCGTCGCGCTCGCCGAGGCGATCAGCCGTATCGATGGCGTGACAGGCGTCAACATCGCCTGATTCCTCAAGGAAGTAGCATCTAAAGAGAGGATTTTACTTTATGTGGAAAATTTTTTTAATAATGATTGCATTTACGTTGATTCCATCTTTTTGTAGAGCGAGTTCGCTCGAATTGGACGATGCAAAAACTTCCTTTGAGAGAAGTGACAGTTGGATTGATATATCCAATCAAATAGTAGTAAAAAAGGGGATAAAGGAATATGGGTATCAAATAAATGATGAAAATGTACTGCTAATTAATGTCCATAACTCAGTCGATAAGGAGTTCAAAAATATAGTACAAGTGGGAGATATGCAGGATTTTGCGAGGAATTATGCAGAAGGAATGGAAAAAGCAGGAAATGGAGCTATTAAGGTTATAAATTTTGGCGCAGAAGAATTAGGGAATACAGAATGGATTTTAACGAATTACACGATAGCACAGAATGGAGAAATACTTTATGTACGTGGATTTTCTACTGTTAATTGTTCGAAAGAGATTACCTTTTCATTTCACCACCCAAGCAGAGAGGCTTTTGATCGAAATGAAGAAACGGATTTACGTATAATAAACAGCGTAGTGACTCGACAAGAACCGAGTAAAAAAGATGCAGATACAGCCACAGGAGCATTTGGGAAGAGGCTTCTTGATACGATTATTTTCATCATGAATATATCTGTGAAGTACGTTCTTTATCTTACTATCTTTACAATTATAACGGTAGTTTTTAAATATGGTATAACGGTAGTTTCTAAATACAGAAAAAATAAATAACGAAAACGACGAAGATTCTGTTCCGAGATCATGTCAGTGGAATTTTTGAGGATGAGAGGAACGATAGTCTTGAAGTACATTCCCTTGTCAAGGTTGTGTATAGTTTTCCAGTAATTTTATAGGGGAAAATGCTTGTATTTTTGCTATTGGTATTTTACATCAACAGTAAATTAGACGCAAGCGGAAGAATTTGATATAATGAAGAGGAAATCAGACAGTTCCACGCGTTTCCGGGAAGAACTTCTTCTTGGAGGAATTGCCCCGAATCCTTTTTCCTAATTTTACGAAAGGGTGTGGAAATTTTGAATCTCTCTGCTCGCATCTTTATCGCGCTCATTCTCGCGGTCGTCGTTGGACTTGCCGTCGGGGAAGAGTACATCGGCTTCATCAACTGGTGGATCGCACCGATTGGCACAATATTCATCAACCTCATCAAAATGATGATCGTGCCTGTCGTATTCTCGTCGCTCATCGTCGGCGTCACGAGTCTTGGCGACACGAAGACGCTCGGGCGCATCAGCGCCAAAGCGGTCGGCATCTACCTTTCGACGACGGCGATCGCCATCATCATCGGCTTCTCTGTGGCGGGCGTCATCCATCCGGGCGTCGGTCTTACTTTGAGCGGTACGGCTCCCGAGATGAAGGAAGCGCCGTCCGTCATGCAGGTCTTGGTCAACATGGTGCCGACGAATCCCATCGCGTCGATGGCGAAGGGCGATATTCTGCCCGTCATTATCTTCGCACTCTTCATCGGCGTCTCGATCACGCAGGTCGGCGGCGAGCGCGGCATGAAGCTCATCGGCTTCTTCGACGCCTGCGCCGAGGTCTGCTACAAGGCGATCGGCATGATTATGGCCTTTGCGCCGTACGGCGTTTTTGCACTGCTCTTGCCCGTCGTCGCGAAGAACGGACCGAAGGTGCTGCTGCCGCTGCTTTCCGTCATTCTCTGCGCTTTCATCGGCAGCGTCATTCATGCGGTGCTCGTCTACTCGACGATGGCTTCCGTCTTTGGCAAGATGAGTCCGATCAAGTTCTTCCGCGGCATGTCGGAAGCGATGATGCTCGCCTTTACGACATGCTCAAGTTCGGGCACGCTGCCGGTCAACATGAAGAACTGTGAGGAAAAGCTCGGCGTCTCGCGTAAGATCGCCTCTTTCGTCCTGCCTCTGGGCGCGACGATCAATATGGACGGCACGGCGCTCTACATGGGCGTCTGCTCGCTCTTCATTGCGAACGTATTCGGCATCGACCTCACATTCCAGCAGATGGCGATGATCGTTCTGACGGGTACGCTCGCGTCCATCGGCACGGCGGGTGTGCCGGGGGCGGGACTTATCATGCTCGCGATGGTCTTGCAGGCGGCGCAGCTTCCCTTCGAGGGTCTTGCGCTCGTCGCCGGCATTGACCGCATCCTCGACATGATTCGCACCTGCCTCAACGTCACGGGCGACGGCGCCGTTTCTGTCGTCGTCGCAGCGTCGGAGGGAGAGCATTCTTCGTCGAATGGCTGATCGTTGAGATGAATGGGGGGAGAAAACATGCGGCGCACTCTTGCGATGATTTTTGCAGTCATGCTTTTCTCCTCGCTTTTTGCAGTTTTTGGCACATCTTCTGCGCTTGCGGCAAGACTGGCGGAAGAAGCGGGAAGCGCCTCGACGCAGGCTGCGGCTGCAAGTGCCGGCTTTTCTGACAAGGTGCTTCGCGCCGCGCCTGTCGGGCAGCGTCATATCGTTCTTCTGCGCCCCATCGCGCCGCGCTCCATGCCGATCTCCGTGGTCGATGCGATGAAGGAGCGCGTCGTGCGCGACTTTCGCGTGCCGCTCAATGAGACGCTTCGCGCTGTGAGGTATGCGGACGATGCAGAAATAGAGCAGGCGATGCGGATCATCTACGGCGGCGAAGGATCGCTCGCCGAGCGTCTCAAGCGGGCGGCTGAGGAAACGGATGCCGACTATATCGCGGGTTTCGCTGTCACGGAGTACAGAGAGACGACCTATCGCAACTGGAAGGATGAGCTTGTGCTGCACAGTTCTGTCAATCTGCGTCTCCTCGGTTATGACCGCGTGCGCGATCTCGTCGTCGATCTGCCTGCTTCGCGCAGCTATCACAGCGAATACTCGCCGAGCGGCACGGCGCGTATCCTCGTGCTCTTTGAAATCGACCGTCTCATGGACAAGGCGGATTTTCGCTCGACGCTATTTCCGATCACCGATTGGCTCGATAAGCCGCGGAAAAAGATCGGCGGGGCGGCATAGTAAAGAGACACCCTCGATGGGCATCGCTCATCGAGGGTGTCTCTTTATTATGCCAGTCGTTCGATTTTCGGCTCGGCGCCGTCTTTCAAACACTCCTTCGTGATCGTCACGCGGCGTTTCTCGGCGGACTTCGGGATTTCGAACATCACGTCGAGCATCGTGTCTTCGATGATGCCCTTGAGGCTTCTTGCGCCGGTCTTTCGCTGGATCGCTTTTTTTGCGACGGCGCGAAGCGCATCTTCTTCGAATACCAGCTCGACGTTATCCATCGCGAGAAGCTTCTCATATTGCTTGACGGGCGCGTCCTTCGGCTCTGTCAGGATGCGCAGAAGGTCGTTTTCGGAGAGTGTTTCGAGCGTGCATATCACGGGCAGGCGGCCGATGATCTCGGGGATGATGCCGTACTGCATGAGATCTTCGGGGCGCACCTTATGGATAAGCTCATCGAAGCGTTTGGCTTCGTCTTTTTCCTTGCCCTCGACCTCTGCGCCGAAGCCGATGCCTGCCGCATCTTTTTTGAGACGCTTTCCGATGACATCTTCGATGCCGACGAAAGCGCCGCCGACGATGAAGAGGATGTTCTTCGTATCGACCTTGATGGTCGGCGCTTCGGGGTGCTTCCTCTGACCTCGCGCCGTGAATTCGACGACGGAGCCTTCGAGCATCTTGAGAAGCGCCTGCTGCACGCCTTCGTGTCCGGGGTCGGCGGTGATCGAGTTGTTTGCGCCGGATTTTCTCGCGATCTTGTCGAACTCGTCGAGATAGATGATGCCGTGTTCCGCTTTTTCGATGTCCTTGTCCGCTGCATAGTAGAGATTTCGGACGGCGACTTCTACATCTGCGCCGACGAAGCCCGCTTCTGTGAGGCTCGACGCATCCGTCACGGCAAAGGGGATGTCGAGAAGCCGCGACAGATGCGAGAGAAGCGCTGTCTTGCCGCAGCCTGACGGGCCGAGCATGATGACGTTCGACTTCTCGATGTCCGTGCCGTCCTCGTTCATGTAGCCGTACTTCATGCGCTTGTAGTGATTGTAGACGGCGACGGAGAGGATTTTCTTGGCGCGGTCTTGGTTGATGATGTACTCGTCGAGGTACGCTTTGATGATGTGCGGCTTGTTTTTCTGCAAGATCGCATCGAGCTGGTCGGCAAAGTTGAGCTTCTCCCTTTCCGCGCTCGCTGCCTCGTGATCCTCAATGTAATGGTATATGTCTTTGACGCAGTTCTTGCAGATGGCAAAGCCCGTGTTCGGGTCGTAAATCGGCATATCATACTGTTCATGCACGGTAACTTTGCGTTTGCAGAAGCTGCATGTATGTTTCAGCGGTTCGCGCTCTGTCATAGTCATGCTCCCTTCGGTTGAAATGGTCTTATTCATTATCGACGATATGAGGATTTTTTTCAAGGGGAAATTTCTCAGCGCGGCGCCTACCCAGTGTCCGCGAGCAGGAAATCGCGGATATTGCAATGCTTTATGCCGTCTCGGCTCACGTCGAATTCATCGAGCGAGAGGACATATTTCGGGTAGTTGTCGCGCACATTATCGTAAGGAGCAAATTCCCTCGCCGTCGTTTCTTCCGAAGCGAGAAGATAGGCGACTTGAATATAGATTTTTGCACCATCTTTATACTTCTATAACCGACAATCAATAGGAATTTATAAAATCTGTCGACTATAATCGACAGATTTTATAAATAGCGATATTCTGTTCGTTATAGATGAACAAAAAGCGACGTCCTATTCCAATAGATAATCCCGGCGTGTCAAGCCTCTCAAAAAGGAGAGAAAATGTCGGATACGTTTCATAAGAAGACGCCCGCCGCTTTTTCACCGCCTCACGGCTTTTCCGCTTCTTCTGCGCGGCGGCCGATGACGCTGTGGGCGCGGCTGTAGCCGAAGTAGACGCAAAGACCGAAGAGGATCCAGAAGCCGAAGCGGTGCCATGTTGCGAGCGGCAGGTTCGCCATGAGGTAGCCGCAGGAGAGGACGGCGAGCGGCGCGATGATCCAGACGGCAGGGCATTTGAAGTTGCGCTTGAGGTTCGGCTCGGTCTTTCGGAGTACCATGACGCCGATGGAGGCGATGAGGAAGGCGGAGAGCGTGCCGATGTTCGCCATCTCGGCGATCATGCCGATGGGGAAGACGCCCGCGATGACGGAGACGAAGATCGCGCCGAGGATCGTCACGCGATACGGCGTGTGAAAGCGGCGGTGAATTTTGCAGACGTTTGCGGGCACCATGCCGTCACGGCTCATGGCGAAGAAGATGCGCGACTGGCCGTAGAGGAGGACGAGCAGTACCGTCGTGATGCCGCAGATCGCGCCGACGGCGACGATGGCGGAGCCGACGTTGTAGCCGATGTGACGCAGCGCGAAGGCGACGGGCTCCGCTGTGTCGAGCATCGAATACGGTACGACGCCCGTGAGGACGGCGGCGACGACGGCATAGAGCAGCGTGCAGATGAAGAGCGAGCCGATGATGCCGACGGGAAGATCCCTTGCGGCGTTGCGGCACTCTTCCGCCGTCGTTGCGACGGCGTCGAAGCCGATATAGGCGAAGAATACGATCGCCGCGCCCGAGACGACGCCGCTGTAGCCAAACGGCAGGAATGGCTCCCAGTTCGCCGCCTCGACGTGGGGCGCGGCGAGTGCGAGGAAGAGGAAGATTGCGCCGAGCTTGACAAAGACGAGGATGCGGTTGAGTTTGACGCTTTCCTTTGTGCCGCGCACGAGGAGAAACGACAAAAAGAGCGTGATGAGGACGGCGGGCAGATTGAATACGCCGCCTTCCTCCGGCGAGACGACGAGCGCATGGGGAAGATGAAGCCCCGCCGAGGCGAAGAGGCCGACGACGTAGCCCGACCAGCCGACGGCGACGGCGCTCGACGTCACGGTGTATTCTAAGATGAGGTTCCAGCCGACGATGAAGGCGATGAACTCGCCCAAGGAGGCATAGGCATAGGTGTAGGCGCTGCCCGACGCCGGCACGATGGAGGCGAATTCCGCATAGGCGAGACCTGCGAGGGCGCATGTAAGCCCCGAGAGGATGAACGACAGCGGCACGGCAGGCCCTGCGTACTTGGCGGCGGCGACGCCCGTGAGCACGAAGATGCCCGTGCCGATGACGGCGCCGATGCCGAGCATCAAAAGATCGACGGCGGCGAGGTTCTTGAGCATTCCTGAAGCTGCCGCCGCCGCTTGCAGTTCATCGATACTTTTCCTGCGAAAGAGATCCATACGTTGTTCATCCTTTACAAAAAGATTCGGCAGGCGCAGCATATCACTGCAGGCGCCGAGAGATATAAGGCTAAAACTTCATCAGACCGCCGGGGATGCCGAGTGTGGCGAAGTAGTCGTCCAAGGTTTCGGCGCGGCGGATGCGTTCTATGCTGCCGTCTTCTCGAAGGAGCAGCTCGGCGCTTCTGAGTTTGCCGTTGTAGTTGAAGCCCATAGCGTGACCGTGCGCTCCCGTGTCGTGGATGACGATGCGGTCGCCGATCTCGATCTTGGGCAGCTTGCGGTCGATGGCGAATTTGTCGTTGTTCTCGCAGAGCGAGCCTGTGACATCGTAGATATGGTCGCAGAAAGCGTCCTCTTTGCCGACGACGGTGATGTGGTGGTAGGCGCCGTAGAGCGCGGGGCGCATGAGGTCAGCCATGCAGGCGTCGAGCCCGATGTAGTCTTTGTACGTCTTTTTCTCGTGCAGCGCCGTCGCGACGAGCCAGCCGTAAGGGCCGGTGATGTAGCGGCCGGATTCCGCCTTGATGGCAAGGCCGGAGAGGCCTGCCGGCTCGATGATCTTTTTGTAGAGCGCTTCGATGCCGCTTGCGACGCGCTCGACGTCGATGGCGGTTTCTTCGAGGCGGTAGGGGATGCCGAAGCCGCCGCCGAGGTTGACAAATTCGAGTGAGATGCCGAGACGCTTTTTGATCTCGACAGCGAGGTTGAACATGAGTTCTGCGGTGAAGAGGAAAGCTTCGTTTCGAAGCTCGTTCGAGATGACCATAGTGTGCAGACCGAAGCGCTTCACGCCTTTTTCCTGCGCGATTTTATAGGCGTCGAAGATCTGGTGATGCGTAAGCCCGTACTTCGCTTCGGTCGGTTTGCCGATGATGTCGTTGCCTTCGATGAGCGAACCGGGATTGTAGCGGAAGGAGAGGCAGTCGGGGAGGCCCACATGCTTTTCGAGATAGTCGATGTGGCTGATGTCGTCGAGGTTGATGATGGCGCCGAGTTCACGCGCCTTTTGGAATTCCTCGGCGGGCGTGTCGTTCGAGGTCAGCATGATGGCTTCGCCTTTGATGCCGGCGGCTTCGGAGAGGATGAGTTCGGCGATGGAGCTGCAGTCCGTGCCCGCGCCTTCTTCGGAGAGGAGCTGCAGGAGACGCGGATTCGGCGTCGCCTTGACGGCGAAGTGCTCGGTGAAGTGCGGCGCCCAGGAGAACGCGCGCTTGAAGCGGCGGAAGTTTTCGCGGATGGCTCTTTCGTCGTAGATGTGAAAGGGCGTTGGATATTGCCGGATGATTTCCTCAAGCCGCGCGGGGCTTACGGGGAAAGTTTTTTCTGTCATAAAGACGCCTCCTACAGGATAAAAAGCCGCCCGAAGGCGGCGACCATGTTTCTGCCATTATAACAATGCAGCACCATGCTGTCAATGAAGCCGTTCGTGTGGTATAATAGAAGAAAATCTTTGATTTACATGAGAGAAACGCTTGGGCGAGGAAAGGGGGTGGTCGCTTGCGGCTTTATATCGCGGAGAAGCCGAGCATGGGGCGCGAGATCGCCAAGTGTCTCAAAGGACCGCTGCGTTCGCACGACGGCTGGCTGGAAACGGCGGATGGCGCTGTGACGTGGGGATTTGGACATATTCTGCGGCAGAAGGAGCCGGAGGAGTACAGTGAGAAGTATAAGTTCTGGCGCGTGGAGGATCTGCCGATCGTACCCGCCGAGTGGCAGCTTGTCGTCGCGTCGTCTGCGGCGCGGCAGTTTCGCATTGTCAAGGATCTCATCGCGCGCGCCGATGAGATTGTCCATGCGGGCGACCCCGACCGCGAGGGGCAGCTTTTGATCGACGAGGTGCTCGACTTCGTCGGCAATCAAAAGCCGGTCAAGCGCATTCTCCTCAACGCGCTCGATGAAAAGAGCATTCGTGAAGCGAACGCGAATTTGCGCGAAAACAGTGATTTCTACGCGCTCAAGCAGTCGGCGCTGGCACGCGCCCGCGCCGACTGGCTGATCGGCATGAATCTTTCGCGCGCCTATACGCTGGCGGCGCGCCGCGCGGGGCACAAGAGGCTCGTCCTGCCTGTGGGGCGGGTCAAGACGCCGACCTTGGCGCTCGTCGTGCGGCGTGAGCGCGAGATCGAAGGCTTCAAGCCCGTGGATTATTTCGAGCTTCGCGGGAAGTTCTGCCATGCGGACGGCGAGTTTTCTGCCGTATGGAAGCCGCGCGAGGAAGAGGCGGGTCTTGACCGCGAGGGCAGGCTTGTCGATGCGGCGGCGGCGAAAGCGCGGCTCCTCGGCTTTGCCGAGCCGCCGGCAAAAGGGCGCGTGACGGACGTGCGCCGCACGAAAAAGACGGAGGGGCAGCGGCTGCCTTTTTCACTTTCGTCTTTGCAGGTGCTTTCCGGCAGAAAGTACGGCTATGAGCCGCAGCTCGTGCTCGATACGGCGCAGAAGCTCTACGAGAAGAAGCTCACGACGTATCCGCGCTCGGACTCGGAGTATCTGCCGCTGAATCAGCGAAAGGATGCGCCGGCGATCCTCGCCCATTTGCGCGATGGCGACGATGCGGCTCTGTCGCATTGGGCGGGCGGCGCGGACACGAAGATCAAGAGCCGCGCGTGGAACGACAAGAAGGTGACGGCGCATCATGCGATCATTCCGACGACGGTGCGTGCGCGGCTCGGGACGCTCACGGAGACGGAGCAAAACATCTACCGCCTGATCGCGCAGGCGTTCATCGCGCAGTTTTACCCTGAGCATATTTACGAGCAGACACGCGCGACGCTCGACTATCACGGCGAGGTGTTCACCGCCAATGGGCGGCGTGAACTTCAGGCAGGCTGGCGTGCGCTCTATCGTGCGGCGAAGAAGGGGGCGGGTGAAGAGGCGGAGGATGGTGCGCCGGATGGTGAAGAGGAGGGGGGCGGCGTTTTGCCGCCTTTGAAGAAGGACGACCTCGTGACGTATGCGGGCGGTGCGCTCAAGAAGCGCGAGACGAAGCCGCCGCCGCGCTTTACGCCTGCGACGCTTTTGCAGGGCATGAAGGAGATCCATAAGTATGTGCTCGATCCCGAGGCGAAGAAACGCTTGAAGGACGTCTACGGCATCGGTACGGAGGCGACGCGGGCGGCGATCATCGACGATCTCATCAAGCGCCGTTTCCTCACGGCGAAGGGCAAGAAGAAGCTGCTTTATCCGACCGATGCGGCGTATCTTCTCATCGACGCCCTGCCTGACGATCTCGTTTATCCCGACGCTACGGCGCTCTGGGAGGACAAGCTGCATTCGATGGCGGACGGCGCGGGTACGCTCGAAGAGTTTCTGGCGGCGCAGGTCGCCTTTACGCGCCGCCTTGTGGCGAAGGCGCTCGATGCGAAGATCGAGCGCGAGGGCGAGCATCCGTGCCCGCGCTGCAAAAATGGCGTGCTCATCAAACGAAGCGGCAAGAACGGCGACTTCTGGGGCTGCTCGAACTATCCGCGCTGCCGCATGAGCTGCGATGACAAGGACGGCAAGCCTAAGCTCAATGCACGCATAGGCGGAGCGGCTGCGCCAAAGAGCGCTTCCGCGCCGCGCGATGCAGCGCCGCGGGCGAACAGCGCCGCCGCACGCCCTGCCTCGGGATTTGGCGCACCGGTGCTTTCTGAGGCGGAGATGGCGGCGTTTCTCGCCGAGTATGCGCCGCTGCCGTCCGCGCAGCAGATTATGAATTCCGTTCCAAAAAACAACAAAGCGGCAGGAAAATAAAAACTTGCCGTAGAATATATTAAAAGACAGATATACCGAAAGGTATGGGTTTCGCGTTTTTCTGGGGGAGTGTTCTTGGAAGATCCTTTTTTGCTTGGGTTCAAGCTGTTTGTCGTAGTTTTGCTCGTACTCGGCAATGCGTTCTTCGTCGCGGCGGAGTTTTCTATCGTCAAGATGCGCAGTTCGCGTCTCGATGTGCTCATCGCCGAGGGGAATCGCCGCGCGTCCTATGCGAAGGAGCTGGTCAATCGGCTCGATGTGGCGCTTTCCGTCACACAGCTCGGCATCACGATCGTTTCCTTGGGTCTTGGCTGGCTTGGCGAGCCTGTCGTCGCCTCGCTTCTGCACCCTGCCTTTTCTTGGCTGGGCGTGCCGGAGAGCGCAGTTGCGACCGTTTCTTTTGCGCTGGCGTTCTTTCTCATTACGTCGCTGCACATCGTGGGGGGCGAGCTGATTCCGAAGAACGTCGCGATCCGCAAGGTGGAGAGCGTCGCGCTTTCGGTCGCCTTGCCGCTTCTCGTGTTTCAGCGCGTCATGTATCCTTTTGTCTGGCTGCTGAACCACGTCGCGAATTGGGCGGAAGAGCGCATGGGCTTTTCCGTCGTGACGAAGGGCGAAGATGTGGCGCATACGGAAGAAGAGATTCGCGTTCTCATGGAGGAGAGTCATCGGCAGGGGTTCATTGACAAGACGGAGTTGGAGTTCGTTGACAATGTTTTTGATTTCGCCGACCTTTCTGTGCGCGAGATCATGATTCCGCGCACGGATATGATTTGCCTCGACCTTGAGGATTCCATCGAAGAGAGCATTCATACGGCGATGGCAGAAAGGCTCACGCGGTATCCGATCTGCGATGGAGACAAGGACAATATCATCGGTTTTTTGCATATCAAGGACTTTTTAGAGACGCTCTACCGAAAGGAAGAGCCGGATCTTCGGAAGCTTGCACGCCGCGCGCTCGTCGTTCCTGAGGCGATGGCGGTCAGCCGCCTGCTGCAGACGATGCAGAAGGAGCGTTCGCAGCTCGCCATCGTCGTCGATGAGTACGGCGGTACGGCGGGGATGGTCACGATCGAGGACGTCGTCGAGGAGATCGTCGGCGATATCCAAGATGAATTTGATACGGATCGCCCTCTGGTGGAAAAGAAGGGCGCGCGCCTTTACTCCGTTGACGCCAAGATGCTGTTGGAGGAGCTGGAGGACGTCTTGGAAGTCGCTATTGACGAAGAGGACATCGACAGCGTGGGCGGCTGGCTCTCCGCGCACGTTGAGAACCCGCCGCGCATCGGACAGAAGGCGACGTTTGCCGATGCACAGTTTTTCGTCGAGGAGACGGAGGGCGTGCGCATCACGCGCGTCCTCTGCCGCCTCGGACGCGAACCGCAGAAGGAGCATGATGAGATCGTCGATCTCACGCAGCCGCGCAAAGCGGACAGCGCAAAACATATAGGCGCACGCCGCAAGGAAGGGAAGGGCGTGCGGGGAAATCGCTGAGAGGACAACTTTCGCAAGGGGGAATAGCGGCTGGCTGGAGCGGCGCTCTGGCTGAGCAGCCATATCTAGGGAAAGAATGGTGAGGACATGGCATCGAATTTTGATTTTTTGTTAGCGCAAAAGAATTATAAAGCCATCGCAAAGACGGCGATGGAGGCGGAGCAGAGTCTCAAGACGTCATATCCGAAGAGTACGGTCTTGGCGGCGCGCGCCTTGAAGCTGGCAGTGCGCTGGATGTTCACGCATGATGCGGATCTGGCGCTGCCGTACCATGAGGCGATCGCGCGTCTCATTCATGAGCCGACGCTCAAAAAGCTGCGCCCCGAGGGGATGGACGCCATCGTGCATTACATCCTGCACTTGGGCAATATCGTCGCCTACCGCAGCATAGATGTCCCGCGTGAAGCCGCCGTACTCTCTCTGCGTGCGCTGCATTGCTCGCTCACATGGCTGGCGGCGTGTTATGCAGAGGATTTCTCCCCGCGCCCCTTTGACGAAACGCTCTTGTCTGCGGACGGCAGGGAAAAGGTCAAGGATCCGCTGAAACTTCGTGCGCTTTACAAGGAGCCGTTCGAGGGCGGCGCCCTCTTGCCGCGGCGTAAGAAGAACCGCGAGACGGCGGAGCGTCTTGCAAAGCTTCGTCAAAAGAATAACAACGGTGAAGTTGTCAGCGTACCGCCGGATCTCGTCGCCGAGTGCCGCGGCCGCTATCTGCTGGTCGATGGTGCGCAGGCAGGCTGGACGTTGGATGAGGACTGCTTCATGAACTGTGCGATCGAAGGCGCGGGGAAGAAAGCGCCGCCGGTCGATTTCCTCTTCACCGATGCAGAGAAGAAGCCGCTTGCCGTCATGGCAGTCAAGACGGCGCAGTCTTTGGAAGAAGGCGTGGCGCAGGTGAAGGAATGGGCGGCGCTGATCGAGAAAAAATATGCCGAGCGCCCGTACCTTTTTCTCCTGCATGAAGGGAAGTATTGGTTCTTGGATGAGCGGCGCGACGCCCTGCGCCGCATCTCCGGCTGTTTTTCGCGCATCGACTTGGAGCGGCGCATGGGCTTTCGTCGTCTCTATGATCCCGAGAGCCATCCGGATCTCTCAAGCGGCATCGTGAACCGCCCCTATCAAAGGGAAGCCGTCTGGCATATATGCGAGGACGTGCATAAAGGCGTGCGCCGTCTCCTCGTTTCCACGCCGCCGGGCACGGGCAAGACGCGCATGGCAGCGGGCGCCATCGAGGCGCTGTTTCAGCAGAAAGCGATCGGCAAGGTGCTCTACCTCGCCGACCGCGAAGAGCTTGTGCATCAGGCATACGATCAATTCGCCATGATCCTGCCGGACATGAAGAGCGTCGATCTTCTCGGCGATGTGCGCGAAGAAGAGCAGGCGGACATCGTCTTTGCGACGGCGACCGCCATGATGGACGCCGTGAACGAGAATCGTACGGAGGACGGCGCACGCCTTTACGATCCCGCACACTTCGATCTCGTCGTCATCGACGAGTCGCATCCGAGCGTTTACGATGATCATCTCGTACTCCTGCGCTACTTTGACGCCATCCTTTTGGGCTTTTCTTCCGTTGCGCCGTCGGCGCCCGGGGAGGCGGACGTCTATCGCTTCTACGACCTTGCGCCGGGCAAGCCGACGTTCGTCTACAGCATCGAGGAAGCGCGGCGGGACGGCTGGCTCGTTGATTTCACGCTGCGCGACGAAGCGCCGGATGCACTCATGGATTCGCACCTTCGCTACGCCGAACTCACGGATGAGCAGCGCACAATTGCTGAGATGGAGTATTCCGATACGGGGGCGATCACCAGCAAGGATTTCGATCTGCCAGCCGTGAACAACTGGCTGTTCAGCGAGGAGAAGATCCAGGCGATGCTCGAAAATCTCTTGGAGCATGGTTTCAAAGCGAAGGACGGCAAGCTTGGCAAGACGATCATCTTCGCGAAGAACAGCTTACAGGCGAAAGCCATCGCTTTCATATTCCAGCGGCTGCATCCCGAATATGGCGCAGACTTCATTCGTGCGCTCGATGCGCGTACGCCCGATCTGGCGGCGGCGGTTCATGCTTTTTCAGCGCAGGAAGAGCAGCCGACCATCGCCGTATCCGTGGATGTTTTGGATACGGGCTTCGATATGCCGCCGGTCGTCAATCTCGTCTTTTTCCGCAAGGTTCATTCCCTGAGCAAGTTCAGTCAGATGCTTGGCAGAGGCATGCGCTTCTGCGAGAATCTGGGCGGCGAGGGCAAGGACAAGGAAAAATTCCTCGTGATTGACTATTGCAGGAATTTTACATTCTTCGATATGGAACAGTGAGGAGAAGACAGTATGAAATTCAAGTTTTTGCACAACAACATCAACGTGCGCGATCTGGAGCGTTCGCTTGCTTTCTACGAGAAAGCGCTGGGGCTGAAAGAAGTGCGCCGAAAGGAGCTGCCGGATTTCACGCTCGTCTACTTGGGCGACGGCGGCACGACGCCGCACGAGCTTGAACTGACGCATCTCAAGGGGCGCGAGGAGCCGTACAACCTTGGCGACAACGAATTCCACCTCGCCTTTGGCGTCGACGACTTCGATGCGGCGCACAAACTGCACGAGGAGATGGGGTGCATCTGCTACGAAAATGCGGCGATGGGCATTTACTTCATCAGCGACCCCGACGGCTATTGGCTTGAAGTTCTGCCGAAGTGGTGATGACGGGGGCATCGGATGGACGCTATGGGGAAAGGGCAGAATAAAGTATGACGAAGAAAGCTGCGAGGAGCAGGAGAAAAAATGACAGGGAAGCGAGAGCGGCGTGAGGGCATAAGCCCCTGCGCCGCTTTTTCTATATATAAAATTTATACGTCGATAAGTTTTTAGAGCGCAGGAAGAATGACAGCCGTTGATTGAAGCGGCTGCATCTGCCTCGCCTCGGCAAAGTCGGGGA
This sequence comes from Selenomonas sp., assembly GCF_057272215.1. Lineage (NCBI taxonomy): Bacteria > Bacillati > Bacillota > Negativicutes > Selenomonadales > Selenomonadaceae > Selenomonas > Selenomonas sp. The sequence continues at coordinate 341,307 of NZ_DBHIUY010000001.1, forward strand.
GCATCCCCGCACCCAGAAGGGAGTAAAACCATGAGCAGCAAAACACGCATTGTCGTTGTCGGCGCAGGCTTTGGCGGAGTGAAGGTCGTCCGCGAGCTTGCCAAGGATAAGAGTCTTGACATCACGATCATCGACCGCCGCAATTTCCACCTTTTCCAGCCGCTTCTCTATCAGCTTGCCACGTCGCTTCTCTCAACCGACGAGATCGCCTATCCCATCCGCGCCTTTTTCCGGCATAATAAGAACGTCGATCTCTTCATGGCGAAGCTGCGCGGACTTGACAAGGAGCGCAAGGTCGTCATTACGAATCACGGGGAAGTGCCCTACGATTATTTGGTCCTTGCGGCGGGTGCGACGACGAACTTTTTCGGCATGGAGAGCGTCGAGGAACACTCCTTCCCGATGAAAACCTTGCAGGAGGCGCTGCACATCCGCAACCATGTCATTCACATGTTCGAGCGCGCCAACAAGATAGAGCATAACGAGGAGGAGCGCCGCCGCATGTTGAGCTTCGTCGTCGTCGGCGGCGGGCCGACGGGCGTCGAGCTTGCCGGCTCTTTGGCGGAAGTCATCAACCTCATCATGAAGGACGAGTATCACAACCTCTCGCCCGATGAGATCAGCGTCAAGCTCGTCGAAGCGACGGGAGGGCTTCTGCCCATGATGCCGCCCGACTTGCAGCAGGAAACGGTGCGTGTCTTGGAGAATAAAGGCATAGACGTCATGCTCAACACGCAGGTCGCGGGCTGCGACAAGAACAGCCTGACCTTGAAGGACGGGCGGGTCATTCCGACGAATACGGTGATTTGGGCGGCGGGGGTCAAGGCTGTGCCGATCATCGGCAAGCTCGGCTTCGCGTGTGACCGCGCGGGACGCATCATCGTCAACGAGAAGCTGCAAGTGGAAGGCGAGCGCGATATCTTCGCCATCGGCGACTGCGCTTCCTTCTGCCACGGCACGGAGCGGCCCCTGCCGACGGTCGCGCCCGTTGCGACGCAGGGAGGCGCCGTCGCTGCGCGCAATATCAAACGCTTGTTGGCAGGCGATGAGAATCTCGAAACATTTCATTATAAGGATCAAGGAGCGATGGCGACGATTGGCAGGACGGAAGCCGTCGTCAATATGAACGGCACGAAGATGAAGGGGTTCATTGCATGGGTCGTCTGGATGTTCGTTCACTTGCTGCGGCTTTCGGGTGCGCATACGAACATCACGGTGCTTTTGAAGTGGACGTGGAACCTCTTGTCGGGTACGCGCCTCGGCCGCATCATCACGAATATGCAGTATGACGAATCGCGCCAGTTCCGCCCCATGCCGCTCGATCCGGAAGAGAAGGGTTGATCTTGCAGAAAAAAACGCATTGTTTTTGGAAAAAAAGCGCCGCCGCCTTGGTTTTTTGCCTTGCGGCGGCAGCATTTGCGCCGCAGGGAGCGCTGACCTTAGAAGCGTCTTCGGCAGGCGAAGCGCATACGGCGGCTCGCATGACCGTGACGAAGGATCGCACGGTCATACTTGCGCGCGATACGGCGCAGAAGGAAGCGGACGCTCCCGCAGAAGAGAAAGCGGGAGATGCGAATGAGCAACCGAAAGGTGCGGAAAAAGACGCTGAAAAGAAGTCTCTGTCCCAAGATACTGCAGCGGGAGAAGCTGCAAAGGAGCCGATGGCGATGCGCGGGAATGTGAAAATGGCGGCGCGGCAGACGCCGAAGAAGCTGCGTCTTACATGGAAGCCCGTCGCCGACGCTGTGCGCTACGAGATTGTCGTGGAAGAGGGCGTGGGCGAGAAGGCGAAAATCGTTTATCGCGATGCGCATATTTTCAATAATGGCGTGGAACTTTCGCTCGTCGGACGCAGCTGGCTCGATCAGAATCACTATTGGCGCGTGCGCGCGCTCGACTACGACGGCAACGGGCGCTCTGCGTTTACGCCTGCGGCTGCGCTTGAGCTGGGTGAGAAGGAGCCGGCAGCGCCCCTGCCGACAAGTGAGTTTGATCGGATGGACTATGTGCCGCTCTATCCGACGTATTCGTGGATTGCTGCGTTCGGTGCAAAAGAGTACGAAGTATCCGTGTGGAAGCGCGGCAAGAAGGAGCCGTCGCTTCTTCATATCCTCTATTCGACGGATCTCACCTGCTACGATACCTATGGCTTCACGACGCCCGGCAGCTACTACTGGAAGGTGCGCGCCCTCGATGCGTCGCGTCAGCCTATCGGCGCATGGTCGGAAAATGTGCCGTTTGAGGTCAAGACCCCCGTCGTCGTCGCTGCCCTCGGCGACAGCATCACGCACGGCGGCGGCGCCATTGTCAACGGGCCTGACCGCGTCTTGTACGACTGGGAATCATATGCCGCGTTTCCAATCAAAAACCTCGGCTACTCGGGCGACACCGTAGAGGCGATGGAAGCGCGTTTTGAGCGCGATGTGCTGCCCTTTCGCCCGCGCATCCTCGTCATCATGGGCGGTGTGAACAACTATCGCGTGGGCGGTAAGGCGGCGGACGTCATCGCCGTGCTCGCACGGATTCGCGACAAGTGTACGGCGCGCGGCATCACGCCTGTTTTCGCGACGGCCACCTCGCTCAATCCGGCGAAGATCGCGAAGCTCCAGTATGCGCAGACGCCGCCCGCCGATTGGAGCGACGAGCAGGCGCTCATCAACCGTTGGATCCTGTCGCAGCCTTACTGTGTTGACGTCACGACGGTGCTTTCCGATGCGCACGGGCAGCTCGAAGATGACTACACGACCGACGGCCTGCATCCCGACAGCGTGGCGAAACGCTTCATCGGCGAGACGATCAGCAATTATCTGCGCGCGAGGTTTCCGCAGGTAGTCGAACCGATTCTGCGTGATCCGAGAGTGTAAGAAAGGGTTTCCGGCATAAGAGCCGCCCGCGTTGTCGCGCGGGCGGCTCTTATGCTGTCGGAATCTTGTGGACGGCAAAGTTTGCGGAATGTTGCTCTAAGCCATGCGATGCTTGATGCGTGCCGCCTCCGGACTGGCGCAGGAAAGAGGGGATCGGTGATGTTGTTGGGTACATTTTCCAATCGCATCTCATGCAAGCCGAATATTGTGGCTTCGCCCGGCTTCCGGCAGGTTTTGCGCTTTTCAAACCGCCGACTTGCCCTGAACCGTGCCGCGATTCTCGAAAGCGGCTCTGCCTGCCGTGAGATCGGTCAGCGCCGCTTCTGTCGGGGCGAGCTGCTCTTCTTCCAACAGCAAAATGCACGTCGCTTGCTCCTCGTAGATCGTATCATCCGTGCGAAGATTCTCCTGCCGCACGAAATTTTCGACGAGCGAGAGAAGCGTGTAGTCGATCGTCACGGCGAGACGCGTAAGTTCCAGGCAGCGCACGAGGATGGCGGCTTCGAGCGCGAGGTGCGCGGCGTGCCCATAGGCGCGGATGAGACCGCCCGCGCCGAGCTTGATGCCGCCGAAGTAGCGCGTGACGACGACGAGCGTATCGGTCAAGCCGCGCTTTTTGATCGCCTCAAGGATCGGATTGCCGGCTGTGCCGCCCGGCTCGCCGTCGTCATTCGACTTCTGCTTTTCGCCGCCTGCGCCTAGCACCCAAGCGCTCGGGTTGTGACGCGCGTCGTAGTACTTCTTCTTGCAGGAGAGGAGGAACGCGCGGGCGTCCTCTTCCGTCGCTGCATGAACGGCTTCTGCGATGAAACGCGATCGTTGGATCTCGTATTCCGCCTTGCCGTTCGTTTCAATCGTCGTAAAATTTTTCATGATAGTTTCCTTAGTTAGCCCGTATTTTCGTTGCGTACGTACGCCTTTCCACCATATATAGTAACATAGAATCCTTCGTGAAACGAGGGGAAAGTCCGCGGCAAATACAAGCCGATTTTTTTCAAAATATCCGCTTGGCATTTGTCGATTTTTAGTGTATATTGAGCGTAAGCTGTATTTGTGCAGGGGATTTTTCCAGGGGGGTTAGCTCCCTCTATAAGGAAGGTTGTGTTATCAAGGCCATGAATGGAACGCAGATGAATAGAGGGCTGAAAAACAGGCATGTGCAGATGATTTCGCTCGGCGGGGTCATCGGCAGCGGCTACTTTCTCGGCACGGGTTATGTGCTTGAAAAGGCGGGACCTGCGGCGATCTTTGCGTATCTTTTGGGCGGGGTCATCGTGCTTTGCGTCATGCTCTCCTTGGCGGAGCTGGCGGTCGCGAAACCTGTTTCGGGTTCTTTCGTCGCCTATGCGCGAGAGAATATTTCCTCGACGTGGGCGTGCGGCGTAGGTTGGGCGTACTGGCTCAACTGGATGGCGTATGTGCCGTCGGAGATGATTGCCGCAGGCATCATCATGAACAATTTCGTACCTGAAGTCAGCCAGCTCTGGTGGGCTGTGTTCTTCGGTCTTGTCGTGACCGTCCTGAATCTCTTCCGCGTGGATAAGTTCGGTGAGAGCGAGTTTTGGCTTTCGCTCGTGAAGATTCTCGCTCTTGTCGCGTTCAGCGCCGTGGCTCTCCTCATTTGCCTTGGGCTGTTCGGCGGCGAGGGTTTCATCGGTACGCGCATCCTCTTGGGAAGCGGCGGCTTTACGCCGAACGGCTGGTGGGCGATCGTCCTGACGATGGTCATTATTCTTGTGAACTTTCAGGGAACGGAGATTATCGGTCTTGCCGCCGGCGAGTGCAAGGAGCCGGAGAAGAGCATTCCGCTCGCCGTGCGCAATGTGACGTGGCGCATCATCGCCCTCTATATCGTTCCCATATCTCTTTTGATTTCGATTCTGCCGTGGGAGCAGGCGGGACTTTCGGAGAGCGTCTTTGCGGCGGCGCTCGCCGCGCATGGGCTTGATTCCTTGGCGGCTGCGCTCGCTTTCGTCGTGCTGACGGCGGCGGTGTCGTGTTCGAACTCGGGTCTTTATTCAAGCGCACGGGCGCTTTACTCGCTCGCACGCATGGATATGGCGCCGGCTTTTCTCGGGCAGATCAACGGCAAGGGCGTGCCGCGCAATTCGATCCTCGTCTCGGTATGCGCGTGCTGGCTCGTCATTCTCCTTTATACATGCAATCCCGATTCTGCCGTCTATACGTACCTTCTCGCTGTTTCCGGCTGCACGGGGGCTATCGCTTGGATTTCGATCTGTTGGAGCCAGTATCGCTTCCGCCGACATCTCATCGCGGCGGGGCTTGAGCATACGCTGCGCTACAAGACGCCGCTCTTTCCCTATGTGACGCTCTTTGGCATCTGGGCGCAGGTGGTCTGTCTCGTCGTGCTCGCCTTCACGCCGGATCTTCGTGAGGCGTTCTACCTGGGCGTGCCGATGCTCGTCGTGCCGATGCTCTGGTATCGTCTGCGCAGTGTGTATCGTGCGCGTGTGGCGGCGGCGAGAAATGGCTGAATCGTAACGCAGAAATTAACGCAAGAGGCGTGTGCTGCACCGCCCAACGTGAAGGCGTAAAGCCCGCCCATTCCTCTAAATAACGAGCAAGATTCAAACGCGCTTCATTTGAACGAGAATCTTGGTCGAAGGGGGAATGGGCGGGCTTCTTGACGCTCGCTCCAAAAGGTTTCGCTTGTGGGGCAGTATGCCTCGTCATTCGTCCTTTTCCGGTGGAATTGTGAGATTTTCCCGGAGTGCGCTGATCTCTTCGGCGAGAAAAAGTCCCGGGGGGGATTCGCGGATCATCGTGTCTTCTAAGATGCGGCTCTGCTCGGCGGGGCTGCTCGTGAGGAGCTGCGCAGGGTCAGCGGCGTTTTTCGTGCGGCTGATCGCTTGCTGCTGCGCTTCGGCGTAGGCGAGCGTCTTTTGCCGCACGGCGGCGACGAGATCGTAGTTGATTCCCGTGAGCGCGAGCGGCGGGACGTGTGCATCGACGGCGCTTTGTGTGCGCTTGGCGTCCTTGGCGAGCTGCGTGAGCCGCACGTATGTTGTCTGGATGTCGATGGCGCCTTCCTTGAAGCTCTCAAGCGTGTTGTGGTATTGCTGCCAGTTGTAGTCGAGCTGCGTGATGTTTTTTTTATGCTCGTCGTACCATGCGCTGAAAATCTCCTGCTGTTGATGGATTTCGGCGCGTTCTTCCGGCGTCATCTTCGGTGGGGGCGGCGGCGGGAAACTCCAAAATGCCGCCGCGCCTGTAAGAAGGAGCGTAAGCGAAAAGATCGCCCAGATCTTGCGGCTGGGGATCCAGCGGTAGAGCAGCACGAGTGCAAGGAAAACGAGAGCGAGCAGGAGATATTTATAGGACGGCATGGGAAATCTTCCTTTCCATCAGGGCGGCGGCGAAAGAGGGAGAACTTTCTCTCATTGTAGCATACGGAAGCTCTTGCGTGAAGCGATGAAAGTCGTTATACTGAAAAGCAGTGCAGAACATGAGAAGGATTCCCATAGGAATGAGGTGGAGTATATGCTTACCGTCCTTTTGCTTTTGACGGGGGATTTGCAGGAAGCGCGCATGATGCAGGCGTATCTGCACGAGAATTATCCGCAGGGGGATTGTGAGAAGATCTTCATGTATTGCGGGAAGGATCCGGCGGTCTTGGCGTTTTTGGAAGGGGAAGGCGGCGGCACGCTGTTTGACGGCAGGAACGCAGGCATAGCGGCGTCCTGCAATGCGGCTCTTCGCCATGCGCGCGGTGAAGATGTGCTGTTTTTGACAGCGCCTTATTTTCTCATGCCGCCGGCGATTCGCGCTATGCAGCGGGCGGCTGCCGCTTTTGACGGGGCGGCGCTGATTTTTCCCATGCTGCGAGAATCCGTGGGGGTGGGCAAGGAGCAGGAACTTCCCGCCGAACCGTGTGCGGATTATCAAGATGCAGCGGGGCTTTGCCGCTTTGCTGAAAGCTTGTCCGCAGAGCAGAGGACGTCGTTTGTTTTCGCATCGTTGGATTTTTGCTTTTTCGCGAAGCGCCAAGTTTTGCTGGAGCAGGGATGTTTTTCTGAAGAGTTTCAAAGCATACCGTTTCTCATGCTCGATCTTTGCCTGCGCTTTTGGAAAGAAGGGCGCTTCTGTGTTGCCGCGCATGGGGCGTTTGCGCATCGAAATGGCATAACGGCTGCCTACGGTATGCGCGATACGGAATTGTTTTTCCGCAAATATGGGGTTCGGTATCCGTATTCTTTTATACCGCGCATGGACCTTTTGCAGATGATGGATGTTCAAAAGCCGGAGCTTTCCGTGCTTGAGGTCGGCTGTGCCTGCGGGGCGACGCTCCTTGCTGTTCGCAACAGGAATCCGAATGCGGAGCTTTGCGGTATTGAATTTGATGAGCAGGCGGCGGCGTTTGCGAGGCGTTTCGCTGTCGTCGAGGCGCTGGATGTGGAAACGCTGCATAAGCCTCTGTGGCATGAAAAGTTTGACTGTATCATCTTGGGCGATGTCATTGAGCATCTGCGCGATCCGTGGCGGGCGATGAAGAATCTCGCCGCCCTGTTGAAGCCGAACGGTCATGTCGTCGTCAGCATTCCAAACGTCATGCATGTGTCTGTATTTCGCATGATGTTTGCCGGCCGCTGGACGTATGAGGAAGAGGGGATTCTTGACCGCACGCACCTGCGCTTTTTCACGCTCGCAGAGAGCTTGGCGCTCCTGCGCGGCGTTGGGCTTGAACCGCAGCAGATTGCTCGTGCGGATCTTTTCGACGGCGAGCGGGATCAGGCGCTTTTGGAACGGTTGACGGATTTTTTGATGCCGGATGTCGATCCGGTGGAGCTTCGTACGTATCAATGGCTGATATCGGCGCAGAAACAGGGATAGGGGGAGCGTTTGTGGAAGAAAAGAGCGTTTGGCGCATTTGCCGTGAGCTGATTCGCGGCTATTGGGTTTCTGAGGAGAAGTGGAAGGCGCGCGGGCTGCTTGCCGTCGTCGTTACGCTGAATTTCATCACGGTCGGTATGCTCGTTTTGATCAACGATTGGTACAACGAGTTTTACAACGCTTTACAAGGCTACGAGTATGAGCTTTTTTGGCCGCTCGTCGGCAAGTTTGCTGGCCTCGCTTTTTTGCATATTGCCGTCGCTGTCTATGCCATCTATCTGCGGCAGATGCTGCAGATCAAGTGGCGTTCGTGGCTTACGGAGCGTTACCTCGCACGTTGGATGGAAAAACGCGCGTACTATAAGCTCGAAACGCTCGTCGAGGGCACGGACAATCCCGACCAGCGCATATCGGAGGATATCGATCAGTTCGTCGAGCTGACGCTTTCGCTTTCCGTAGGATTCTTGAAGCAGCTGACGACGCTTGTGGCGTTTGCCGTCGTGCTCTGGAATCTGTCGGGCGTTTTGACCGTTCCCATCGGCAGCTGGGAGTTTCATGTCTACGGCTATATGCTGTGGTTCTCGCTGATTTATTCTGTCGTGGGCACGGTCGGCGTACATCGCGTCGGACGAAAGCTCATCGGGCTGAATTTCGAGAAGCAGCGCTTTGAGGCGGATTTTCGCTTCAGCATGATGCGTGTGCGTGAAAACAGCGAGAGCATCGCTTTCTACGGCGGCGAGATGCAGGAAGTGCGCGGCTTCAAGGAGCGCTTCGCACGCGTCATCGGCAACTTTCGCGAGTTTATGCGCCAGACGAAAATCTTGAATTTCTACATCAACGGCTATGCGCAGCTTGCGATCATCGTGCCGCTCATCATGGCGGCGCCGCGCTACTTCGGCGGCGAGATGGCGCTGGGCGGTCTCATGCAGACGATTTCGGCGTTCGGCAGAGTGCAGGGCGCTTTGTCGTATTTCGTTGAGGCGTATGGCTCGATTGCTGCCTATGCGGCTGTCGTGCGCCGACTCAGCGGCTTCACGGCGCACATCGAGGAAGTCGACGGCGCAGAGAGCGCCGTCACGTCTGCGTCGTCTGCGGGCGGCTTCTCTGTGCGGGAGCTATCCGTTGCGCTGCCTGACGGCACGGATCTTTTGAAGGACTGCTCGCTTTCGCTTGCTGCCGGAGAATCTTTGCTCGTCACGGGGGCTTCGGGCGCGGGCAAGTCGACGCTTCTTCGTGCGCTTGCGGGGCTTTGGCCCTTTGCGCGAGGTTCGGCGGCATTTCCTGCGGAAGAGAAGCGGCTCTTTCTCTCGCAGAAGCCATACCTGCCGCTCGGCTCTTTGCGCCGCGCCGTCTGCTATCCGCTGACGGCAGAGCCGCCGCGCGCTGAGATGGAGCGCGTGCTGCGTCTCTGCGGCATGGAGCAGTTCATCGCGCGCCTTGATGAGACGGCGGATTGGAGCCATATCTTGTCGCTCGGCGAGCAGCAGCGCATCGCTTTTGCACGCATCCTTCTCGTGCGCCCGGCGTGGGCGTTTCTTGATGAAGCGACGAGTGCGCTCGACGAGGCGCGGGAGAAGGCGCTTTATGCGATGCTGGCGCACGAGCTGCCTGCGATGGGCATTGTGAGCGTCGGACATCGCTCGGCGCTCTTTTCACAGCACGAAAGAGAGCTGCATCTCGATGGCGCGGGCGGCTGGACGACGCGCACCATCACAGAACCAACGTAAACTTTCAGGACCTATGTTCAGCCGTCACACGAAATGGCATGATGCGATTTCTAGCCCGTTTCCTGCGGTAGGTTCATCAAAGAAGTACGCTGCACATAGGTCCTCACGCCCTTACAGAAGCCTAACCAATCGGTCTGCGCCTTCGGCTTGACCTCTTGGGGCTTCATGGTAAACGAAAAACTGGAAAGCGGGTATCCCATATATGAATCGCAGAAATTTCCTTAAAAACACGGTCCTTCTTGCCGCCGGCGCGTGCATCGCGCCGAACATCCTCATTCCCGAGGATGCGAAGGCAGCCGTTTCAAACGGCGTGCATGTCGTCGAAACAAATTTGAAGTTTTTATCGCTTGACAAGCGCAGTTTCACGGACAGCATCATTCTGCACCACATCGGCGATACGGATCGCGATGTGTCGGCGGCGACGATCCACCAATGGCATCTGAAAAACGGCTGGTCAGGCATCGGCTATCATTTCGTCGTGCATAAGAATGGCATCATCGAACGCGGCAGACCGCTCGACGCTGTGGGGGCGCATTGCTGGCATCACAACGCGACGTCGATCGGCATCAATCTCGTCGGCGACTTCGAGCAGGCGGGGCCGACGACGGTGCAGCTTGACGCCGCCATGCGCCTCATTGCCGAGCTTTCGCATCGGTACAAGCTGAAACCCGGTGCGGGTACGGTATTCGGACATAGAGATTTCAACTCGACGCTCTGCCCCGGCAAGAATCTTTACGCGAAACTTTCCGGGCTTTGCACGAGTGCGTCTCGGCTATAGGAGGCTGGCATGAGCGAGTCGTATCACTACAGGCGCATCCCCAAGCCGCCGCCGAAAGATCCGGCGCAGGAGACGCGCGGGCGCAACACGAAGCGCAACCTCACGCTCGTCATCTTGGGGCTTAGCTATGCGCTCTACAGGCACGATGTGCCGCTTCTCATCGCCGCGCTGGCGATCCTGCTATTCTTTTTGCAGCCGCTTGCAGAAAAGCATCTTGGCAGCTTCGGCAAGATCGTTTCGGGCTTTTTGCGCGGCGTGGGCATCGCAGCCTTTATCGGCGCGATCGCCATGCTGTTTTTCTGAGAGGGTCTCCCGTTTTAGTGAAAGGTCTCGCCGCTCGTGGACAAGCGTCTGAAAAATCAAGAAAAAACATTTTCCCCGCGGGATGCGGCAGGAAATCCATGTGTTTTGTGGAATAATAACAATAACAGAAACATAAGATCACGAGAGGAAAGACCTTCGCTTTCCCGCAGGGGCGGGCATAATTTTGCTGGTTCAGTAAGGGCAGAAATATGGGCGTGCCACAGCATGCCCCGGGAGGGATTCACATGAGAAAAACAGAATACTTGGCGATGATCTTAGCCGGCGGTCAAGGCAGCCGTCTCGGCGCCTTGACGAAGAAGATTGCGAAGCCTGCCGTTCCGTTCGGCGGCAAATACCGCATCATTGACTTTCCTTTGAGCAACTGCGCCAATTCCGGCATTGACAAGGTCGGCGTGCTCACACAGTATCGCCCCTTGGAACTTCACAACTACCTCGGCACGGGCAGCGCATGGGATCTCGACAAGAAGGACGGCGGTGTATTCATCCTGCCGCCGTACGCACGGGAGAAGGGCGCCGACTGGTATCAGGGCACGGCGGACGCTATCTATCAGAACCTCAACTTCATCGACAGCGTTGATCCTGAATACGTCTTGATCCTTTCCGGCGACCATATCTACACGATGGACTATTCGTGGATGCTCGAAGCGCACAAGGGGCATAAGGCGGAAGCGACGATCGGCGTCATTGAAGTGCCTTGGGAAGAGGCGTCGCGCTTCGGCATCATGAACGCTGACAAGGATGGGCGCATCGTCGAGTTTGAGGAGAAGCCGTCCGAGCCGAAATCGAACCTCGCATCTATGGGCATCTACATCTTCAACCGCAGGTTCCTGCAGCAGTATCTGGAAGAAGATGCGAAGGACAGCATGTCGAGCCATGACTTCGGCAAGAACATCATTCCGAAGATGCTCGCGGACAAGGCGCGTCTCTTCACGTACGCTTTCGACGGCTACTGGAAGGACGTCGGCACGATCGAGAGCCTTTGGCAGGCGAACATGGATCTCCTGCAGGATGAGCCGCCGTTTGCCCTTGACGGCAGCTGGCGCATCTATTCGTCAAATCCATCGCTGCCGCCGCACTACGTCGGACGCGAAGCCGATGTGACCCGCTCGATGGTGAGCGAGGGCTCTATGGTATTCGGCGAGGTGAAAAATTCCGTGATTTTCCAGGGCGTGCGCATCGGCAAGGGCGCGCGCGTCACGAACTCGGTCATCATGCCGTTTGTAAGGATCGAGGAAGGCGCTGTCATCGATCATGCGATCATAGCGCAGGGGGCGACGATTGCCGCCGGCGCTAAGGTCGAGGGAGAAGAGGGCGCGATCGCCGTCATCCCGGAAAATGAGGTTGTCATGGCGCAGACAGGCAGCAAGCAGGCGGGCTGAAATCCTTGCAAAAGGAATTTAAGGGAACGGAGTGAAACATTGTGAATACGGTCATGGGTCTTATCAACCTGCATGAGGACAACGGTCGCATCAAAGAGCTGACGGAGAGCCGCCCCATCGGCTCCATGCCGTTCGCAGGGCGTTACCGCGTCATTGACTTCGTGCTTTCGAGCATGGTCAACTCCGGCATCAGCCATGTAGGCATCGTGCTGCCCTCGCAGTCGCGTTCAGTCATGGATCACCTGCGTTCAGGCAAGGATTGGGATCTTGCAAGGCGTCACGAGGGTCTTTTCTATCTGCCGCTTGCAAAGGATGACAAGGACACGCGCCCCGGCGATCTCAAGACATTCTACCACAACATCGATTTTGTCGAACACAGTGCGCAAAAGTATGTGCTTCTCGCGAGTGCGAGCTACATTTACAACATGAACTTCGCGCCGGTACTGCGCTTCCATCAGAATACGAACGCCGACATCACGATGGTTTACAACATCGCAACGGAAGAGGAGCCGGATGAGGGCGTCGTCATTGAGACGGCGGAGAACGGTCTCGTCGAGGACATCGCCTTGAAGCCTGTCATCTACCAAGGCTCGAAGGTCTCGAACGGCGCATTGCTCATGGAAAAGCGCGTATTCGTTGAAATGGTGCGATCGACGTATGAGCACGGCGGCACGCATCTCGTGCTCGACGGCATCATTCGCCGCGCCGACCGTTATACGATGTACGGCTGTATGCACGAGGGCTATACGGCGTGCGTTTCTTCGACGTCGTCCTACTACAAGGCGAGCATGGAGGCGCTCGAACCTGCGAACTGGGATGAGCTGTTTATGCAGAACGGCTTCATCTTCACGAAGTCGAAGGACGGCGTACCCGTGCAGTACAAGGCGGCATCGCATGTGCAGAACTCGCTCGTCGCCAATGGCTGCGTCGTCTATGGCGAAGTCGAAAACAGCATCCTGTTTCGCGGCGTGACCGTAGCGCCGGGGGTGAAGATTCGAAATTCCATCATCATGGAAAAATGTGATCTTGAGGAGAATGTGCTCGTCGAGAACGTGATCTGCGACAAGAACGTAGTGATCACGCAAGGGCGCTGGCTCAAGGGAGCGCCGAACTATCCGCTGATCGTCAACAAGAATGTTGTGATTTGATCGAAGGTGCGCCCGCCTTTCGGGCGGGTCGGAAAGCCGCTCCGAGGCGCTTGCCTGTTGGACTAAGGCGGGGATGCGCGTCGGAGCGGCTTTTTCGTCAGCGGTGAATATGCAGTAAGAAAAGACAGCAGTCTGTATCAAGCCGGGCGGCGGATGTTTGCCGCAGTGGATTTTTTCGAGCAGCGGTTTCTCGCCTCGCGAAAGAAAAAAGGCGTGTAGATCCATGTGACTGCCAAAGCAAGTTAGGAGGACTGATCTCATGGCAAATAAGAGGAATGAGCTGGGGCTGGCAAAGGAAGGTTTGAAACAAAGATTCCTGGCTACGGCGCATATCCTGTGGGGCAGGGATTTCGCCGAGCTCACATCGCATGAGGTTTATGCGACGATCGTTGCCGTCGTGAAGCAGTATATCAGTGAGAATTGGGTCAAGACGAACAAGGCGTATATGAACCGCCGCGACAAGCAGGTGTATTACTTCTCCATCGAATTTCTGCTCGGTCGGCTCATGCGTTCGAATCTTGTCAATCTCGGGGAGATGGAGCTTTTCCATGACGCTTTGGAAGAGCTCGACGTCGATCTCAGCAACTGCTTCCCCGAAGAGCCGGATGCGGGTCTCGGCAACGGTGGCTTGGGTCGTCTTGCTGCGTGCTTCATCGACTCGATGGCGTCCTTGGGGCTGCCCGGGCATGGCTGCAGCATCCGTTATCAATACGGTCTCTTCGAGCAGAAAATCATCAAGGGAAACCAAGTGGAGATTCCGGACAACTGGCTCGGCAACGGCTTTGAGTGGGAGTACCGCAAGGCAGACAAGGCGGTCAATGTCAAGTTCAATGGCAACGCCTACATGAAGGAAGAAGAGGACGGCAGCCTCGCTCTCGTGCATGAGGACTATATGACCGTCATGGCGATCCCTTACGACGTGCCGATCGTCGGGTTCCGCAACAATACGGTCAATACGCTGCGCCTTTGGAACGCCGAAGTCAACCGTGACTTCTCCGACTACGGCACGATGACGCGCGAGCAGATTCAGGCGAAGAAGGAGTACCGCAATTTCGTTGAGAGCATCACGGAGTATCTTTACCCCGATGACAGCTCTTATGAGGGACGCCGCCTGCGGCTCATCCAAGAGTATTTCTTCGTATCGGCGGGCGTGCAGAGCATCGTGCGCCATTATCTCGCTTCCGGCATGGAACTTAGGGATTTCGCGAAGAAGATCGCCATTCATATCAATGACACGCATCCGGCGGTCGCCGTCGCCGAACTCATGCGCATCCTCGTCGATGAACAGAGCATTGACTGGGATGAGGCGTGGCAGATCACGCGCGAGACGATGGCGTATACGAATCATACGATCATGCCCGAAGCGCTGGAGAAGTGGCCTGTCGATATGTTCCGTCCGCTTCTGCCGCGCATCTATATGATCATTGACGAGATCAACCGCCGCCACTTGGAAGAAGTGCGCAAGCGCTTCTTGAACGACGAGCAGATGGTGCGGGAGCTTTCGATCATCGAGGACGGGCAGGTACACATGGCGCGTCTCGCCATCGTCGGCAGCCACAGCGTCAACGGCGTTGCGGCGATTCATACGGACATCTTAAAGAGCGATACGCTGAAATTCTTCAACCGTTACTATCCGAAGAAGTTCAACAACAAGACGAACGGCATTACGCACCGCCGTTGGCTCATCGGCGCGAATCCCGAATTGACGGCTCTGATTGACGATGCGATCGGCGACGCATGGCAGAAAGCTCCACAAGAGCTTTCGCGTCTCAATGACCATGTGACGGACAAATCGTTCCTTTCGGAACTGGCTAAGATCAAGCGGCTCCGCAAGGGCGAGCTGTCTGACTTCATACACGCGCACGGCGGCGTTCTCGTCGATCCCGGCATGATTTTTGATATTCAGGTCAAGCGCATCCATTCGTACAAGCGCCAGATCATGAACATCCTGCATATCATGTATCTCTATCACGAGCTGAAGACGAACAAACGCTTCAGCATCCCCCCGACGGCGCGCTTCTTCGGCGGCAAGGCAGCGCCGGGCTACTATATCGCGAAGGAGACGATCCGCCTCATCAACGCCGTCGCCGACAAGGTGAACAACGACAAGGACGTCAGCGACGTGCTCAAGGTCGTGTTCATCGAAAATTTCGGCGTCTCCATCGGCGAGATCGTCTATCCGGCAGCCGATATCTCCGAGCAGATCTCGACGGCGTCGAAGGAAGCCTCGGGCACGGGCAATATGAAGTTCATGATGAACGGCGCATTGACGCTCGGCACGCTCGACGGTGCGAACGTCGAGATCAGCCAGGCGGTCGGTCGTGAACACTGCGAGATCTTCGGTCTGCGTGCAGAAGAAGTCCTGAACTACTATGCGACGGGCAGCTACAAGGCATGGGACGAGTTCAACACGAATCCTGCTGTGCGCCTTGTCGTCTCGCAGCTTGTTGACGGCACTTACGGCGACTTCCACTCGCTGCGCGACTATCTGATTCAGGGCAACGACGAATTCTTCGTCCTGAAGGATTTCGGCGCTTACGATCGGGCGCATAAGAACATGAACCGCAAGTACGAGCATCAAGCGGAATGGCTCAAGTCGTCGGCGATCAACATCGCCAACGCGGGCGTGTTCTCCTCGGATCGCACGATCAAGGAGTATGCAGATGATATTTGGCATGTGAAGCCTGTAATTATCGTCTGACAGGTAAGGCAAGGCTTTGCCGCTTCCCCATACTTTCGAGAGTTTTTCTAAGCTGGGAGGAATTATTGTGAACGTATCTGCTTTGAGTGAGTTTGATTTATTCTTATACCACCAAGGGACAAACTACCATGCTTACGAGATGCTCGGCGCCCACTTCCTAGAGCAGGACGGCAAACAGGGCGTGCGCTTTTCCGTATGGGCGCCCCATGCGAAGTCCGTGAGCGTCGTCGGCGACTTCAACGAATGGGACACGCGCACGCATACGATGCAAAAGATCGGCGACGGCGAGATATGGGTGATCTTCATCGAAGGGCTCGAAGAAGGCGAGGTCTATAAATACGCGATTGAGCCGCAGTGGGGCGGCCCGCACATCATGAAGGCGGATCCTTACGGCTTCTATGCGGAGAAAAAGCCAAAGACGGCGTCGCGCCTGTACAACCTCAATAAATATCAATGGAACGATGCGAAGTGGCAGGAGCGCAAAAAGACGCATCCATCGTATGCAAATCCCATGCTGACGTACGAGGTGCATCTCGGCTCGTGGCGGCGCACGCTCGACGGCGAGTACCTTTCGTATCGCGAGCTTGCCGATCAGCTCGTCGGCTACGCGAAGAAGATGAACTTTACGCACATCGAGATCATGCCGCTCTGCGAGCATCCGTTCGACGGATCGTGGGGCTATCAGGCGACGGGATACTATGCGGTCACGAGCCGCTATGGCGAGCCGGACGACTTCCGCTACTTCGTTGACACGGCGCATAAGAATGGCATCGCCGTCATCATGGACTGGGTGCCCGGTCACTTCTGCAAGGACGAGCAGGGACTTCGCCACTTCGACGGCATGACACTCTACGAGTCAGATAACGAGCAGCGCGCTGAGAATTGGGAATGGGGCACGACGAACTTCGACTACGGCAGGACGGAGATACAGAGCTTCCTCATCTCGAATGCCATGTTCTGGTTCGAGGAGTACCATATCGACGGTCTGCGCATCGACGCCGTCGCCAACATGCTCTACCTGAACTACGGCAGGAAGGATGGCGAGTGGCAGCCGAACAAGTACGGCGACACGGGCAACTTAGAAGCGATGGACTTCATCAAGAAGCTCAACGAAGCGATCTTCAAGTTCCATCCCAACGCGCTGATGATTGCGGAGGAATCGACGTCGTGGCCTTTGATCTCAAAGCCTGTCTACATGGGCGGCATGGGATTCAATTACAAGTGGAACATGGGCTGGATGAACGACATGCTCTCGTACATGAGCCTTGATCCCATCTATCGCAAGTGGAATCAGGACAAGGTCACGTTCTCCTTCATGTATGCGTTCAGCGAGAACTTTGTGCTTCCTTTGTCGCATGACGAGGTCGTGCACGGCAAATGCTCGCTCGTGAGCAAGATGCCCGGCGACTACTGGCAGAAATTTGCAGGACTGCGCGGCTTCTTCGGCTACTGGATGGCGCATCCGGGCAAGAAGCTCCTCTTTATGGGCGGCGAGTTTGCACAGTTCATCGAGTGGAACTACGACGACAGTCTCGATTGGCACCTCGTCGAAGAATACCCGATGCACACGAAGATGCTCGAATACTCGCGTGCGCTGAACAAGTTTTACACGGAAAACCGTCCGTTCTGGGAAGTCGATTTCGACTGGAACGGGTTCGAGTGGATCGACTGCAACGACAGTGAGAATTCCATCATCACATTCGTTCGAAAGTCCGACGCCCCCGACGACTTCATCGTCGTCCTCTGCAACTTCACACCGGAGGTGCGCCATGATTACCGCATCGGCGTGCCGAAGAAGGGCGCTTACATCGAGGTGTTCAACAGCGACGCCGAGGAGTTCGGCGGTTCCGGCGTGAAGAATGAGGGCGAGCTTTATACGGAGGACTATGGCTGGCATGAGCGCGAACAGTCGCTTGTCATTACCGTGCCGCCGATGGCGACGATCTACTTGAGGCACAGAGACGCCGTCCCTTTTGTCAAACGTTCCGTGTCTGAGGAAGAGGACGCTGTCCTTGTCGTCAAAGGCGTGGAGAAAAAAAAGGCAAAGGCGCCGAAGAAGCCGGCAGCAAAAAGCCCGGCGGCGCAGGAAAAGGCGAAGCAGCCGGCGGCAAAAGCCGCGCCGCAAAAGGCGGCAGCTAAGGCGAGCGAAGAGAAAAAGACTGCCGTCAAGGCGCGTTCGCGCAAGACAGAGTCTACGAAGAGCATGAAAAAGGCAGAGCCGCCGAAAAAGAACGGCAAGAAGAAAGCGGCTGCCGCGCAGTAAGATCGATCGAAATCAACGAGGGGAACAGTATTCATCCCGTGCCTTTCAAGGAAGCGGGCGGGGGATAACGATAAAAGGGTGTTGCGCTGCGGGGCGAGGCTGGCAGCGCCGCAGCACAGAAGGGGGTTTATATCATGCGGGTACTTTATGTTGCTGCCGAGGCTGTGCCTTTTGCCAAGACCGGCGGTTTGGCGGACGTTGCCGGATCTCTCCCGAAGGAACTGGTCAAACAGGGTGTGGATATACGCGTCGTCATGCCGAAGTTTGGCAAGATCGCAGCGGAATATATCGATCAGATGGAGCATCTTTACGACGGCACGCTTCCCGTTGCATGGCGCGATAAGTTCGTCGGGCTCGATCGCCTCGTCAAGGATGGCGTGACCTATTACTTCATCGACAACGAAGAGTATTTCTATCGCGAGGGCTTCTACGGCTATGACGACGATGCCGAGCGGTTTTCCTTCTTCGCACGCGCCGTCTTGAATCTCCTCGATGCGATGGATTTCCGGCCCGACGTCATCCACGCGAACGACTGGCACGCGGGTCTTGTCCCCGTACTCTTGAAGCTCGAACACATGGGCGATGAACGCTACGAGCGGATTCGTACGATCTATACGATTCACAACCTCAAGTATCAAGGGGTCTTTCCTAAGAACGTGATGCATGACGTCTTGGGTCTTGACTGGAAATACTTTACGAACGGCGACTTGGAATTTTACGATGCCGTCAACTTCATGAAGGGCGGTCTGACCTACGCCGACTACATCTCGACGGTATCGCATACCTATGCCCAAGAGATTCAGTACGAATACTTTGGCGAAATGCTTGACGGACTTTTACGCAAGAGAAGCAACGATATTTACGGTATTATCAACGGCATTGATTACGAGGTTTACAACCCCGCGACGGACAAGGACATCTACGAAACCTTCGATGTGACGTCTCTCGACCGCAAGCTCGACAATAAGGTCGCCTTGCAGCGGCAGCTCGGTCTGCCCGAGAACCGTCATATTCCCCTGATCGCACTCGTTTCGCGCCTCGTGCCGCCGAAAGGGCTCGATCTCATCGTGCGCGTCATGGATGAGATCCTGCAGCACGAAGATATTCAGTTCGTCGTGCTGGGCACGGGCGACAAGGTCTACGAAGATTGGTTCAAGGGGCTTGCGTGGCGTTTCCCGCGCAAGGTCTCGGCGAACATCCGCTTCTCGAACGAGCTTGCGCAGCGCATCTATGCGGGCGCGACCGTATTCCTCATGCCGTCGAACTATGAGCCGTGCGGCATCGGGCAGCTCATTGCCATGCGCTATGGCACGATTCCCGTCGTACGCGAGACGGGCGGTCTCAAGGACACCGTCACGCAGTTCAGCAACAAGACGGGCGAGGGTACGGGCTACCTCTTCCACAACTATAATGCGCATGAAATGATGTATGCGGTAAAGCGTGCCATTCGCGAATGCAGCAACCTCGTGGAAATCTGGCCGAAAATCGTCAGAAACGCCATGCAGGCGGATTTCAGTTGGAAAAAATCGGCAGGAGAATACAAGGCGCTCTATGAAAAACTCCTGGCGAAGTGAGATTTGGCAAAGCCCGACGCTTGCGTTGGGCTTTCGTGCCTTTCCCACCTATTAACTTTGTACAAAGAAACGACGAAATAAGAAGGAGAAAGCGAATGAGCGCAAGATATGTACGTCTTGGCTTCTTCGAAGAATTTAGGAGGCGATATTATGGCGCAGCGAGAAGCGGAGCACAACTCGCAGGATGTGTTTTACCGCTCGCCCGTTGGACCTGCTGAGGCATCATCCTCCGTGCAGCTCGGCATTCGCATTAAGACAAAGGATGAAGTATCGAAGGTCATCCTGCGCCTTTGGCAGGAAGGCGCAGGAGAGCGGCTCATCGAACTCGCGGCGAAATCAGCGGAAGGCGCAGAAGAGCGCTTTTACTCTGCGCAGATCGACCTGCCTGATGTCGGCTGCCTGCTTTGGTACTACTTCATCGTTGCCACGTCCGCAGGCACTTGGTACTATGGCAACAACAGCGAGCATTTGGGCGGTATGGGCGGCATTTATGACAACGCGCCGCCGTCCTTTCAGATCACCGTGTTCAACAAGGGCGCGAAGACGCCCGATTGGGCGAAGCACGCCGTCATGTATCAGATCTTCCCCGACCGCTTCTGCCGCGAGGGAGATGCGATCATTGAGAAGAAGGGCGCCGTCGTACACGCGCACTGGGGCGACCAGCCATGCTACTACAAGGACGTCGATACAAGAGAGATCGTGCAGTACGATTTCTTCGGCGGCAATATCAAAGGTCTGAAGTCGAAGCTCCCCTACCTGAAGGAGCTTGGCATCTCCGTCATCTATCTCAATCCCGTCTTTGAATCGCCAAGCAACCACCATTACGATACGGGCGACTACCACAAGATCGACCCGATCTTCGGTACAAACGAAGAGTTTCAAGACCTCGTGAATGAAGCGAAGACTTTGGGCATACGCATCGTCTTGGACGGTGTTTTCAGTCATACGGGAAGCGACAGCATATACTTCAACCGCGAGGGCAATTACGACAGCCTCGGTGCGTTTCAGTCGCAGGAGTCGCCCTACTACAGTTGGTACAACTTCCACAAATATCCCTATGAATACGACAGCTGGTGGGGATTTTCGACGTTGCCGAACGTGTCGGAGACGACGCCTTCTTACATGGATTTTGTGATCCGCAGCGAGGACAGCGTTTTGCACTATTGGACGAAGATGGGCATTGGCGGCTGGCGGCTCGATGTCGTCGATGAGCTGCCCGCGAAGTTTACGCAGAGCTTCTATCGTGAGCTGAAATCTCTGAATCCCGATGCGATTCTCATCGGCGAGGTTTGGGAGGATGCGTCGAACAAGATCAGCTACGGCGTGCCGCGTGAGTACCTTTGCGGACAGGAGATCGACTCGGCGATGAACTATCCGTTCCGCAAGACCGTTTTGGACTTCCTGCTCAACTATATCGACGGACGACAGGCGATGCGCCTTTTGGAGAGCCTTCGGGAGAACTATCCGAAGGAAAACTTCTACGCGATGATGAACCTCATCGGCAGTCACGATGTAGAGCGCGCCGTCACGCTTCTTGGAGAAGCGCCGTTTTACGACGGTATGCCGGCGATCCATCAGTCGCGTTTCAAGCTCGACGCCGAACATTACAAGCTCGGCGTCGAGCGGCTGCGGCTCGCGGCGCTCCTACAGATGACGTATCCGGGGATGCCGTGCATCTACTATGGCGATGAGATCGGTATGCAGGGCTTCCGCGACCCATACAACCGCAGCCCTTACGACTGGAAGAATCCCGACGAGAAGGTGCGCGAATGGTACAAGAAGCTCATCCGCTTAAGGAATGAGCATACGGCGCTTCAAACGGGCGACATCCTGCCGCTCGCAGGTGAGGGCAACGTCCTCGCTTACGCACGTACAATCCGAAACGGTACGGACGAGTTTGGCGCATCGGCGAAAAATGAGGTGTTCGTCATCGTCGTCAACCGCAGCCGCACGCAGGAGGCGAAGGTCTCTTTGAACGTCGGCGACTTCGTGCAGGGGACGATGCGTGATGCGCTTGCGCCGGAAGAAACGGCAGCGATTCAGCGCGGTGTCATGACCGTGAAGCTCGCACCGCTTTCTGCGCACATCTACGAAGCGGTGCAGGAGACGCGCCGTTTTTCGCGCGAGGCAGGCGTCCTGCTCCATCCGACGTCCTTGCCGTCGAAGTACGGCATCGGCGATCTCGGCGGCGCCGCCTACCGTTTTGTCGACTTCCTTGCTGAAGCAGGGCAGAAGATTTGGCAGGTTTTGCCCCTCGGTCCGGTGAGCAGCTTTGGCTATTCGCCCTATCAATCGCCGTCGGCGTTTGCGGGCAATCCCATGCTCATATCGCTCGACATGCTCATTGACGACGGGCTTTTAGCGGCGCGTGATGTGAAAGTCGCCGCTGACAGCACGACGTCGTTCATTGACTTCGAGCGTGCTTGGGGATTCAAGAAGAAGCACTTGGAACGCGCATGGAAAAACTTTCAAAAGCAAGAAGAAAGCGCCGCATACCAAGACTTTTGCAGCAAAGAAGCCGCATGGCTTGACGACTATGCGCTCTTTGAAGCCTTAAAAGCTGAGATGAAGGACGCACCCTGGTTCGAGTGGAAGCCCGAACTGAAGGAAAGGCAAAACGCTGCGCTTCGCGCCGCACGGGATCGTCTGGCGGATGAGATCGGCTGCCAAAAGTTCTGGCAGTATCTCTTTGATAAACAGTGGCGTCATTTGCATGAATATGCGTGCAGGAAGGGCGTTCGCATCATGGGTGATATGCCCATCTTCGTTTCACACGACAGTGCGGACGTCTGGGCGCATCAATCGTTCTTCTGCCTCAACGAGGACGGTACGGCAAAGACGGTCGCAGGCGTGCCGCCCGATTATTTCAGCGCGACGGGGCAGCTTTGGGGCAACCCGCAGTACGATTGGGCGGCGATGGAAAAAGACGGCTGGAGCTGGTGGAAGAAGCGTTTTCAAAAGCTCTGTTCACTCGTCGACGTCGTGCGGCTCGATCACTTCCGCGGCTTCGAGGCGTATTGGGAGATCGACGGCAAGGCAAAGACGGCGGTCAACGGCTGCTGGCGCAAGGGACCGGGCAAGGCGTTCTTCGACGAGATGGAGAAGTCGGTCAAGAATCTTTCCATCGTCGCGGAGGATCTTGGCATCATCACCGATGCAGTCGAGAAGCTGCGCGACGACTGCGGCTATCCCGGCATGAAGGTTCTGCACTTCTGCCTGAACTTCAACGAGATGCGCCGCGTCGGGCTCGCCGTGCCCGAGAACGCCATCGTCTACACGGGTACGCACGACAACAACACGACGGTCGGCTGGTTCACGCAGGATCTCGATGCGCCTGCGCAGGCGGCGGTCGCGGAGCTTTTGAATGCGCGCGTCGATCGACCGAAGGAGATCTGTGAAAAGCTCGTCGAGTTCGCCTATGCGTCGAACGCGCGGCTTGTCGTCATCCCGATGCAGGACGTGCGCGCCCTCGACAGCCGCAGCCGCATGAACGTGCCCGGCACCGTCGGTATTAACTGGCGCTGGCGGCTCAAGGATTTCGCGCACGCCGAAGAAGATGCGAAGCGGCTCAGAAGATTGTGCGAAATGTACGAAAGGTAGCGTATGCAATGGGACGGCGGGAAAGACCTGCCGTCCGTGCAGATATAAATTTTATGGACATGTTCGATGTCCGCCCGCCTTATATGAAATGCCGAGTCGTATGCACCCTTTGGGCGAGCCGATTTGAAATTTCAGAGGCGGATAAAAAGCAAAGGAGAGCTGATACAATGGCTGAAAAGGATTATCTCTATGTAGTGAAGAAACCGTGCCCGATTTGCAGCATGGAAACGCGTGCGACGAAGGTGCGCTCACGGCTCATCACGGAGACAGTGGACAACGATCTCTGCACGCATTACAAGGACATCAATCCTTACTACTATCGTATATGGGTCTGTGAACACTGCGGCTATGCCGAGGATGAGCGTCACTTTTTGAACGGCGTTTCGCCCAAGGAGAAGAAAGAGATTCAAGACTTCCTTGCCGAACGCCACGCAGCGACCGAGTTCACGGAGCAGCGCACGCGCGACGACGCCATCAAGGCTTTGAAGCTCGCGATCTTCTACACGAAGTTCACGAGGGAGACGTTTGCCCATAAGGCGGGTTTGAACCTCACGCTTGCATGGCTCTACCGCGAGGCGGGCGACAAAGAAAACGAGGAAAAGTTCCTGACGGAAGCGGGAAAGCTTTACATCGAATCGCGCTCGCGCGAAGTGTTTCCGCAGGGGCAGATGTCGGAAGCCGACTGCATATACCTGATCGGCGCCATCCACTTCCGCTTGGGCGACTACGACACGGCGGGCAGGTATCTGTCCATGCTCATGCACAACAAGGAGCTTGAGACGAAGGAGCGCGTGACGGTCGAACGTGCGAAGGATCTGTGGTCGGATATGCGCGACAAGATGAAGGAAGAGCGCGCCGACGCTGCGGCTGAAGAGGCTCCGGCAGAGTGAACTACACGCACAAACGTCCACTTTGTGGACATTGTGCGCCGCCCTTACAGAAGCCTAGCCAATCGGTCTGCACCTTCGGCTTGACCTCTTGGGGCTTCATGGTAAAAAGAAGGGAAGTGCAAATTGCAGAAAACATGCAAGGTCTTAGCGCTTTTGCTCGCGCTCGCCTTCCTCATCCTGCCTGCCGTTGAGGCGAGCAAAAAGGATAAGACGGAGGAGATGTCACGCCAGAAGCGCATCCTGTTTATTCCGCATGACAATCGCCCGATCTCGGATAAGCAGACGGCAGACGTCGTGCGCGAACTTGGCTACGAAGTCGTCGTGCCGCCCGACGATATGCTTGGCAGCCGTACCGATCTCGGGCATCCCGAGGAACTTTGGGCTTGGGCGGAAGAACAGGCGTCCTCCGTCAGCGCTGCCGTCATCTCGTCGGACTCCATGCTTTACGGCAGTCTTGTCGGCTCAAGGAAGCATGACTATACAAGTGCTGAGGTCATGGCACGCTTGGAGAACTTCGAGGCGTTCCGTGCTGCGCACCCGGCGCTGCCGCTTTATGTATTCGGCTCGATCATGCGCACGCCGCGCTCGGGCGAAGCATCGGGGTCGGAAGAGCCGGGGTACTACAAGAATTACGGCGCGGACATCTTCCGTTACACGCTGCTGACGGATAAACAGGAAGTCGAAGGTCTGACTTCGCGGGAAAAGAAAGAATACGCTTTTTTGAAAGAGCTGATTCCCGAAAAGTCTATGGCAGACTGGATGAGCCGCCGCACGAAGAATTTTGCGGCGAACGAAAAACTCATCGACTTCACGAAGAGCGGTGTGTTCGACTACTTCGTGCTTGGGCGCGACGACAATGCACCGTACTCACAGACGCACATGGAAGGCAGGAAGCTGCTTGCATACAGCGACGGACTCGGACCTTCAAAGTTCCAGACGATGTCGGGCATCGATGAGGTGGGGCTGCTTCTGCTCTCTCGCGCGGTCAACAACATCGAGCACAAGATGCCCTTTATCCATGTGCGCTACAACAAGGGGACGGGCGGACGCACCGTGCCTGCGTACTCGGATGAGCATATCGAGGATTCGGTGCGCGCCGCTGCCACGGCGGCGGGCGCCGTACTGATCCCGAAGCCCGAGAAGTCGGAGTACGTCCTGCTCGTCAACACGAATCCCAATGGCAAGACGTATGAAGCGAACGACCGCACGAACGACGGAAAAGTGCGCGACGGCACACAGTACTTCCTCGATCTGCTCAAGGACTACATCGCCAAAGGCTATCCCGTCGGCATCGCCGACGTCGCTTACGCGAACGGCGCCGACAACGCGCTGATGGAAGGCTTGAAGCGCGAAGATCTGCTGTTCAAGCTGCGCGCCTATTCCGGCTGGAACACGCCGACGAACAGCACGGGGTTCGCCGTCGCCGAAGGGCTTCTTGCCGAACGCATGACAGACGATGCGCGGGATAATCTGCTTCTCACGCGCTACTTGGACGACTGGGCATATCAGGCGAACGTCCGCAACACGATCGCGCGTCAGCTCGGCTGGCTGCGCGGCAGCGGCGTCTACATGAGCCTCGACGACAAGATCCTCGGCGTCCAGTACCGCGCTGACCGCATGATGCGCGAGTTCGCCGATAACAATCTGCCGCCTTTGCCCGCACTGCGCGAGATAAAGGTCAACTTCCCGTGGAACCGCATGTTCGAAGCCGACATCGTGACGGCACAATGATGTAAGAAAAGCATATAAAAGAGCCGCCCAAAGCTGGATTCCAGCTTCGGGCGGCTCTTTTGTACGCATTTATCGAAGTTTTTTGCCAGAGAATTGTATCGTGCAGATATTTTGCTTGGCATGAACGGCTATAAGCTGAGCTTTCCGTTTATAGTGTGGTTGTAGACGTTCATATTCTACAGCAAAGTTCGCATCTGCCAGCAACTTTTCACGAATTTGCGCTAGCGGTATGGATGGTTTCATTGTCTGCTCAGTTTTCCTTGCGGAACTTCTGCATGAAGTCGACGAGGGCGGCGACGCCTTCGTAGGGCATCGCGTTGTAGATCGACGCCCTCATGCCGCCGACGGAGCGGTGTCCCTTGACGCCGCCGAGTCCGTATTCTGCGGCTTCGGCGACGAATTTCTTTTCAAGCTCCTCACTCGGCAGGCGGAAGGTGACGTTCATGAAAGAGCGGCTGTCCTTGTCCGCATGACCCTTGTAGAAGCCGTCGGAGCTGTCGATTGCGTCGTAGAGCAGCGCCGCCTTCTTCTCGTTGCGTTTCGCCATTTCGGAAAGACCGCCCTGCGCTTTGATCCATGCAGCGACCTTGCCGACCATGTAGATGCCGAAGGCGGGCGGCGTGTTGTAGAGGGAGTTCTTCTTGTAATGCGTCGAGTAGCGAAGCATCGTGGGAAGCGTCTCCGGGCTCTTTTCGAGCAGCGACTTCTTCGCGACGACGAGGCAGGTGCCGGCGGGGCCGAGGTTCTTTTGAACACCCGCATAGATGAAGCTGAACTTCTTGAAGTCGAGGGGACGCGAGAGCATGTCGGACGACATGTCGGCAAAGAGAGGAACTTCGCCCGTCTCGGGAATGTAGTGATATTCCGTGCCGTAAATTGTGTTGTTGTAACAAAGATGCAGATACGCTGCGTTCGGGTCGAGCTTGATCTCTTCCTGCGTCGGCACATGGCGGAAGTCGCCGTCCTTCGAGGAAGCCGCAATCTCGCCGACGCCCAAGAGCGCTGCTTCTTCATAAGCTTTCGTCGCGAAGCTGCCCGACAGCACATAGCTGCCCTTCTTCTCCTTCGTCGCGTAGTTCATCGCGACCATAGCGAAAGCGAGGCTCGCGCCGCCCTGCACGAAGAGTACGTCGTAGTCGTCGCCGAGTCCCATGAGTGAGAGGATATCCGCCTTCGCCTGATTGTGCACCTCGTCATACGCCTTGGCGCGGTGCGAGATCTCAAGGATCGACATGCCCGAGTTGCCGAAATTGAGAAACTCCGCCTGCGCTTCCTTGAGCACATCGAGCGGCAGGGCGGCGGGGCCGGGATTGAAATTGTAAATGCGATTCGCTTCCACAGAAAGACCTCCTGACAGATTGAAAAAATGTCTCCTAGATAAATATACATTCAATTCTACCCCCTTCGTCGTGTTTTCGTCAAGTGAATCTTTGTTTTTCCGGTAAGTATGCTTGCCATACGATTGTCCACTGGATAAGTTGCTGAAAAAATGGTATGATACTATTTGTGGAGTGAACATCTAGTCGTAGAGGAGCGATGAGTATGAAAATTCTTGTGGCAGACGGCGTATCTCAGAAAGCGATTGACATTCTTTCCCCGAAGTTCGAGGTTGTCGAGAAGCCGAAGCTTTCGCATGAGGAGCTGTTGGATATCATCGGCGATTTTGAAGCTGTCATCGTGCGCTCGGCGTCGAAGGTGACGAAGGACGTCATCGACAAGGCGGCGAAGCTCAAGATCATCGGCCGCGCGGGCGTCGGCGTTGACAACATTGACGTGGCGGCGGCGACGGCGCGCGGCATCATCGTCATCAATTCGCCGGGCGGCAACACGATCGCGGCGACGGAGCATACGATGGCGATGATGCTCGCGATGAGCCGCAACATCCCCATCGCCAACGAGACGATGCAGAAGGGCGAGTGGAACCGCAAGAAGTATGTCGGCGTCGAGCTGCGCGGCAAGACGCTCGGCGTCATCGGCATGGGCCGCATCGGCTCGGGCGTCGCCAAGCGTGCGCTCTCTTTTGATATGAACGTCATCGGCTACGATCCGTACATCAACGAGGAGCGTGCCAAGGCGATGGGCGTCGCGGTCGGCACGCTCGACGAAGTGATCGAGAAGGCGGATTTCATTACGGTACACATGCCGCTCAATCCGGATACGAAGGATATGCTCGACAAGAAGGCGATCGCACGCATGAAGAAGGGTGTACGTCTCGTCAACTGCGCGCGCGGCAGCATCATCAACGAGCAGGATCTCGCCGACGCCGTGAAGGCGGGGCATGTCGCGGGCGCGGCGATCGACGTCTTTACGAGCGAGCCTTTGGAAGAGGGCAATCCGCTCGTCGGCGTACCGGGCATCATCCTCACGCCGCATCTCGGCGCATCGACGGTCGAGGCGCAGATCGGCGTCGCTCTCGACGTGGCGGAGGGAATACGCGCGGCGCTTTCGGGCGAGCCTGTCTTGACGGCGGTCAACATGGCGCCCGTGTCGGCGGACGTCATGCACGTCATCCGTCCCTATCTCGACCTTGCCGAGCGCCTTGGCTGTACGGTATGCTCACTGGCTGACGGCGCGATCACGGAGCTTGCCGTCGAATACAGCGGCGATATCACCGAGGTCAACACGCAGATGCTCACGACGGGCGTCATCAAGGGTATGCTGAACCCCGTCCTTGAGTTCAACGTCAACTATGTCAACGCGCCGAGCCTTGCCAAGGAGCGCAGCATCAAGGTGCGCGAGGTCAAGCACAAGGAATCGCAGGACTTCCAGAACCTCATCTCCGTATGCGTCAAGACGGCGAAGGGAGAGACGACGGTCAAAGGCACGCTCTTCGGTACGGAAGGCCGCATCGTCTCGATCAACGGCTATCGCGTCGATGTCGATCCGCATGAGCGCATCCTCATCTGCCCGCACATCAATCGTCCCGGCGTCATCGGCACGGTCGGCACAATGATGGGCGAGCGCGGCGTCAACATCTCAAGTATGCAGGTCGGCAGGACGGACAAGGAAGGCACGAACGTCATGGTGCTGACCGTCGATCACGACATCCCGGAAGATCTTTTGCAGAAGATCACTGCCGTCGATGGCATTTTCGGCGCACGTCTCGTGAATTTTCATGCGATCTAAGGAAACACGGATAAATTCAGCCACCCATCTTCACACATCTGCACTGTCCTCTCGTCGTCACAAATCCTCGATAGGAACAGCGCATCTGTGCAAATCCGGGCGACTTCATTTTATCAGCGTTCCCTAAAACGAAGTCGCTTATATAAGAAGCACTGGCACAAAAGACAGCGGGTTTCGCGCCTGCTGTCTTTTGCGCTTTTTGGGACGCACATCCCCTTTGGTGCGTCGCTTTGCGAATCTCATTGCCACGGAAAATAATCTGTATTATAATGGATTTCGTATCATGGCAAGAGATTTGCCAAAGGAAAGGAAGGGATTTTATGGCAGAGACGGCATGGGCTGTCCTTCCGCCGGTCATTACTATTGTACTGGCTCTCGCGACGAAGGAAGTCTATATGTCGCTGATCATCGGCATTTTTTCCGGAGCGATGCTCTACGCGAATTTTAATGTTTTGGAAGCTGTTCTCACGATGTTTGCCGTCATGGAAAGCAAGGTTGGAGCGAACGTCAATATCCTCGTGTTCCTCGTAATCTTGGGCATTCTCGTCGCCGCCATCACGCGCTCAGGCGCGACGAAGGCTTACGGCGACTGGGCAGTGCGCACGATCAAGGGCAGGCGCAGCGCGCTCGCGATCACGGCTCTTCTCGGCGTCGTGATCTTCATTGACGACTATTTCAACTGCTTGACGGTCGGCACGGTCATGCGCCCCGTGACGGACAAGTTCAAGATCGCGCGTACGAAGCTCGCTTATATCATCGACGCTACGGCGGCTCCCGTCTGCATCCTCGCGCCGATCTCAAGCTGGGCGGCGGCGGTCGGCTCGTCTTTGCCCGAGGGAAGCAGCATCGACGGTTTCGGGCTGTTCCTGCAGACGATCCCGATCAACCTCTACGCTTGGCTGACGCTCGTTTTCATGTGTTTCCTCGTATGGTCGGAGAAGGACTTTTCCGAGATGGGCGCGTCGATCCGAAAGAATGCGGAGAGTTTTTATATTCCGCCGGAGTACGCCGATGTCAAGGAAGAGAAGATCGAGGGCAGGGGCAAGATCTACGATCTTCTGCTGCCTTTGGCGGTGCTCATCGCCGCGTGCGTTTACGGGATGCTCTACACGGGCGGCATCCACGATGGATTGAGCGTCGCCGAAGCGTTTGCGAACTGCGATTCGTCGAAGTCGCTCGTACTCGGCTCATTCATTGCGTTCGTCTTTACGGGACTTTTATATTTGCCGCGCCGCGTCGTTTCTTTCAATGATTTCTGCACGAGCTTCATTCTTGGCTTCAAGGCGATGTCGCCGGCGCTCTTCATTCTGTGCCTCGCATGGACGCTGTCGGGGATTTGCAGCGACAAATATCTTGATCTCGGCGGTTACGTCGGTCAGCTCGTCAGCGCCAATGCGGGCGTCGTCACGTTCCTGCCCGTCATATTCTTTCTCGTCGGCGCAGGGCTGGCCTTTGCCACGGGTACGTCGTGGGGCACGTTCGGCATCTTGATTCCGATCGCGCTCGCCATCGTCGGCACGGACAGCCCCGTGCTCTCCCTCTGCGTCGCGGCGATCCTTTCGGGCGCTGTCGCAGGCGACCATGCGTCGCCGATTTCTGATACGACGATCCTCGCGTCTGCGGGTGCGCAGTGCCATCACATCGACCATGTATCGACGCAGATCCCTTATGTGCTCGTCGTCGTCAGCGCCTGTACCGTCGGCTACATCGTTGACGGCTTCACGATGAACGGCTGGGCGGGGCTTGCCGTCGCGGCGACGATCCTCGCCATCGTCATGGCTGTCGTCTATTGGCGGGTGCCTGTACCGCTCAATGACCGCCGCGCGGATTGATAGGAAAAAGCAGCTGCCGCAGGGCAATACGCCTGCGGCAGCTGCTTCATTTGAAAGGAAAATGTACTTATGCTTGTCTATATGGTCGAGCGGGGGAAGTATCTCTTGCCCGAAGAGAGTCTCAAGCGCCGTCCCGAAGGGAAGCGCGGACTCTATGTCAACATCACGAATGAATGTCCATGCTCATGCACCTTCTGCCTGCGCACGATGAAAGATATGCCAGCAGATATGAGCTTGTGGCTCGGCGGCAAGGAGCCGTCGGTCGAGGAAGTCAAGGCGGCGCTTATCGCTGCGCCGTGGGACTATGTGAAGGAAGTCGTATTTTGCGGCTTCGGTGAGCCGACGATGCGGCTTGCCGACCTCATCGAGCTGCTGCACTTCGTCAAAGAGAAGCATCCCGAGATGCCGACGCGCGTCAATACGAACGGACTTTCCGACCTTGTCTACGGACGCGACACGGCGGCAGATTTCGCGGGCGGCATACTCGACACGGTTTCCATCAGCCTCAACGCTTCGAACGCTGAGCGCTATCTGGCGCTGACGCAAAGCGAGTTCGGCATCGAATCCTTCGAAGCGATGCTCGCTTTTGCCGAGAAGATGAAGGCGTACGCAGGACACGTCGTCCTCACGATCGTCGAAAAGGTCGAGGGCGCGGAAGAAATCGCAAAATGCCGTGCATTGTGTGAGGCGCGGGGGCTTGATTTGCGCGTGCGTCCGTACGAGGGAAGCTGAAACAACAATAAACCCGCCGCAGAAATCTCATAGGAATCTGTCGGCGGGTTTACTTTTTCATCGTCATATACCCTTTTCCTTCGTATTCAGTTGTCGTGCATGGATGCCTCGTCGAGGGGCTTCCGTGCTGTATAAAGCGGTTCGATCGAACAGTTGTGATGGAATATCACAGTTGGATGCATCACTCGTCATCGTTCAAAATCCCAAGCTCGGCAGGTATCTCGGTTCCGATGGGGACTGCGCAATTTACTGAATGACCTTTGCGTACGCATCGACAAGGTGAAAGCTGCCACGGACTTCTCCACCGTTGTTTTCGACGTTGTGCCTTGTTCCGCAAGACCTTGGAGCCTTTCGTCGCTCCTCGCTGCGGCATCTGTCTGCAAATGACGCACTTCCTAGCCGAAAACCTTCAGGTGGAGAAGGAAAAGCCTATTCCTCAATAAACCTCACACCTTTCGTGTAACTATATTGAGAAGAGCCTCTTTCGGCTGACCGACACTTGCCTTGCCTGCGGAGTCCAACCTGCATGCAGGCTTGTCCTCGCTGCCGACGTTATCCGTCCTTTCTCCTCTTTACGGCTTTATTATAACATGACAGAAAACAAAATACAATATCGGTTTTGAATTTTCTAAAATATTTTGCGGGAATGGCGAAGAATGTGTCGTATAAATAAAAATATCTATACGAGGAGGAATGATCGTGAAACTCTTAAATTTTTATACGGCGAACGGGGATGTTCATATCGGTGCAAGCGACGGGGAAAAGATCGTCGATGTCAGCGCCGTCGGTTACAGCTGGGGATGGCAGGAGATTTTTTCCGATTGGGAAAGGATTGCACCGCAGATCGAAAGCATCTTGCAGCACGCGAAACCTTTGGCGCACGCCATACGCTTTGCGCCTGCCGTGACGGCGCCGGGCAAGATCCTCTGCGTCGGACTCAATTATGCGAGCCATCGCGCGGAGGTACCGTTCGGTGCGCCCAAGTATCCTGCGCTCTTCAGCAAGTTCAGCAATGCGCTCAACGCTGCCGGCGGTGAAGTATATTTGCCCGCAGGCGCAAAAGAGTTGGATTATGAGGCGGAGCTGGTCGTCGTCGTCGGCAGGCGTATCAAGGATGCGGCGGCAGAAGAAGCCGCCGCTGCCATCTTCGGCTATACGGCGGGCAACGATTTCACGGCGCGTGACTTGCAGCGGCGTACATCGCAGTGGCTGCTCGGCAAGACGCCCGACGGTTTTGCACCCCTCGGCCCCTATATCGTGCCCGCAGCGGAGATCGACATATCACGCTTGGCTATTCAAACGTTCGTCAATGGGAAGATGCGCCAAGACGGGACGACGGCGGACATGATCTTCTCGCCCGCCGAAATCGTCAGCTACATTTCGAAGTGCATGACGCTCGAGCCTGGCGACGTCATTTTCACAGGCACGCCGCACGGTGTGATCTTTGGACTGCCGGAAAAAGAGCGCGTCTGGCTCAAGGCAGGCGATGAGGTCGTCGTAAAGATCGAGGGAATCGGTGAGCTAAGGAATGTGATTGCCTAGCCGACAGCCATGATAGGAAAAGCCCCCCTCGCTGCATGTATGCGTGCGAGGGGGTGATGAGATGAGCGATCTGCTGGCGGCGTTCGGCAGCTACGGCTTCCCGATGGCGGTCACGGCGTTTTTGCTCGTGCGCA
This sequence comes from Selenomonas sp., assembly GCF_057272215.1. Lineage (NCBI taxonomy): Bacteria > Bacillati > Bacillota > Negativicutes > Selenomonadales > Selenomonadaceae > Selenomonas > Selenomonas sp. The sequence continues at coordinate 374,503 of NZ_DBHIUY010000001.1, forward strand.
TCGAAGCGAAGCTCGGCGCTTTGAACGACAGTGTGCGAGAGCTTGCGGGCGTCATCGCAAAGAAGTGAGGGGCGATCCTCACTTCTTTTTTTTGCTGCGCGCTTCTTCGCGGCGCTTTGCAGCTTTTTCTTTCGCTTCGATCTTTTGCTGCTCCTTTTTGTCGCGCTCTTTGAGGGCGTAGTCGACGCCCATGCTTGCGAGCTTGTGTTTGATCGTCATGATCGGATGGCGAAGCAGCATACTCTTCTGATTTGCGGTCATGATCTTACGAAACTCGACGTTCTGACTTTTCGAAAAGCACGGATTTTCACAGCGGTCGCAGATTGGCTTTGTGATGCCGTAAGGACAGCGGTTCATCTTCATCAGCACGGTGGCGAGAAGCGCCGTACACTTGGGGCAGAGTTTGTCTCCCGCAGTGCCGTGCTCCTTATGACAGTAGACGGCGAATGTTTTCTTGATGTTCGCCTTTTCCTTCGGAATATTGTTCTTGATTTCCGGCGGCTTTTTCTTGGGCAGGAATCTGGAAAAAATGCTCATGTCAATTCTCCTTCACGATGGGATATAGTAGTAAAAGTGCTTCTTCTTAGTTTAACGGCAACAGGGTGGAAAAGCAAGCGGTTTGTGCTTAAACTCATCCTTGAACACGAGGCAATGTCTGTTATATAATGAGATGAAATATTCGTTGAAAAAGGGGGCGGCGATATTATGGGGCAGGAGAGTACCGCGCTGGAGTTTCCTCGCGGCGTGATCGACAAGCTCAGCGCCAAGTCGCTGGATAGTATTCTAAAAAATACGGTCAGTACCATCGAGATGAATAAGACACAGATCTTTGACATCTATGAGGCGGCGCGCGGCGAGGTCGAGACGAGCCGCCGCACGCTTGAGGATCTGCGCGAACTCACGCGACAGACGATCAAGAAGGTCGATGAGCTTTCGGAGATCGAGCAGCGGGAGAAGAGGAAGCTCGCTGAGACGAGCAGTGACTTCGGCAATTATTCCGAGGAGCGCATACGCGAGTATTACGAGTCGGTCAAGGGCATCCAGATTGAACTCAGTGCGGCGCGGGAGAAGGAGGGTCAGCTGCGTGCGCAGCGCGATGCTTTGGAGCTTCGCCTGCACGGTTTGAAGGATATTTTGAAGACGGCGGAGCATCTGGCGATCTGCATCGGCTCGGTCTTGAGCTATCTGAGCGACCAGATCAACGGCGTCGTTTGGCAGATTGAGGAGGCGCAGAAAAGCAAGTTCATCGGTGCGCAGATCATCAAGGCGCAGGAAGAGGAGCGCCTGCGCGTTTCGCGCGAGCTGCATGACGGTTCGGCGCAGGAGATCGCGAACCTCATCTTCCAGGCGTCGATCATCGAGCGCATGGTTGACCGCGATCCCGAGGAGGCAAAGCGCGGCTTGCAGGAGCTTCGTCAGCAGATACGCGGCTGCCTGACGGATATACGCCAGATCATCTTTGATATGCGCCCGATGTCGCTCGACGATCTCGGTCTTGAGCCGGCGCTGCGCCAGCTCATCAGCAAGATGCGTGAACGCGGTATGCTCGATGCTTCCATCGCCGTGGAGGGCGAGGAGCAGAAGCTCGCGAAGTATGCAGAAGTCAGCGTTTTCCGCATTGTGCAGGAATCGTTGAACAACGTCAGCCGTCATGCGGGCGTCAAGAAGGCGGAGGTGCGTATACTCTATACAGCGTCGGCGCTTGCCATCACCGTGAAGGACGAGGGCAGGGGCTTCGATCCGGACGCGGAAGAGGATGCTGTGCCGAACGCAGAAGAGCCGTTTGACGACGATCGCGACGTGAATGATCCGGTATCGCGCAGCGCTTACGGGCAGTTCGGACTTCTCGGCATGAGAGAGCGCGCCGCCATCATCGGTGCGGAACTCAACATCATCTCCGAGATCGGCAAGGGTACCTGCATACACTTGCGTCTGCCGTTCCGTCCGAATGTGCTGGCAGCGGAACAGGCAGCGAAGAAGTGATCGCAGACGAAAGTCAAAAGAGAGCGCCGCTTGCCGCCGCCATGTGCGCGTATCGAAAAGACGGCGCTCTTGCCTTTCATACGCCGGGGCATAAGCAGGGGGCAGGCGCACATGCGCTGCTGCGTGAGCTTGTGACGGAGACGGGGCTTCGAGAAGAAGTCTCGCTGATGGATGAGCTTGACGACTTGCACGAGCCGAGGGGCTGTCTCAAGGAGGCGCAGGATCTCGCCGCCGCGCTCTATGGCGCGGATGCGGCGTTTTTCGCCGTCAACGGCACGACGGGGGCGATCCATGCGATGCTCCTTGCGGCGCTCTCGCCGGGCGACGCTGTGCTCGTGCCGCGCAACGCGCATCGCTCCGTATTCGGCGGCCTTGTGCTTGCGGATGCACGCCCCATTTATATTGAGCCGGAAGTTGACGAAGCGCTCGGCATCGCGCACGGACTTTCCGTTGAAGCTGTGCGCGATGCGTGCAGCAGGCATCCTGAGGCGCGGGCGCTCTTTCTCGTATCGCCGACGTATTACGGCGTCGCATCCGACGTGCGCAGCATCGCTGAGATCGTGCATGAAGCGGGTATGACGCTCCTTGTCGACGAGGCGCATGGCGCACATCTCGCTTTTTTTGAAGAGCTGCCTGAAGCGGCGATGGCGGCAGGCGCGGATCTTGTCGCACAGAGCACGCACAAGCTTTTGGGTGCGATGACGCAGGCGTCGCTTCTTTTGCTGAGAGAAACGCGCGTGGAAAAGGAGCGCGTGCAGCGGGCGATGCGTCTTTTGACGACAACAAGCCCGAATTATCTCTTAATGGCGTCCTTGGACATTGCGCGGCTGCAGATGGCGGAGGCGGGTGCGGCGTATCTTGCGCGCGCCGTGGGGCTTGCGCGGGAGCTGCGCTACGAGATCAATGGCATCGCGGGTCTTTTCTGCTTCGGCGAGGAGCGCATGGGCGGCGCGGGCGCATTTGCGCTCGATCCGCTGAAGATCACGGTGACGGTCACGGGACTTGGGCTTACGGGCGCTGAGGCGGCGCACATCCTGCGCCGCGCGTATAAGATCGAAGCCGAGCTTTTCGATGCGCGAAACGTGCTGTTTCTTTTGACGTATGCCGATACGGAGGCGAGTGCAGCGCGTCTCTTGGCGGCTTTGCGTGCGCTGGCGAAGGACGCAGCGGATGCGGGGCGCACTGCGCAGACTGCGATGCTGATACAGCCGCCCGCGGGGCGTGCGGCATCGCGCACCGTAGAGAAGTGTGCGTCTGAGGTGTTGCTGCCTGCTGCGCCGCCCTTAGCGCTCATGCCGCGCGAAGCGTTCTATCGCCGCGCTGTTTCGTGTCCTTTGCACGATGCAACAGGACGTATCGCTGCGGAGACGATTGCCTTTTATCCGCCGGGCATTCCCGTGATCTGTACGGGTGAGGTCTTTACGGCGGACGTCTGCCGCTATATGGAAGCCATGCGGGCGGCGGGGCTCAAGGTCACGGGCGCTGCGGATGCGACGCTGCGGACGGTGCGTGTGATCGACTGACGGCGGAAAGGAAGAGCGCGGGTGCGTTGGGCATAAGGAAAGGAGTTTTAGATGAAGGTACTTGTCACAGGCGTGAGCGGACAGTTGGGCTTTGATGTCGTGCGGGAATTTTTGTCGCGCGGCGTTGCGGCGAAGGGCGTAGGGATTGAGGACTTTTCGCTGACGGATTTTGCTGCCATGCGCCGTTTCGTTGAAGACTATCAGCCGACGGCGATCATCCACTGCGCGGCATATACCGCAGTGGACAAGGCGGAGGATGAGCCGGAGCTTTGCCGCGAGGTGAATGCGGCGGCGACGGGAGAGCTTGCTCGCGTGGCGAAGGAAATCGGCGCGAAGCTCCTCTACATCAGCACCGATTATGTATTTCCCGGCACGGGCGAGGATTTTTATGAGCCTGCCGATGAAAAAGCGCCGTGCAACGTCTACGGCGAGTCGAAGCTCCTCGGCGAAGAGGCGGCGCAAAAAGCGCTTGAAGAGCTGTTCATCGTGCGCATCTCATGGGTGTTTGGGGAAAACGGCAAGAACTTCATCAAGACGATGCTGCGCCTTGCCGAAACCCATGAAGAGCTTTCCGTCGTCGGCGATCAGATCGGCTCGCCGACGTATACAAGAGATCTCGCCGTGCTGCTCGCCGATATGATTGCGACGCAGAAATACGGCGTCTATCACGCGACGAACGAGGGCGTCTGCTCGTGGGCGGAGCTTGCGAAAGAGGCGCTTCGCTGTGCGGGCAAGACGACGCGCGTGAAGGCGATCAAGACGGAGGAATATCCGACGAAGGCGAAGCGGCCGAAGAATTCGCGCCTGTCGAAGAAATGTCTCGATGATGCGGGCTTCTCGCGCCTGCCCGATTGGCGCGACGCCGTGGCGCGGTATGTCGATCTGATTTGACGCATCCGCATGAGTGGGCTATAATGAGTTCGCATGAGAAAATGCGGCATGGCTGCATTTTGTTTAGGAGGTGCTGCATTTGAATATACTGGTGACCGGCGGTGCGGGCTTTATCGGCTCGCATCTTGTGCGTGCGCTTCTCGCAAAGGGGGAGAGCGTCACGGCGATGGACAATTTGTCGACGGGGCTTGCCGGGAATCTGCCGCCGGAAGCGCAGCTCATCGAGATGGATATTTTGGATGGAGAACTGCCGAAGGTCGTGGCGGCGGGGGCTTTCGACGCCATCGTTCACCTTGCGGCGCAGACGATGGTCGATACGTCGATCAAGGATCCGCTGCTTGATACGCGTGAAAATCTCTTGGGTACGGTGCATGTCTTGGAAGCGGCGCGTGCGGCGAACGTCAAGCGTGTCATTTTCGCTTCGACCGCCGCCGCTTACGGCGATGTGAAGGAGGACGACCTGCCCGTGCGCGAGGCGCAGCCGACGGAGCCGATGTCGTTCTACGGACTTTCGAAGCTGACGGTCGAAAAATACCTTGAGATGTATCATAAGCTCTACGGGATGGAGTACGTCGTTCTGCGCTTTGCGAACGTCTACGGCGAGCGGCAGGGCGACGGCGGTGAGGGCGGCGTCATCAGCATCTTCGCCAAGGCGGTGGCAAAAGGGCGTGACATCACGATCTACGGCGACGGCGAGCAGACGCGCGACTTCATCTATGCAGGCGACGTCGCCGAGGGCATCCGGGCGGCGCTTCAGACCGAAGAAGTGAATGCCGCTTACAACCTTTCAACGCAGACGGAGACAAGTCTGCGGGAGCTTGTCTCTCTTCTTGCGGAGATCTGCGGACGCGAGATCGTCCCGAAGTACGGTGCAGAGAGAGAGGGCGATATTTACAAATCGATGCTCTCGAACAGCCGCGCACGGCGCGGTCTTGACTGGCGGCCTGTCACAACGCTCGCCGAGGGGCTTCGGCGTACATACGAGTATTTCTGCGGCAAGTGAGAAGAGGGGCTGGGAAAATGCGAGAGCGTTTTATCCACAGCCCCTTTTTAGAAAGAGCCATAAACGACACACAGAAAAAGCAAAAGCGGCCAAGAAAGCAGAAAAGGAGAACAAAATGAAGAAGATGCTTGCAACACTTCTAGCGGTGTTCACGCTGCTGACATGCGGAATTTTTTCCGACTGCTCTGCCGAAAAAACACAGCCGGATACCGATGCTGTGTGGGAAACGGTCGGCGAAGCGTATATCTATGCGTTCCCGCTGGTACTCACGGATGCAACCAAGACATTATCGACCAATACGGACGGAACCGTGGCAAGCCGTGCGCCTGTCAATCAGTTCAACCACGCAAAAAAGCTGGCGGATGCCTCTTTCCGCACCGTTGTGACGCCGAACGTCGATACCGTCTATTCGCAGGCATGGCTCGATATCGGTGCAGAACCCATGATCTATGTCCTGCCGGAAACGGATCGTTTCTGCAACGTGCAGATTTTGGATGCATGGACGAACACCGCTGCCGTGCTGGATACGGCGGGCGCCTATGCGATTGCGCTTCCCGATTGGGAGGGCGAACTGCCTGACGGGGTGACGCGCGTGGACGTGCCTACCGCAACGGTGTGGTCGATCGCCCGTGTCGTGCTGTCCGGCGACGAGGATCTCCCCCATGTTTATGCCATTCAGGATCAAATGCAGCTTCTTCCTCTCTCTGCCTATGGCGAGGATGGGCGATATACTGCGCCGCAGGGACGGTATGCGAAGGAAAATGACTTTGTTCCGATAGACAAGGTTCTTTCCATGACGCCGGACGAATTTTTCAATACCGCCAATAGGCTGATGCAGGTCAATCCGCCGGCAGACGCTGACGAAGAACTGCTGAAAAAACTTTCTGCCGTTAACGTGGGAGCCGGTATGACGTTCGACGCCTCGCTCTTGGGCGAGGACGCTGCCGAGCGGTGGAAGAAAATGCTGCAGGGACTTCGTGCCACGCTTGCTGCCGACGGCGCAAAGTATGCACAGAAGCTCGGGCAGTGGCGATATTACGGCAAGCCGATCGGCGATTTTGGAACAGAATACACCTACCGCGCTATGGTGGCGCTGGTGGGGCTGGGAGCCAACACGGTGGATGTAGCGATCTATCCCAAGACTGCAGTGGACGAAATCGGCGCGGCGTTGAACGGAGAAAAGACGTATACACTCCACTTTGCATCCTTGCCTCCCACGCTGGATGGCGGGTTCTGGTCCGTGACCGCCTATGGTGAGGACGACTTTCTCATCGACAATCCAATCCATCGCTTCTGCATCAACGACCGCTCTGCGTTCGAGTTGAACGAGGATGGTACGCTGGATATTGTTCTGTCGAAGAATGCGCCGGAGAATACAGCCAACTGGCTGCCTGTTTCTGACGGAGGATTTCATCTTTTCATGCGCATTTATGTGCCGGATATGGATGCGTTGGAGACATGGCAGCCGCCCGTCATTCGTGAACCGTAAGAAATCTGAACGCCAAAAGCATGGATAGAATGAGATAAATCCACCGCACAGCAGGGCTGTGCGGTGGATTTGCCGATGCGGAGCAGACAGAAAAGATGCGCCAAGAGAGCGGCGCTGCATGGATCCGTGCTTCTTTAGAAGTATTCAACTGTTGATGATCAGCGCCATGAACACGAGATCTTCCGTGCCGTTCTCGTTCGACAGTCCATGATACTCGCCGTCCGGACAGAAGGTCGTCGTACCGGGACCGACTTCGATCTCCTCGCCGTTGTTGTTGTAGATGCCTTTGCCTTGCAGGATGAAGTACGCTTCACTGTTGCCCTTGTGCTGATGGTAGCCGAGCGACGAGCCGGGTTTGATTGTGATGCGCGCAAAGGTCGAGCATTTGTCGCGCATCTGTTCCTTGCTGAGCAGATGCTCCAAGCTGACCTCGCCTTTGCCGCCGGCGGCGTTCTTGCGAATCTCGATGCTTTCTTGCAGAATTGCCATAGTGTTCTCTCCTTTTTCTTGTTTTAGTCTATTGCCTTTATTCGAGGATTTTTGTCGGAATCCTCTTTTCTGATGAAAGGGAAATCATTCGATGATCCAGTTTTTGAAATTTGGTGCGAGTTTCTTTCTGCCGCCCGGCATTTTTTTTCTTGCATTTATCCTCATTGCCTGTCTCGCATGGAAGAAGGGCGAGCGCTTCGCAGCGAAGCTGATCGTTCTCATTACCGCAGTCTTTTACCTCTTGTCTACCTATCTGGTTGCGGATGTTCTCATGGGGACGTTGGAGAGCGCCTATGAACCGCTGGAGAATCCGCAGGGCGATGTCGTCATCATGCTTGGCGGCGGCGCTTTCTCCGATGCGCCCGACGTCGACGGCGAGGGCGCTTTGACAGCAAGCCCGTCGGCGCGCCTTCTGACCGCCGTCCGGCTCGCGCGTAAGCTCGACCTGCCGATTCTCGTGTCGGGCGGGCAGGTGTTTCAAGAGAGCGGCAAAGAAGCATTGCTCGCCAAGCGCACGCTCGTTTCCCTCGGCGTGCCGGAGAACCGCATCCTTGTCGAAGGAGACAGTCAGAACACGGTGCAGAATGCGGCGTATACGGCGAAGATCCTCAAGGAGCACGACCTCGTGCGCCCGATCCTCGTCACGAGCGCCTTCCACATGAAGCGCTCCGTCCTAAACTACGAGAAGCTCGGCATCGAGGTCGTGCCGTACCCGACGGATTACATGGTCAGCCATCATCCGGTCTTTCACGTGGTAAAGCTCGCGCCATCGGCGGACGCTCTGCACACGAACGCCGTCGTGCTGCAGGAGATCCTGCGTACCGCCGTGACGTATTGCTTGGGGAAATGACATGGCAAAAGATATGACCGAGGGAAGCCCCGCAAGGCTCATCCTCTTCTTCACACTGCCGCTCATTGCGGGCAATATCATGCAGCAGCTCTACGCCTTTATCGACACGCTGCTCGTCGGGCGCTTCCTTGGAATCGAAGCGCTCGCCGCCGTCGGCTGCACGGGCAGCCTGATGTTTCTGATGCTCGGCTTCGTCATCGGTCTGACCTCGGGGCTTGCCATCTGTACGGGGCAGCGCTATGGCGCAAAAGATACTGTGGGCGTCCGAAAGAGCGCGGCGGCATGTGCCGTACTCTCCCTCTTGATTGCCGCTTTTCTGAGCATCGTTGGTTTCTTCTTCTGCCGTCCGCTGCTCGAAGTCATGAACACGCCGGCAGAACTCTTGGACAATGCGACGGCATTCTTTTCGATTATATGCGGCGGAGCGGTTTTCGCTACCGCCGCATTGATGGCGGCGAACATCCTGCGCGCCCTCGGCGACAGCAAGATGCCGACGTTCATCCTCGGTGTCGGCATCGCCGTCAACATTGCGCTTGAAGTGCTTTTTCTGCTCACATTCGGCTGGGGTATTCCGGGCGCGGCGCTCGCGACCGTAGTCTCGTGGGCGTTCGCGACGGGGATCTTCCTCGTCTACATCGCGCGGCGTGCGCCCGAGCTTCATGTGCGGCGCGAAGATTGGCGCTTATCGTGGAGCTTTTTGCGTGCGCACCTTGCGATCGGCCTGCCTATGGGGTTTCAGGCGACGATCATCGCTTTCGGCGCCGTGATCCTGCAAGTCGCTCTGAATGGTCTGGGACCCGTCGCCGTCGCTGCCTATGCGGCGGCGCAGAAGGTCGATACGCTCGCCATGATGCCGATGATGTCGTTCGGTGCGGCGATGGCGGCGTATACGGCGCAGAATTACGGCGCGGGCAAGTTCAGCCGCATCCGTATGGGCGTGCTGTCGTGCTGTCGGATGTCCGTCGGTTTCAGCCTCGCGGCGGGTGTGCTTGTCATCGCTGCAGGCCCTCATCTCATAGAGCTTTTTGTCGGCGCGCAAGAGGTCGAGGCGATTCGGCTCGGGCAGACATATTTCCTTGTGAACGGTCTGACATACTGGATCTTGTCGCTGCTCTTCATCTTTCGCTATACGCTGCAAGGTCTCGGACAATCCTTCGTGCCGACGGTCGCGGGCGTCATGGAACTCATCATGCGTGCGACGGCGGGCATCTGGCTCGTTGACGCTCTCGGCTTCCTCGGCGCCTGTCTCGGCAACCCTATGGCATGGCTCGGCTCGTGCGTGCCGCTCGCCATTGCATACTTTGCGACAGTTCGACGCTTGCCGAAGGAAGCGCGGTAAGGAAAAGGGAAGCTGCCATCGCATTTGCTGTGGCAGCTTCCCTTCCTTTAGGAAACGCTGATAAAATGAAGTTGCCCGGATTTGCACAGATACGCTGTTCCTGTCTAGGAGACAAACCGCAGGCGTAGCAGTGGCTACGTCGAGGATTTGTTGACGACGACAGGACAGCGTAGATGTGTGAAGATGGGCGGCTGAATTTATCAGTGGTTCCTTTAGTCTTCATAGTGTCCTTTGCAGGCTTTTACAATGATGTCGCTGTTGGCGATTTCATAGACCAGACGATTGGCATCGTCGATTCGTCGGCTGTATTCGCCATCCCGATATCTGAGTTTCTCGGGTTTTCCTAGACCGCCCATAGCGCCGTTTCGTTCGATGCTTTTTAGAAGATCATTGATTCATCGGATCATTCTTTTGTCTGAGGCTTGCCAGTCGATGTATTGCTGAAAGCCCTTTTCTGTGAAAATAATGCGGCTCATGGATTTGCCATACGCTCCAACTCAGTCATCGTCTTTACGACGACATTGCCTTCTCGCAGCTGCCGGTCGCTTTCTTCAAGCATGGCGAGGTACTCGGCGTTTCGCTGCGCTTTTTCATGCGCTTGTACTCGTGCTCGGAAAGAATGACAATATTGTGGTTTTCTTTTCGCGGTACGATGACGGTATCTCCTTCATAAGCCAGATCGAAATATTTCTTCATATTTGCGCGGATGTCGGATTGTTTTGCGATGGTGATATTCATGGCGGTTCTCCTTCCGGGCAGATGATTTATGTACGGAATTTCGTGTGTATTTTTGTACTTGCTTTTGTACATATAGGATAACAAAGATTTATTTGACTGTCAACTTTTTGCCGATCGCATGAATCGGGTGCAGAAACAGTGCGGGTGTGTTAAAATATAAAAAAACAGGACGATCACACAGGAGGAGCTTTTCGATGAATCGTGAGAATCGCATCCGTACGAAGCCGGCGGATCGCGGGATGCTCAAGGCATTGTGCCGCTATCTCGACCAATTTTGGCGTCCCGAAGGCGAGACGCCGGATGAAACGCCGCATATTCCAGACATGTTGTATGACGTGGAGCCGTGCGAAGAGGAACGCAGGCGATATGGTCTCGTCGGTGAACCGCCGCAAAAAAAGCGGAAGGTTCCTTTCGTTACTGCCGGGCTCGGAATCTTTTTTTCGGCACTCGAAAGCAAACTGAAAAAGACAGAAGAAACCTGCTCCGAAAGGCTTTTGCGCATGATTCGCGAGCGCGGGTTGGAAGAAGTCGAAGTCTATACGAAAGCGGGCGTCGATCGCAAGCTCTTTTCTAAGATGCGCCGCAAGGAATATCGCCCCAAAGCGACGACGTTGTACGCGTTCATTATCGTGCTGCAGCTCAATCTTGACGATGCGGTGGATCTCCTGGCGAGCGCAGGTTACGCATTTTCTTCGGCAAACAAGCTCGATCTTGCTGTGAAATTTTTCATCGAGAAAGGCATCAGCGACCTCGATACCGTCAATGATCTGCTGTACGAGGCTGGATTGGCGACGCTGCCGTAAAACCGCTCCAGAGACTTCCTGTCATGTCGCTGCATCTTTGATGTCGCTTGCCGCGCGACCTCAGCCGTATTTTTTCTTGCTACAATATCCTTGCAGAGGAAAACCACAGCAAGAAAAGGAGATGCTTATCATGACGGAAGGAAAAAACGCAGCGCAGGGCAAAACGGAACTCGTATTCATCCTCGACCGCAGCGGCTCGATGTCGGGCTTGGAATCAGACACCATCGGCGGCTTCAACGGTATGCTGCGCCGCCAGCAGGAAGAAAGCACGGACATCCTCGTTTCCACCGTGCTCTTTGACGACGAGGTGGAAGTCATTCACGACCGCGTGCCCATCGCGAAGGTCGCGCCGCTCACGGGGCGCGAATACTTCACGCGCGGCTGCACGGCGCTTCTCGATGCCGTCGGCGATTCAATTCACCATATCCGAAACATCCATAAGTACGCACGAGAAGAAGATCGCCCCGTACGCACGATGTTCGTCATCACGACCGACGGTCTGGAAAATTCAAGCGTTCGCTACACGGCGAAGAAGGTCAAGAAGCTCATCGAGCATCAGGAAAAAAAGCACGGCTGGGAGTTCGTCTTCCTCGGCGCAAACATGGACGCCGTCGCTGTCGCGGGCGATCTCGGCATCCGTCGGGAAAACTCCGTGGAATTTGCATGTGATGCGGGCGGCATACGCGAAAACTTCGTCTCGCTCGGCGCGATGACTGCGAGCTTCATCAAGACGGGCGGCATCGACGCCGGCTGGAGCATGGCGATCGCTGATTATTGCAAAAAGGCACGCGACAAGAAGTAAGGAAAGAAAAATGCTTTTGGGAAACCGCCTAACCTTGTGGGGAAGGCGGTTTTTTCATACCGTTAAGGATATGATGAAACTTTGTGGCAAGAATTTTGTTGATTAGTTCCGCAGATTTGTCTATAATATGAGAAAGAAGATTAACCTAGAGAGTATTTGGAAGGCGGTATACTTTTATGTGTTTCACAGATGCGCTATTGATGCGGCAAAATGCTATTGCAGAAAATAAGGCGGAGCCATTATCGTTGCCGAAATTTCCTACATATTGTATCTGCAACCTTCGTGGTGGAATAGGAAAGACCTCGTTGGCATTCAATCTGTCTTATCTGGTAGAAAATTTGCTCGCCGTCGATACATGTCCGCAGGGAAATCTTTCTTATTTTTATAATGATACATATTACCAATCCGTGCAAGTGTCGGCATATGATATGCTGCTGCCATACTTCATGCCCGGCTTGGGGCGCGCCAGTCGTGTTGCACAATATGTGGGCGCTACGAATCTTTATTTTCGAGATCGAAGTGTGTACTTCATTCCATCGGCAGATGCGCTGTATAATTTTCCTTCACAAATGGCTGTTGCTATGGGGCAGGCGATGAGTGTAGCCGGACAGCAGCAACAGGATCTGCTCGATCGTATGCTGTTTTCTCTGCGGGCAGAGGTTCGGCGTGAAATGGAAGAAACCGAAACGGATAAATGCCTCATTGATACATCGCCGTTTTTCGCGGGGGCGACGCATCTGGCATGGCATGCTGCAGATGCTTTGATCGTGCCGGTCAGAACAGATCAGCAGTCCATCAACTCGTTCAAACTTCTGTTGCAGACATTATCGGATCCGTCAAGTCCTTTTCGCAGGATTCTGCCGTATGATTCGCATACTCCGAAAATTCAATTGGTCGTTTTGACACACTGTGGCTGGTCCACGCGTGCCGGAGCGCGCAATGAGCCGAATCGTCAAACACGGCTGTATCTTGAGCAGATCAGAGATCTTGTAGCTAGAAATATTTCCCATTTCACTACAAGAGATCCGGAAAATCATATCGTTCTGCTTGACGATTTCCTTGGCAGCGGGCGAATATCAAGTGCGCAGTCCAAGCCGATCGAGTTGCTGAATCCGGGAGAAAGCGTGACGATCCAACGAGTCCGAGTCGAGGTCAATGAGTCAGTGAATAAGATAAAGAATCAGCTGCACTTTATCAGCAACAGTATTTGGTGATACGAAGTGCGATTTCCGCAGCAAAAGGCTTGAAAAATATTTTGAGGCATGGACAAAATCTGTCCATGCCTCTTGTTATAATGCAAGCAAGGGATTTGATAATGTCGCATGACAGGCGACCTCGGAGCGAGGCAGATTGGTATAATGGGAACAGAAAAGGGCGAAGCGTGGATAACTGCACACTTATGGGAGGTGCCTTCGATGGATGTTTTACAGATGATACGCGGTTTTGTATCTCCGTCATGCGAGGATTGCTTGTATCGCTTGGGTGTCGTGCGCTGCGTCGTAAGCCCGTGCCCCGCATGTCGCATGACAGGGATTCGCCCGTCATTTTACCATTCGCGGGTCTTTGGCAAGCGCTCGCGGCGGCGCGGAGACGGCAGGGAAAAGCGCGTGAAGCGTACGAAGTGAAGGACAGTTTCCGAGAAAAGTCGTCAGTCCGACGGGGCAATCGGTTGGGCTGGCATATCGAAGAGTGGAGGAGGCAATCCGATGGAACGATTGGAAATCAAGGGAAAGGCCGCGACGGCGATCGCCTATGCGAAGGTCATTGAAGACGAAGCCGTCGAGCAGATCCGGCGCATGTGCGACTACGAGTTCGCCGAGGGTGCGAAGATCCGCATTATGCCCGATGTCCACTGGGGCAAGGGCTGCACGATCGGCACGACGATGACGGTGACGGACAAGGTCGTGCCGAACCTCGTCGGCGTCGACATCGGCTGCGGCATGTATACGGTAAACCTTGGAAAGAAGGAACTCGACCTCGCTAAGGTCGACGAGGCGGCGCATCTCATTCCGTCAGGCAGACAGCTTTGGGAAGGACGGCAGGCGAAGTTCGACTTCACGGAGCTTCGCTGCTACCGCGATCTCAAGAACGTCAAGCGCATCGGCAAGAGCCTCGGTACGCTCGGCGGCGGCAACCATTTCATCGAGATTGACCGCGCGGCGGATGGTACGAACTACCTCGTCATTCACACGGGCAGCCGCAGCCTCGGCACGCAGGTCGCCGAAATCTATCAGTCGCTCGCCATCGACCTCGCGCACGGCAAGGCGGCGCTCTTTGAAGCGCGTGAGGAGATGATTCGCCGCTACAAGGCGGAAGGGCGGCGCGCCGAGCTGCAGGAAGCGATCAAGGAGCTGCATAGAAGCTTCCGCCCGACGAAGATGAGCGTGCCGCCCGACCTCGCCTTTCTCTTCGGCAAGTATCTCGATGACTACCTGCACGACATCGAGCTCTGCCAGCGCTTCGCAAGATTGAACCGCGAAAAGATCGCCGAGAAACTGCTTGAACACATCGGCGTCACGCCGAGCGAAGCGTTCCATACGGTGCACAACTACATCGACACGGAAGAAATGATCCTCCGAAAGGGCGCGATCGCCGCTCATAAGGGCGAGCGTGTCCTCATCCCGATCAACATGCGCGACGGCAGCATCCTCGCCGTCGGCCGCGGCGATCCCGAGTGGAACTACTCCGGCCCGCACGGCGCAGGGCGGCTCATGTCACGCACGACGGCACGCGAGCGCTTCACGCTCGAAGAATTCCAAAAGGAAATGACGGGCGTCTACACGACGAGCATCGGCGAAGGCACGCTTGATGAAGCACCGATGGCATACAAGTCGCTCGCGGACATCATCGACGTGATCCGCGACTCGGTCGACGTCATCGAGGTTTTGAAGCCCGTCTACAACTTCAAGGCAGGAGGTCCGAAGGGGGCGGTGGAGGAGAATGAATAAAGATGTTTATGATTCCCGAGAGAATACGGCTGAATAATAGGGATGATGAAGGCAATAAGGAAAAGGAGCGGGAGTTCGGCGCTAATATCATCGGTGTTGGAGATAACGGACGGGAAGCTGTTCATTGCTTGCTGCGAGAAGGTTTCAAAGGCATGAGATGGCTGGGATTGCATCGGAATCCACAAAATCGCTACCCGATGGGCGTCGATCTGATTGCGACGTATGACTCTTGGGCGGGCATAGAAAATGTCATGCTTCCGTTCGGCGGCGAGATGCCGAAAAGCGTACTGCAATTTTACAGGTATCGCAAGCGCTTTTTTCAGCCAGAGAAGCCGTCGTTCGTGCTGGCTGATTTTGCGGAATCGGTTGGCAGAGATGCTGCGCCCGTTGCAGCTGCGGATTCGTATGCAATCGCTGTGGTCGCGATACCTTCCCTTGAGAAAATCATAGCCCCGAATGCGCTGGACTTTATAGAAGCGAAGCTATATTGGCGATTTCAAAGCCTGTGCCAACATACGAGCGTCGTCATAGCGATGGACGACGACTTTCCGTCTCGTATAGGAGAAGCAGGCAGCAAGGCGATGGCGAAACGGCAAAGCGATTTCGTCGGCGATCTGCTGCACCACATACAAGACGGGGCGAACGCCGCACTGCATTGGCAGGAAGTCGAGAAGTTTTTTTCCGAACCGCGGAGATGGGGACAGTGCAGCCTGTGGCGGGCATGGAGCAGCGAAGCCAGAGACGTACGCTCTGCGATGGCGGATGTGCGGCGCGTGCTCTCGTGCAGCGGCGCATTGGAAAAGGCAAAGCGCGTATTCCTCATGATCACGGGGAAGGATGGGGAATTTTCCCTGACGGATGTGCAGGACGTGGTGGATGCGTTGACGGCGGCGCTGGATGAAGAAGCAGAGGTGATGCTGCACGTCAATTGTGAGAAGGAATTTGCTGACGGTGTGCGTGTCAATATGGCGGTGCGGCTGGATGCGGGGTGATCGGTGCCGTCTGCTTGTGTGATTATAGGATATCGGGGCTGGGATCAACCTGACCAACGGCGTCGTATATGATATTGCAGGTGTCGTGAGGGATACTGGTAAGAAGAGCTTCAAGGGCGGTACGATGGTCGGCAATCTCTAAGCCGGATCGCACAAGGCAGGCGATGCGTATGTGTCGATTTCCACACCTCTCAATCCGGGGGAGACCTTCTATTTCAGACAATCGACGGGTTCGATTGAAGCAGACCGTTGTGAAGTGGATCATATTTCAGAATCTTTTTCTGAATGTGATAGATGTGAAAAGATTTTCAGGGAGGGAATGTTCATGTTTTGTCAGAGTTGCGGAAAAGAAAGAGTTGGAGATGGGGCGTTTTGCCCGCAGTGCGGCAGCCGGTACAGCGTGCCGCAGGAAGAGGCAGCAGGAAGTGTGCAGCAGGAAGGCGCGGCAAGTGCGGCAAGTGCGACGAATCCTGCCGTGCACCCCGCGTCTGCTGCGCCTGCAGCGGCGCAGGGAACGGGCACAGTACAGCGCGAAAAGATTATGCGCTTGTGCATAGGCACGAATACGGACTATTACTCCAAGGCGTTTGCAAAAATCGACCGCGGCGAATCGAGCTTCAACCTCACGGCACTGTTCATTTCACCGTTGTTCTTGCTGTATCGTCAGCAGTTCGACTACTGGAAGAAGATGTGCCTGCCGTGGGTGATTCTTTTCATGTTGTCCAATACGTTGACACAGATCGGTTTTGCAACATTTGACTTCAGTCTGATGAGTTTTGCACAAATTTTGGGGGTTGCAGTATTCCCGTACGGACTCGTGATGGCTTTCCTTGTGGCGAAGAACTTCAATCGAAAGTATAAGGAAAGCTTGGAGACGTTCATTGCGGAAAAAGGAGAGAGTGCAGACGAAAGCGTATGGAAAGCTCGTCAGCCGTCGATGAAGCACCCGCTGATTTTTATAGCGATTGTTGTGATATATAACTCCGTGACGTCGTGGCTTTGCGGCAAATTGTTTTTGGGCGGTTTATAAGCGGCAGACAGCTTGCGAAGGTATGTGGTGAGATTGGATGCTATGTGAAGGGAGAAGAGCGCGATGGATATTTTGATGTCGATTCTTTATATTGCCTATATCGTTCTGGCATGGATGGGACTCAATTATTTGCAGGGGAGATTGGGCTGGACGTTCTTCATGAACATGCGCGGCTTTTTTATGCTGATGATTTGGAAGTTCCTTTTGGCAAGCCTTTTCGGCTGGATCATCATCCCTGTGGCACTGTTGCTGGGGGTCTTGGAAAAACGATAAGGGGCATGAAAGACTGAGGGCTTGAGCGGCTGCAGTTTTTGCATGGGAATATCTTGCGGCGTGGGCAAATATTGTCTATGTCGCAAGATGCTATGGGAGAAAGAAGATGTAGCAAGGCGGGCGACATCGAGGAAAGGCAGAAGGGGTATGATAGGTGTACGGAACAGATATTGAGAAATATTCGCTGAGAATGAGCAATAGGTCTTGTGGTTTTACTAAACAAATGTATTGCGGGGGGGGACATCTATGGTAGAATAATAAGCGAAATTTCTGGATAAGCATGATTTATGAAAGGGGTATGGATTATGGGATTCACGGATTTTTTGGGAAGCGTTGCTGGAAGTATTGCCGGAGATCTGGTAGCAAAAGGAAAGGAAGTAAGGGTTTATGAGAAAGAATATAAGGGGTTGAGCAATGATGCCTTGAGGAGAGAGTTTGAACATTTATCGAAGAGAAGCAATACAGAATCCTTATTAAGGAGAACCGCCATCAAGAATATTATGGATGAGCGTTCCGGGCGTTAGGAGGGGGAGCGATGGGTTTTTTTGACAGTTTAAAAAAAGGTTATCAAAAAAGCTATGAGAACGAAACAAAGAATGGAGCTGAAAGACAAAAAAACAGCAGCTATAAGACGTTGGCGACGATAGAGCGTGAGCAGCTTGCGGAGTTGAACGGCAAATCAGACGGTGCATTGATGCGCGAATATAACAATGCTTTGTCAAGCGGTGATTTTGAAAAAAGTCTTCAGATTGAAGACATATTGAGCAAAAGAGGATTGTCATGGAATCCGGAAGATGATAGTTTTGATCGCATGTAGCGCGATCTTTTACAGCGGATGAAGGGATTTTTCGTACAGCAAGCGGCATGGATAAAGATTGTCCGTGCCGCTTGCTGTTGCGGGAGATGGGGATGAAGAAGTATCGATTTGCTAGATCCGGCAAAAAACTCGTGAGCGGAACGTTTGCGGCAGGAAAGGCGTGGAGAATGTAGAATCTTAATATTAAGATGCGGGAGATACGTTGCAGCGGAAACTATGGAGGAGGAAAAATCATCTTTGGAACAGTGTAAATGAGGAAGATTTTACGAACATCGACATGGGATCGTTCGAGGAAAAGTATTCGGAGAAGGGGCTTTGGGAAAAGATTCAGTCGAATGTGGCGGCAATCGGCGAGGGGCTTATCTATAAGGAGCTACAGCTTTTTTACGTCGCGCAGTCGCCGCACGCAGTGCTCGGTGAAGGTGAAAGCGGCGATTTACGGGGCGCTGGGGTATCTCATTCGCCGCTCGATCTCATCCCGGATTTTACGCCGTTTGCGGGATATGGAGATGATGCATTGGCGCTCGGAACGGTGTTGCTTTTGGCGCAAATGTATATTACGGACGAGATTAAGGCGCAGGCATGGGAGAAGATTCGCAGTTTGTTCGGCAAAGAAATTTTGAGAAAGTTGGACGAAGAAGGCGCGTAACTTTTATAGGGAGGTCGCCGCCATGCAAACCGATACACACCCCGACAATCGCAGTTATCGCTTGCTCGATCTCTACAAGCGTCTGCAGCAGGGGGAGGCGCTGTCGAAGCGGGAGCTTGCCGATCAGTATCGCGTGAGTGAGAAGACGGTGCAGCGTGATATCGAGGGGCTGCGCGAGTATCTTGCGGGGGAGCAGTCGTATCTTGAGGTCGTTTACGATAAGGAAGCTGGCGGCTATCGCATCTCGCGCGAGAGCGCCGAGGGGCTGCAGCCGGAGGAAGTGTTTGCCGTCTGCAAGATTCTTTTGGAGAGCCGTCCGTTTCCCAAGGCGGTGATGCAGCGGCTTTTGGGGAAGCTCTTGTCGCAGGTGTCGCGGGAGAAGCGCGATGTCGTGGAGAAGCTGATTGCGCAGGAGACGCACCACTATACGGAGCCGCAGCATGGCAGGGAGGTGATTCCTGCGCTATGGCGGCTCGCCGCCGCCATACGCGAGCAGCGCATCCTTTCGTTTGGCTATACGCGGCTCGATGGCGTGCATCATGAGCGTGTGGTCAAGCCTGTGGCGGTACTCTTTTCGGAGTTTTACTTCTATCTGATTGCCTATTATGCGGATGATTCGGCGGACTATCCAATCGTTTTCCGCATCGACCGCATGGAGAAGATCCGCGTGAAGAAGGAACGCTTTTCCGTGCCCTATCGCGAGCGGTTCAAGGAGGGCGAGTTTCGAAAACGTATTCAGTTCATGTATGCGGGTGAACTGCGGCGCATCACGTTCACCTACAACGGCTGCTCACTTGAGGCGATTCGTGACCGCTTGCCGACCTTGCGCGTCATAAAGGAAGAGGCGGGCGTCTACACGCTGACGGCAGAGAGCTACGGCAAGGGCATCGAGATGTGGCTCAGGACGCAGGGTGAGGAAGTGCAGGTGCTTGAGGTACGCAAGGGATAAGAGTTGCATAGAATTTTCCGGCATGGACAAAATCTGTCCATGCCGTTTGCTATATTGAAAGAGAAGATGTCGCACAACAGGCGACCGCGAGTGCATGTCAATCCGTTATACTTGCAGCAGAGAGAAAATCTCACAGAGAGAGATGGAGCTACGGCAGGAATGAGGTGAAAAATAGAGAATCTTATGCAATATGCAAGAAATGCGTCTTTGAGGGAAATTTTAAAATCTTTGGGGAGGGAAGAATCGTGTTTGGGAAAAAGGTAAACATGGAAGATTTCAACAACATTGATATGGGGACGTTCGAGGAGCAGTATTCGGAGAAGGGGCTTTGGGAGAAGATCCGCGGGAATGTGGCGGCGATCGGCGCGAATCTCGTTTATAAGGCGCTGCAGCTTTTTTATGTTGCGCAGTCGCCGCAATGCCCGACGAAGGTCAAGGCGGCGATTTACGGGGCGCTGGGTTATCTCATTTCGCCGCTCGACCTCATCCCGGATTTCACGCCTGTCGCGGGATATGCCGACGATGCGCTTGCATTGGGGACGGCGCTGCTTTTGGCGCAGATGTACATCACCGATGAGGTCAAGACGAAGGCGCGGGAGCAGATTCGCAGTTTGTTCGGCGAGGAGATTTTGCGAAAGCTGGAAGAGGATGGGGTGTAATCATGAGACGAATCTTGCTTCTGACGGATTAGTGGGCCGGCAGCTGGGGTGTTTTTCCAAGAGGAGAACGGGGGATGGAGATGAAGAAAATCATTGCGGCAGTGCTGGCGCTGTGGCTGGGGCTTTGCCCTGCGCCGGCTTATGCAGGAATCGGCGACGCCTTTGATCTCGCGGGGGCGGCGATCGGCAGTATGTTCAGCGCGGATGTAGATCAAACGACGAATGAGATTCTTCAGACGATGGAGAAGGATCCTTCTCAGAAAAAGATTTTGCGGGAGCATATTCAGAAGACGGAAGGGCTTGAGCATACGATTGAGAACGCGGCGGGTCATGCTTTGTTCTTACAAAAAATCCCTCTCGTGGGAGGGATTCTATCAGGAATCTATTTTTGGCTGGTGAGTTCTTATTGTGAGTACCGTGCTTCGGACGATTCACACGAAATCGTCGTGAAATTCGAGGATATGCGCGGCGATCTATGGGATGTTTATGGCGATATACTGCAGCTTGTACGGGATGTGGACCCCGAAAGTACGCTGAGCATGATGAATTTTGCACAACAGGCGAATCGCGGGCAGGAGCTGGATAAGGCTCTGAAGAAAATCAAAGAGGCGGCTCTCCGCGACGATGCGCCTGCTGCAGTAAGCCAAAGCGACGGCAAGAGCGCCGCGCCGTCTGCGAAAGATGCGCCGCCTGCGAAAGATGCGGCGGTGGAGAGGTATCGCTCGCTGGCAAGACAGTGCGGTCTCGATGGCGAGGTCGTCGCTACGAGCAGGGGAACGGGCGACGGTTCGGGCGTCTGCCTCATTCGGGCGGCGGGCAGGAGCGACCGCTATCTGATCTACAATGCAGCGGACGGCATGAAGGCTGTGGTTCCCGCGGATATTCCTGTGAATCAGATCAAAAACAATCGCGACGGACAGTATTCGTTGACTTTTTGGCTTGATATCTACGATGCGCCGCGCAGCGATGACGGCGCCGCCGGCGTCTGGAAGGGGACGATGCATCGTATGCCGCTCTTGGTGAAATATGAGGTGAAAAACGGCGAGGTGATCCCCGGCATGATTACGACGGCGAACGGGACGGAGAGCAATGCGAACTGCACAGAGGTATTGTATGAAACGCGCAACGTCACGACGATCAATCTTCTTTTGACGGAGATACGCTCGTTGCGATAAAATGCCAGCAAAAGCGTCTGCGGGGTGCAGGCGCTTTTTGCGTGCAGCTGCAAAATTTCTTAAATTTTTCTTTATATCTAAGCAGGGAAATCGCGGGCTTTTCCCGAAAGAATATAATATTCAGTAATCCATAAAGTTGCGTATCTGTATATGATTCAGCAAGAAGAGGTGGCAGTTATGAAAATCAGCAACAAGGGGTTCGGGGCGTATGACATCCGCGGAATTTATCCGGACGAGGTCAATGAGGAGCTTGCTTACCGCATCGGGCGTGTTTTCGTCGATCTCTTCCATGCGAAGAAGGTGGCGATCGGACACGATATCCGGCTTTCGGGACCGTCGATCCGCGATGCGCTCGCGAAGGGGCTGACGGAGGCGGGCGCCGACGTCATGGATATCGGGCAGTGCGGCACGGAGATGATCTATTTCACGACGGCGCACTACGGATTGGACGGCGGCATCATGATTACGGCGAGCCACAATCCGAAAGAGTACAACGGCATGAAGTTTGTGCGCAAGGAGTCGCGCCCGATTTCGAGCGATACGGGGCTCAAGGATATCGAAAAGGCTGTGATGGAGGGCGATTTCAAGCCGCTCGACCGTCCGCTGGGCAAGATCGAAGAGGTCAATGTACTCGATGACTATGTCAAGCATATTTTGACGTATGTGGATGTCAAGGCGTTAAAGCCTTTCAAGATCGTCGTCAATGCGGGCAACGGCGCGGCGGGAGCCGCTGTCAATGCACTCGAAAAGCATCTGCCGTTTGAGATGGTCAAGGTGTTCAACGAGCCGGATGGCAGCTTCCCGAACGGCGTGCCGAATCCGATTTTGCCGGAGAACCGCGAGGCGACGGCGAAGGTCGTGCGTGAGTCGGGCGCTGCTGTCGGCATCGCTTGGGACGGCGACTTTGATCGCTGCTTCCTCTTCGACGAGAAGGGCGGCTTCATCGAGGGGTATTACATGGTCGGTTTCCTCGCGCAGGCATTCCTCAAGAAGAATAAGGGCGCGAAGGTCATTTACGATCCGCGTCTCATTTGGAACACGATCGAGATTTGTGAGGAGCTTGGCGGCGAGGCTGTGATGTGCAAGAGCGGTCATGCGTTTATCAAGGACAAAATGCGCGAAGTCAACGCGGTCTACGGCGGTGAGATGAGTGCGCACCACTATTTCCGCGATTTCTCGTACTGCGACAGCGGCATGATTCCGTGGCTCTTGGTGCTGGAGCTGATGAGCGCGGCGGATAAGCCCCTCTCGGAGCTGATGGCAGAGCGTATGGCACGGTATCCGATCTCGGGCGAGGTCAACAGCAAGGTCGCCGACGCACATGCCGTGATGCAAAAAGTCGAAGAGATTTACGGCAAAGGCGGCAAGGTCACGAAGGTCGATGGGCTTTCGGTCGAGTTTGACGACTGGCGCTTCAATCTGCGCATGTCGAACACGGAGCCGGTGATTCGGCTGAATGTGGAGACGCGCCGCGATGAGAAGTTGATGAAGGAAAAGACGGCAGAACTCCTCTCCGTCATTCGGGGGTGAACGTGACGAGGCAGAAGATCCGAAAGGCGATCATCCCCGCAGCGGGACTCGGCACGCGGTTTCTTCCGGCGACGAAGGCGCAGCCGAAGGAGATGCTGCCGATCGTTGATACGCCGGCGATTCAGTTCATCGTCGAAGAGGCGATTGCTTCGGGCATCGAGGAGCTTTTGATCATCACGGGGCGCAACAAACGTTCGATTGAGGATCATTTCGACCGTTCGCTGGAGCTTGAGATGCAGCTCAAAGAGCACGGCAAATACGATATGCTCAAGATGATCGAGGAGATTTCGGACATTCGGATTCATTTCATCCGACAGAAAGAGGCGCGCGGGCTTGGTCATGCCGTGCTTTGTGCGCGTCAGTTCGTCGGCGAGGAGCCGTTTGCCGTGCTGTTGGGCGACGATCTCGTCGATGCGAAGGTGCCGTGCCTTGCGCAGCTCATTGACGTTTATAAGGATTACGGCGGCAGCGTACTCGGCGTGCAGCAGGTGCCGAAGAGCCAAGTCTCGCGCTACGGCATCGTCGATCCGCGAGAGGTGAAGCCGAATGTCTGGCAGGCGGTCGGTCTTGTGGAGAAGCCTGCTGTAGAGAGTGCGCCGTCGCGTCTCGCGGTGCTGGGTCGCTATGTGCTGACGCCGGCGGTCTTTGACCTTCTCGAACATACGATGCCGGGCGCAGGCGCAGAGATTCAGCTGACGGATGCGATCGGTGAGCTTGCGCGCCGCGAGAAGGTTTACGCCTATCGCTTTGAAGGCCGCCGCTATGACATCGGTGACAAGGAAGGTTTTTTAGAGGCGACGGTGGAGCAGGCGTTGAAGCGTCCGGAGATACGCGACGAGTTCATGGCATATCTCGTGCATACGATTGGCCCGCTGCTCCGACAGAAGATGGAGGCAGATGCGGAATAATTGCCTAAATCGGGATTGTTCTTTTTATAGCATTGTGCTATACTATAAGCATTAAGTTCTGATGTGAACTTGTTTTCGGCGGCAGAGCTGCCGTCAGGGGAGTTGATGATGGATGGGCTTGAGGTTGAAGTCAGGATTTCTTTTTGACTACGATAATCTCTACGGCGAAGGAAAAGTGACGGAAGCTGACATCAAGGCGCTGGCGGACAGCTTGAAAAAGGCGCACGAGGCGATGTCGGTCATGCGCTCGACGGGCGTTGTCCGCGGGCATCTGTCGAAGGACGGTACGCCGGAGAAGGTGCTGTTTTCTGAGCTGCCGTACATTGCGGACGGGCATTTGAATTCGCCTGCTTCGATCGCGCGGCTCAAGGAGCTGACAGCGCATGTTCAAAATCATACGGACGCTGTCGTTTCGCTTGGTATCGGCGGTTCCTTCCTTGGCAACAAAGTGCTTTTTGACGTCGAATGCGGCGCTTACTGGAATGAGTGCACCGATGAGGAGCGCAAGGGCTTTCCGAAGGTCTATTTCAGCGGCAACAACATCGATCCGCGTGCGACGGGCGATCTCATTCGCTCGCTCAGGAATCAGGCGAAGATCGCCAGAAGCCACAGGAAGCGTGCGCTTCGCGTGATGCTCCTCGTGATCTCGAAGTCGGGCGGTACGCTTGACACGATGTCGAACTTCATGGTAGTTTTTAAGGCGTTGAAGGACGATGAGAACATCGAAGTCGAGGTCGTCGCCGTGACCGATCCGAACGAAGAACAGCCGACGCTTCTCAAAAAGCTCGCGCAAGATCGTGGCTGGCAGACATTTGCCGTGCCCGACGGCGTGGGCGGACGCTTCTCGATCTTCTCCGAGGTCGGGCTGTCGCTCGCAGCCTGTGTCGGCTTCGACATCGAAGCATTCCTCGCGGGTGCGCGTGCGATGGACGAGGCGTGCCGGACGGACGATGTATGGCAGAATCCTGCGATGCTCAATGCCGCTTTGAAGTTCATCGCCGCCGAGAAGTACGGACGCGATATCGAGGTCATGATGCCGTACGGCGACTATATGAAGTCGGTGTCCGAATGGTACATCCAGCTTTTGGCAGAGTCCTTGGGCAAAGAGGTCAACCGCGAGGGCGTCGAAGTCTGCTACGGCAGGACTCCCGTCGTAGCCGTGGGCACGACGGACATGCACGCGCAGACGCAGCAGCATCAAGAGGGCAAGCGCAACAAGATCGTGCAGTTCATTCGCTTGGAGAAGTGGGCGGACGATCTCGTGATCCCGAATGAGTTCCCCGAGGTCAAAAAGCTCGCCGACATCTCGGGACTGACGATGGGCGAGGCACTGGAAGTTGCACGTCAATCGAACGCCGATGCGCTCGCATCGAATGATCGCTTCAATGCGCTGTTCTCGTTGCCGGAACTCAACGCCTACCATTTGGGTGAGCTGCTCTACCTCTTGGCTTTGAGCGTCGCCTACGAGGGCGAGCTTGCCGATGTTGATGCGTTCAATCAGCCGGGCGTCGAATCGTACAAACGAATCATGGGACCGAAGCTCGAAGCGCTCAAGGCGTCGAAGCAGTAGGAATATCGCAAAAGGGAAGAGAAGCAACCATAAGTAACAATAAGCAAGTGAGTAAGGCAAGGCGGAAAGCTGCCGAAGATCTTCTTTCGTGGAGCATTCCGCAAACGGGAAGCGCAGATCGTGAGGGTATCCGTGCTTTTCATCGAAGACGCTGAAGGATCAGCGCTTCTGCAAGGAATTGTCGATTGGGCGAAGGTATGCCGAATGGGCTGCTGAACGGATCGGTACTTCCGGAATACTCGCAAGAGGCGAGATCAACAGCTCTGCGGATTTCTAGCACGTAGCAAGGAAGAAGCGGGGCTGTTTTTTATCTTGGGAATCATGGATGTTATCCATGATTCCCATAAAAGGAGGGATGGAGAATGTTGGAAATGGATAAGCGTGAAATGTATGAAGAAAGCGTCGACGCCCTGCACGCGCCTAAGACACAGACGGGCTTTTTTGCCGCGCTGCAAAAAAAGTTTTCAGGGGCAGGGGAAGAGGCGAAGCTGCATGGCCGTCATCCGTTTCTTCTCATCGCTCTGCTCATCGCTTCGCTTGCTTGGTTTTTGAGCGACAGCACGGAGCCGGAGACGGCGGCTCTCGTGACGCCGCCGTCGGCTCAGACGCCGGAAGCGGTGCGCTATGAGGAGACGATGGGCATGAAAGATGCTCAGGCGGATGCTAAAGTTGCAGATCCGTTCTGTCTGCTGCACTCGGAGGAGCAGGCGGCTTTAGCAGCGATTGCCGCTGTGGGCGGCGGCGACAGTGCGGGAGATGATATGGTGGCCGGCGTGACGGGAAGGAAAGCGGATGTCGGCACCGTCTCGATGGAAAGCGCCCGTGCGCACGATACGCGCGAGCGCGCTCGGGAGACGGCGCAGGACAAGACGGCTGAACATGCGGTCGTCCCGAAGGTGCGCGGTACGGTCGCGAGCGGTGGAGGAACGGTGGTGCTGCTCTCGATTGGCGAACGCGAGTTTTTCCTCTCTGAGGGCGAGGAAAAAAATGGCGTATGGCTTCAGTCGCTTTCGGAAAAGAACGCTGTCGTCGTCGTGGATGGAAAGTCGTATACACTGTCTTTGCCGACTTGATGCAGGCAGTGGAAAGGTTTGGGATGCTTTGCGAGGACGGGCATGAGGGGAGCGGCTTGACCCAAGGAGGGAACTCTGCATGAGGAAATGGCTGAAGGTCTGCGCTTTTATCCCGGTATTCCTGTTTGCATCGCCTGCGCCGACGATGGCGGCTCCCTTGACGCTGGAAGTGGTCGAAGGAGATGTGGCGGCTCTCTTGACGTCCATCGCGCATATTTCAGGGCTTGATCTCATCGTTGATGAGTCTGTGGAAGGACGCGTCAGCTTGAGTCTCAAGGACGTTGAACCGGAAGAAGCCTTGGCGCTCATCGTTAGGGCGAAAGGCTTAGTTATGCAGCATGAGGGAAATGTTCTTCTCGTGCGCTCAGCGAAGGATGCGGCGCCATTTTACCGTATGTATGTTCTGCCCGTTCGCTATGCCGACCTTGATACCGCCTTTGCCGTCATAAATTTATCTTTGGGAGAAGCAGGAATTTCTCCAATCGGCGAGAATAAGAAAAATGGAGCGGAAGATACAAGTGAACAGGGGCTTTATCGAATAGGAGAGCGACTGTTGATGGATCGTGCGACGAACGCCCTACTGCTTTATGGAACGGAAGAGGAAGCAGCGCGTGCAAGATCGGTGCTCGCTCCTCTCGATGTGCCGACGCAGCAGGTTTCTTTGGAAGCGCGTGTCATTGCTTTGGAGAAGAATGCCGCCAGGGAACTCGGCGTGGACTGGGACTGGTCGTCTCTGCCGGTGGATCCGCACGAGACGGGAAAGAGCGGCGCACAGAAGCGCCGCGGCATTGACGGCGAGGTGCCGGGCGTCATTCGCTTCGGTAAGACCCCTGAAGGAAAACCTTACGAATTCTACTATCGAGCGAAGATCGCGGCGCTTATCACGGATGGCAAGGCAAATGTTCTGGCGAGACCGAACATCATGACGCTGCAGGGGCGTGAGGCGGTGATCAACATCGGCGGTTCCGTGCCTGTGCCCGAAACGCGCACGACGAATTCGACGGTGACGACCTCGATCGCCTATAAGAATGCAGGTATTATCCTGCGATATACGCCGCGCATTCATGACAATGGTGAAATCACGGCGGCGGTTCATACAGAAGTCAGTTCGCCCGTTTATGTTGACGACCTCAAAGCGTATAAGTTCCAAGAGCGTTCGGCGGATACGACCGTGCGGCTCAAAGACGGAGAAACTATGGTCATCGGCGGACTCATCGGCAGCGAGGAATCGCGAAGCGCTGCAAAGGTGCCGTTCTTGGGGGATATTCCCATACTCGGGGCTTTTTTCAAAAGCGTGCGGCGTACGAAAACGGATTCAGAAATTATGATATTTTTAACCGCGCATATCTTGCGTGATACTTCTTCTCCTGTCGAGGGAACGACAGAATCAGAGCGGAAAGGAAAGGATGTTTGGCAATGACAATCAAGATCTTGATCGCAGACGATCATGCGCTGCTTCGCCAGGGGGTCAAGCGCGTACTGAATTTTGAGGACGACTTGGAGGTTGTCGGAGAGGCGGAAGACGGGCAGGAAACGCTCGCCAGAACGCTCGTCCTGCAGCCCGACGTGCTGCTCCTCGATCTCAATATGCCGGGACTCTCAGGGCTTGAGGTAGCTTGCCAGCTCCAGGCGGCGAAGTCCAAGACCAAGATCGTTGTACTGACCATCCATGACAGCGACAACTATGTGCTTGAGCTTTTGAAGAACGGCGTCCTTGGATATCTCTTGAAGGATGTCGAGCCTTCGATGCTCATCAAAGCGATTCATGTCGTCAATGAAGGCAATGCTTTCGTCTATCCGTCGCTTGCCGAGCGCCTCTTCGGCGGCGTTTCCGAGGACGAGAACATCAACGAGAAAGCGCGTACGATGTGGCGCGAGAGCCGCTCCGAACGACTGACCTCGCGCGAGATGGACGTGCTGTCGTGTATCGCCAAGGGATTCAGCAATCAAGACATCGCGCAGGCGCTCTTCGTCAGCGAAAAGACAGTCAAGAACCATCTGACAAACATCTTCCGTAAGCTCAATGTCAACGACCGCACGCAGGCGTTGATCTATGTCTTGAAGCACAAGATCATGACGCTTGAATAAGCGGCAGGCTTTTTTTACCGATGCATACAGTCTGTATGCATCGGTCTTTTTATGATAATTATTATCTATAAGGACTTTTGTTTGATGGGATTGACATTTATGACAAAACCACCTACAATGAAAGGAAATAAATCCCGAGTAAAATACCATGAAACCCCAAGAGCTCAAGCCGAAGGCGCAGAGCGATTGGCAAGGTTTCTGTAAGGGCGGCGCACAATGTCCACAAAGTGGACGTTTGTGCGTGTAGCTTACCATGAAACCCCAAGAAGTCAAGCCGAAGGCGCAGACTGATTGGCAAGTATAAAGCGTTGCACGACGGCAAAATTGCCGAAAAATTCCGTGCTGTGAGAAAGGAGCATCATCATGTCGGATGTATTGCTGAATATTAAGGGACTCTCTGCGGGTGTGGAGGGCAAAGAAATATTGAAGGGTCTTGATCTCACGATCAACAAGGGCGAGGTGCATGTGATCTTAGGGCCGAACGGCTCGGGCAAGTCGACGCTCATGAACGTCATCATGGGGCATCCGAAGTACGAGGTGACGGCGGGAGAGCTATCCTTCGAGGGCAGGAGCCTCTTGGAGAAAAAAACGTTTGAGCGCGCACGCGAAGGGCTGTTCCTCTCGTTCCAAACGCCTGAGGAGATCCCGGGCATCACCGTTGAAAATATGCTTCGTACGGCGAAGCAGGCGGTGACGGGGGAGAAGGTCAAGATCATGGCTTTCAAGAAGGAACTCAAAAAGACGATGGAAGAACTGAAGATCGATCCTTCGTACGCCGAACGCTATATGAACGTGGGCTTTTCGGGCGGCGAGAAGAAGCGCAACGAGATCCTGCAGCTTTTGATGCTCGCACCGAAGCTCGCGCTGCTCGATGAGACGGATTCGGGTCTCGATGTTGACGCTGTGCAGATCGTTTCCTCGGGCATCGAGAAGTACCATACGGCAGACAACAGCTGCCTCATCATCACGCACAATTCGAAGATCTTGGAAAAGCTCAAAGTTGACCGCGTGCACGTCATCATCGGCGGCACGATCGTCGAAGAGGGCGGCGCTGAACTCATCGACGAGGTGAACCGCCGCGGCTTCACGCATATCCTCGACGATGCTGCGGCAAAGTGAGGTGGACGAGATGGCAAAGAAGAAAACCTTTGTAGAGGACATCGAGCGTACGCTCTACGATATCAAGAATTACGACGTTCCCGTTTACAAGGCGCAGCAAGGCTTGACGGAGGACATCATCCGCGATATTGCGAAGCAGAAGCATGATCCCGATTGGATGCTCGCGTTTCGTCTGAAGTCGCTGGAGACGTACAACAAGATGGCGCTTCCCTCATGGGGACCGGATCTCTCGGAGCTTGACATGACGCAGATCGTTACATACGTGCGCCCCGATGCGAAGATGACGGGCAACTGGCAGGAAGTGCCCGAGGACATCAAGGATACGTTCGACCGGCTCGGCATCCCCGAAGCAGAGAAGACGTCGCTTGCAGGCGTCGGCGCCCAGTATGATTCGGAAGTCGTCTATCACAGCATACAGGACAGCCTCGTCAAGCAGGGCGTCGTCTACACCGATATGGAAACGGCGCTCGTCGAATATGAGGATCTGGTCAAGCAATATTTCATGAAGCTCGTGCCGCCAAAGGATCACAAGTTCGCGGCGCTGCACGGCGCCGTTTGGTCGGGCGGCTCCTTCGTCTACGTGCCCGAAGGCGTCAATGTAGAGATTCCGCTGCAGTCGTACTTTCGGCTCAACGCGCCGGGCGCAGGGCAGTTCGAACACACGCTGATCATTGTGGAAAAGGGCGCGAACCTGCACTTCATTGAAGGCTGCTCGGCGCCGAAGTACAACGTGACGAATCTTCATGCAGGCTGCGTCGAACTCTTTGTCAAGGAAGGGGCGCGGCTTCGCTATTCGACGATCGAGAACTGGTCGCGCAATATGATGAACCTCAATACGAAGCGTGCCCTCGTCGAAAAAGACGGCTTGATCGAGTGGGTCTCCGGCTCTTTCGGCTCGCACGTTTCCATGCTCTACCCGTGCAGCATCCTGCGCGGCGAACGTGCCCGCTGTGAGTTTACAGGCGTGACGTTCGCTTCGAAGGGTCAGACGCTCGACACGGGTGCGACCGTCATTCACACCGCGCCGCATACGTCGGCGACGATCAATACGCGCTCGATCTCGAAGGCGGGCGGCAAGGCGATCTACCGAAGCGCGGTCAAGGTCACGAAGAGCGCCCCCTTTACGAAATGCTCGGTCAACTGCGAATCTCTGATGCTTGACAGCATATCTCGCGCCGATACGCTGCCCGTCATGGACATCGAGGGCGATGAGGCGGATATCGGGCACGAAGCGAAGATCGGCCGCATCAGTGATGAGGCGGTCTACTATCTGACGAGCCGGGGTATCGACGAGGAGGAGGCGCGCGCGATGATCGTGCGCGGTTTCGTCGAGCCGATTGCGAAGGAACTGCCTTTGGAATACGCCGTTGAGATGAACAATCTCGTCAATATCGAGCTTGAAGGCACGATGGGCTAGGGAAAGGAGAGAAAAATCATGCAGAATCAAGAACTTTTCAGCTCCATTCCCATGCGCACATGGCGCTGGCTCGGCGTCAACGGCGCGGCTTTGCCTGCAGGACTCGATGTTGCCGAAGTGCAGAATATCCATGTGAAGGCGGGCGAGAAGAAGGAAGCTGTCCATATCTATCGGGAGGGCGGTCATGCCGAGATCGAGGCGCACGTCGAGGCGGGCGGCTCGCTTTCCCTCGTCAAGGTGCAGCTCGTGCCCGAAGGGGAAAATCATGCCGACGACGTCAAGGTGCGCGTCGAAGAAGGCGGCGCTTTTTCCTATACGGTCATCGAGATCGGCGCGAACGAACTCGTATCGAAGCTTTCCGTCGAGCTTGCGGGAAAGGACGCCGCGGCGGACATCGCGGCGTTCTACTTCGCCGACAAGAAGCGCAAGTTTGACTTCAACTATCTTGTGCGCCAGAGGGGCGTGCATACGGACGCGAATATGCAGGTCAAGGGGGCGCTGATGGACGAGGCGCAGAAGGTGTTTCGCGGCACGCTCGACTTTATCGCAGGCTCAGCCGGCTCCGTCGGGCGTGAGAACGAGGACGTCATCATTCTCTCGCCCGGCGTTCGCAACCGCTCCGTACCGCTGATGCTCTCGGGTGAGGGCGACGTTGACGGACATCATGCCGTAAGCATCGGCAAGATGGATGAGGCAAAGCTCTTCTACCTCATGAGCCGCGGACTTGATCTTGCCGAGGCGCGGCGGCTCGTCGTCGAAGCCGATCTCTTCCCCGTACTTTCGCGCATTTCGGACGAAGCGCTCAAGGAGGAAATCGCCGCTTCGATCGAAGGGAGGATCGAAGATGCGGACTGAGGAAGATATTCGCAAGGATTTTCCCTTGCTCACGAATAAGATGAACAATCAGCCGCTCGTCTACCTCGACAACGGCGCGACGACGCAGAAGCCGAACGAGGTCATTCAGGCGATCTGCGGCTACTACGGCGGCTGCAACGCAAACCCGCATCGAGGCGCGTACGCGCTCTCCGTCAAGGCGACGGACATCTACGAGTATACGCGCGCCGCGACACGCGCGTTTATCCACGCGCGTCTGCCGCAGGAGATCATCTTCACGAAAAATGCGACGGAGGCGCTGAACCTCGTCGCTTACAGCTACGGTCTTGCGAACGTCGAGGCGGGCGACGAAATCGTCATCTCCATCGCCGAGCATCACTCAAACCTCGTGCCGTGGCAGATGGTCGCCCAAGCGAAGGGCGCGGTCCTGAAGTACATGTACCTTGAAAAGGACGGCAGGCTCTCCGTCGAGGAAGCGAAGAAGAAGATCACGAAAAAGACGAAGATCGTCGCCGTCACGGAAGTCTCGAACGTCCTCGGTCTCATCAATCCGGTCAAGGCGATTGCCGCCGTCGCGCACGAAAACGGCGCGGTCATCCTCGTCGATGGCTCGCAGAGCGCGGCGCACATGGCGGTCGATGTGCAGGATATGGACTGTGACTTCTTCGCCTTTTCGGGGCACAAATTGCTCTCGCCTATGGGCATCGGCGTGCTCTATGGCAAGGAGGCTTTGCTCGACGCCATGCCGCCGTTTTTGCGCGGCGGCGATATGATCGAGTACGTTACAGAGCAGGAGACGACGTTCGCCGAGCTGCCGCAGAAGTTCGAGGCGGGCACGCAGAACGTCGGCGGCGCGGCAGGGCTTCGCGCCGCCATCGAATACCTCGAAAAGACGGGCTTTGACACCGTGCGCCGCATCGAGCAGGAGCTTGTGCACTACGCGCTGCCGAAGCTGCGTGCGCTCCCTGAGGTCGAGCTTTATGGCTGCGACGCCGATCCAAGTCTCAAGACGGGCATCATCACGTTCAACGTCAAGGACGTCCATCCGCACGACGTTGCGACGATCCTCGACTCCTTCGGCGTCGCCGTGCGTGCAGGTCACCACTGCGCCCAGCCGCTGATGAAATACCTCGGGCAGAACGCCACATGCCGCGCGAGCTTCTACCTTTACAACACGAAAGCGGACGTTGATCGCTGGCTCGAAGCCTTGAAAGAGGTCAGGAAGGTGATGCATCTATGAGTCTTTCCGATATTTATACCGAGCTGATCGCCGAGCACAGCCGCTCTGCGGAACATAAGCACGAGCTTGCGGGCGCGACGATCAAGGAGCGCGGGCACAACCCCTCGTGCGGCGATGAGATCACCTTGGAGCTCATCGTCAAGGACGGCAAGATCGCGGATGCCGCCTTCACGGGCATCGGCTGCGCCATCTCGCAGGCGTCGACCTCAATGATGATCGACCTTGTCAAGGGCAAGAGCGTCGAAGAAGCGCGTCGTCTTGCCGATCTCTTCGTCTCGATGATCAAGGGCAAAAAACTCTCAGAAGAAGAACTTGAGGAGCTTGACGAAGCTGCCGCGCTCGAAAACATCTCGACGATGCCCGCACGCGTCAAATGCGCCGTGCTGTCGTGGCACACACTTGATACAGCGCTCAAAAAAGAATAGCGGAAAAGGCTGTCTCTGCATCCGATGGAATGTAGAGCCAGCCTTTTTTCGTGCGAAGCAATACGAAATCATTTAATAAAAAACGAGAAAACGACGAAATAAGGATTGAAACGGATACGGGTGTTTCCTTAAGAGGGGGGATAGGCAATGGGACTGCATACGTCAGGTATGCCCGAATCGCACGTTCAAGATCAATGCGTCAGGCTGCTGCTGCAAAAGCTCGGCGCTATCCTGTTCAGCTATGACCTCAGAACGGATACGATGACCTTTCGGTTGGCGCGCGGCGATCAGAAGCCGCGCTGCATTGAGGAGTTTCGCCGCACGATGAACAGCGAGCGGCGAGGGATGGTTCACCCCGACTTCTTGGAGCAGATGATAGCATTTTTCTCCGGACAAAATACAGAGGAAGACAGTTTCCTGCTCGATATGGGAAAGCCGCCGACAGGCAAGTATTCATGGTACAAATTTGTCGTCGAACGTGAAAGGGATGAGAGCGATCATCTCATCTTTGTGCATGGCATCATGTGGCGTACCGACCGTCTGAACGATGCGGCGAAAGCGGGCGGACGCTTTCGCTCCGAGCTTGATTCCGTCACAGGCGTTGCCAATGAGAACGGGCTTTTGAAGGAAGCTGACCGCTGCCTTGCGGGCGAGGGCAGGGACGATATCAATGCGCTCGTACTCATTCGCTTGGAGCGTTATGAAGATTTGGAGAAGCGCATGGGAAAGCACGGCGCCGAAACGCTTCTCGTCAGGCTTTGCAATGCCATCGGCAGTAAGTTTCGTTCGGGCGATGTGCTCGCGCATTTGGGCGGCGGCATCTTTGCGGTATTTGTGCGCGACGTAACGAGCAAGCCTTTGTTGGAACTGAACGTCAAAGGCATCGGGGAGATCTTTCGCCCGAGCAACGCGGAGTACGGAAAATACGGCATAAAATGCAGCGCCGCGCTTGCCTATTCGCCGGAGGACGGCAGGCGCTGCCGCGAACTTCTTGCCGCCGTGAGGGAAAAGCCGTCGCTCCTCTGAACACACTCAAATACAGACGGACATACAGCAAAAAAGCCTGCCCTCGCATGTGAGCGAGAGGCAGGCTTTCACTTTCATGGTGCGATCGGCGCGATTCGAACGCGCGACCCCCTGCTTAGGAGGCAGATGCTCTATCCAGCTGAGCTACGACCGCAGACAACGTGTTTATTCTAGCAGAAGAAGCGCGAATATGCAAGCTTTAAAAGCGCTGGCTGCCGCGCTTTCTTGATGCTCGGCGAGATTTTCTCCATACCTTGCTGCATCAATTGCTTTTCTGAAGGGCACAGGTGACGTCTTCCTTCCTGCCTGCGACGAGGACGGCGGCATTGGCGGTGAGGATGGTTTGGGCAGAGATATTGAGGTCGATGCGGCCGTCTGCCTTTATACCGAGAATGTTCAAGTGATGGCGGCGGCGGACGTCGAGTTCGCCGATGCTTTTTCCTTCCCATGCTTGGGGTACGGAAACTTCGTAGATCGCGTATTCGTCGCTGAGCGGAAAGTAGTCGAGAATGTGATTGGAGCCGCAGCGGATGGCTGTCCAAAGGGCGAGCTGGCGCTCGGGGTAGACTGCCTCATCCGCGCCGTTTCGCAGCAGGAATTTCTCGTGAATGTCACGCGAGGCGCGCGCTATGACATAGCGTGCGCCGAATTCCTTAAGGAGCGAGGTCGTTTCGAGAGAGCTTTGAAAGTCGTCGCCGATGGCGACGATGCAGACGTCGAAGTTGGGAATGCCCAGCGATTGCAGAAAGTCGGCGTTGGTGCTGTCAGCGATGAGCGCGTTCGTCACGAGCGGCAGTATGCGATTCACGCGGTCTTCGTCGTGGTCGACGGCGAGGACATCATGCTGCATGTCGTGCAGTTTTCCGGCAATGTAGCGGCCGAAGCGGCCTAGACCGATGAGCAGGATGGATTTCATGCTGTTCCTCCTATCCGATGGTGATTCGTTCTTCCGGGCGGCGCCCCGATTCGCGGCGGCTGCGTGCGTGCGCCGCGAAGATGACCGTGAGACCGCCGATGCGTCCGAAGAACATCAAAAGCATCATGACGCATTTGGAAAGCGGACCGAGCCCCTCGGTGACGCCGATGGAAAGACCGACGGTTCCGAGTGCGGAAGCCGTCTCAAAAGCGCTGTCAATCAGGCGAATGCCATCGATGAGGTTGAGCAGGACGCTGCCGGAGGCAAAAAGCAGCAGATACATCATGAAGATGGTGACGGCGTGGCGCTGCGTTTCGCCGGAAAGACGGCGCGAGAAGCAGGTCGGATCATCCTTGAGCCGAAAGGTGGCGATCATGATAGCAAACAAGGTGAAAGCCGTCGTCGTCTTGATGCCGCCTGCCGTAGAGCCGGGAGAGCCGCCGATGAGCATCAGGACGATGAGGGCGGCGCGTCCCGTCTCGCTGAAGTCTTTGATGTCGATCGTATTGTAGCCTGCAGTGCGGGTCGTGACGGATTGAAAGAGGGAGATCAGGAAGTGCTCGCCCGTAAAAGCGCCGGGAGCAAGTTCGAAGAAAAAGAAGAAAAATGCGGGAACGAGGATCAGAGCTGCCGTCATCGTGAGGGCGATCTTGCTTTGCAGGCTGTAGGCGCGAAAATTTCTGCGGTTCAGACGTATGTCCGCCCAGGTGGTGAAGCCGAGGCCGCCGGCGATGATGAGGAGCATGACCGTGATGTTTACGACGGGGTCGGCAGCGAAGTCCATCA
This sequence comes from Selenomonas sp., assembly GCF_057272215.1. Taxonomy (NCBI): domain Bacteria; kingdom Bacillati; phylum Bacillota; class Negativicutes; order Selenomonadales; family Selenomonadaceae; genus Selenomonas; species Selenomonas sp. The sequence goes on from NZ_DBHIUY010000001.1 coordinate 410,837, forward strand.
AGGAATTGCCGAAGAGGTCGAAGCCCGCATTGCAGAAGGATGAGATGGAGTGAAAGACGGCGAAGTAAATGCCGCGCACGGGGCCGACTTTTTGGCAAAAAGAAGGGGCGAGGAAGAGCGCACCGAGAAATTCGATAAAGAACGTCAAGCGCAGAATGAAGTAGAGGAGCGGCACGATGCCGCCGAGCTGCGGAGCGGAGACAGCTTCCTTGGAAAGGCTGCGCTGCATGAGTCCGATGCGCTGACCGGAAAGCGCGGCGAGAGAAACAGCGATCGTAATGACGCCGAAGCCGCCGACTTGAATCATGGCAAGGATGACGAGCTGACCGAAAAGCGTCCAGTAAGAAGCGGTGTCCACGGTGGTGAGTCCTGTCACGCAGCTGGCGGAAACGGCGGTGAAGAGTGCATCGGAAAGGGAGGCGCCTTCGCCGTTTGCCGTCGCCCACGGCAGCATCAGAAGTCCTGTACCGCAGAGAATCAGGACGAGAAAACTCAAGATGATGATGCGGAAAGGCGACAGCCTTCGCAAGCGACCAATGATATTCATAAGACAGCCTCGCTCTACAATAAGGAAGCGCGGATAAATTCAGCCGCCCACATTCACACGTTTGCTTATTCGCGATTCCTAAACAGCATGTCCCTATTGTACCCTTTTTTCCTGATTCATGCAAGGAAAGATGACGAGGAGAAGAAGCTGACGTGAAATTATTTTTAGATAGTTTTTATTCGTTTGTCATTTTATTTTTTGTTTCTTGTGGTATAGTGAAAAATAAGAGAACGAAACGCAATGACTTAATAGGAGGTTACTTATGAAGATTCCATCCTTACGCATCGTCTGTGCCTTGGGACTGGCGTTTTGCCTGAGCGGCTGCGGGGCGGCGCCTGCCTCGATGGCTGAGATACCCAAGGAGATCGTGCAGAAGAACGAACCGCAGAGAGGCGAAGCGGAAATTTATCTCGCGGGCGGCTGCTTCTGGGGCACGGAGCATTATTTGAGCCTTGCACATGGCGTCATATCGGCGGAGAGCGGCTACGCGAACGGGCGCACGGCTCATCCGTCGTACCGCGAGGTCTGCTCGGGCAGCGGACATGCGGAAGCCGTACATGTCGTCTACGATCCGAAGGTGCTGTCGCTGGAAAAGCTCCTCGAACTCTATTATGCGTCCATCGACCCGACGTCAAAGAATCGGCAGGGAAACGATGTCGGCGAGCAGTATCGTTCGGGCATTTACTATGTGGAAAAGGGCGACAGGGCGCACGGGGAAGCCGCTGTGATCGGCGATTCGCTGCATCGCCTGCAGGAGAAGCTGGGAAAGCCTGTCGCCATCGAGATGGCGCCGATCATGAACTTCTACCGTGCGGAGGAGGAGCATCAGAAGTATTTGGAGAAGCATCCGAACGGCTACTGCCATATCCCGCTGTCTTTGATGGCGTCTCTGCGCGAAAAGAGCGATGCGGCGAAGCAGACGGCGGCAGAACCGCCGGCTTACGAGAGGCCGTCGGATGCTGAACTCAAGGCGCGCTTGACGGATCTGCAGTACAAGGTGACGCAGGAAAAGGCGACGGAAGCGCCGTTTCAGAATGAATACGATCATGAGTTTCGCGCAGGAATCTATTGCGATGTGACGACGGGGGAGCCGCTCTTCGTCTCGACGCACAAGTACGATTCCGGCTGTGGCTGGCCGGCGTTCTCGCGTCCCATCGACGCAACGCTCATCGCCGAGCATGAAGATACGTCGCACGGCATGGTGCGCACGGAGGTCACAGCGGCAAATAGCGGCGCTCACCTTGGACATGTTTTCGAGGACGGTCCTACGGAGTTGGGCGGCGTCCGCTACTGCATCAACAGCGCATCCCTGCGTTTTGTGCCGAAAGAGCAGATGGAGGCGCAGGGATATGGAGCGTATCTGCCGCTCTTGGACGAGTGACAGATTGTGAAACAGAAAGAAGCCGGGCGAAGATGAAATTCATCTTCGCTCGGCTAATTGCTAAACGCACGGTCGATATCTCTTCCGCCATAGATTACACGGAGGATGATGACAGATTTTTGCATCTCATTCACCGTGTAGAAGACTGTAAAATTATCGACGGGCATGGCACGCACTTGGGCGTGTTCCGCAAATTTTTTGGGATAGATGCGATAGCGTGTGGGCAATTCGGCTAGGTGCAAGATACGCTCTTTTAAACGAATGAGTTGTGCTTTTGCATTTTGTGGTGCGCACAGAGAAAACGTAATGTAATGGAAGATGTTGGATAGATCTGCCTCTGCATGAGCAGAAATATTAACCCGATATGGCATGGCTATCCTCCATGATAGAAGCAAAAACCTCTTCGGCAGGGCGCACCTTGCCGTCTGTTAAGTCTGCCAAGCCTTTTTCGATTTCTTCTTCAAGCTCTGTGTCGCTTAGTTCGGAAAGATGAAGCAGGCGGGGGGGTTCATGCGTCTCTACGCTGAACGGCAGACCGCGATGAATCAGGCATTGGCGCAGGAATACGTTGACGGCTGTGGACAGGTCGAGCCCTAGGCTTTGAAAAAGCTCCATAGAGCGCGCCTTGACTTCGGGATCGAGGCGAATTTGTGCGGATACGGTTGCCATAGTATCATCTCCTTTGCTTGATTATAGCAAAATCCCATTACAACGTAAACAAATAACAGGATGATGCGTCGAAAAAATCCCAGGCACGACAATTTGTTGTGCCTGGGATTTCCGTCTTTTGCTTACTGTACGTTCATCGAAAGCTCGATGATCTTGTTGGCGAGTTTGGCTTTTTGCAGAACCTCTTCGGTGATGTCGCCGCCGGCTTCGACGATGACAACGCCCGTATCGGTCGTGATGCGGCGCGACGCCTTCTTGTTGAGAAGGAAGCGGCGATGCCTGTCCTCCGTCGCTTTTGCTGCGGCCTTTTCTGCGGCGTCGTCCGGCGAGGCTTCGGGCGCAGGCTCCGGCGTGGAGCTTTCTGCGGCAGGCTCGGCGACGGTCTCCGTCGGTACATCCGGCATCGGTTCCGCGCTGGAGATTTCAGGTTCTGCCGTCGGCTCCGGTGCAATTTCCGGCGTGAAATCGGCGGCGGGTTCCGGCGCTGCTTCAAACGACGGGGCGGCCTCGATGGCTGGCGTAGGGGCTTCCGCTGCAGGCATCTCAGGCATCGCAGGTACGGCTGCTACGCTGCCGCTGTCGATGACTGTGACCTGCTTGCCGAAGATGGAGATCTGCTCAGCGGAGATATTGTCGAGGAAATTCCCCTGGGGGTCGGAGATCTCACACTGCATGATTTTGCCGTTGTCGCCGATGTAGATTTCGCTGACAGAGCCTTGGATCGTACCGGCTTTCGTGATCGCTTTCGTGCCGATGATGCGGACGTTTTCATCAAGAAGGTTTTCGAAGTCGACAGCGTCCTCAAGGGTCAGGATGTTTTCACTGTTTGTGATCGTGATGGCGTCGGCGCCGACGGCGATGACACTGTCGTACGGGATGAGCTTGACGCCGCGATACCAGTCGTCATCTTCAATCGTGATGGCGGCGACGGCGCCGTTTTTGGCGTCGATGAGCAGGGTCTTGCTCATGCCGAGTTCACGGCCTTCCGTGATGCTGATTACCGGCAATCCTAAGATTTCTGCACTTGTCTTCATAGCTTATTTCCCCCTGTGATCTGTAGGTTTTATGGTTCTTTTAAGACGGAGCTGCCTGTTCATGCTTTTTGCCCGACGCTTTCAATCTCAGCGGAGATTTCAGGCGGTATTTGTGCAAAAGGCATGGCTGCAATCCCGTGGCTTGCTAAGATATCCTGCATGGCGCGCAGGTAGTCGGCGCTTCTTTGGAACTCCTGCTGCATGGCGGCGTTTTTTTGTGTCGCCGGCAGCGTAAGAGCCGCTTCGTAAGTATCGACGGCCGCTTTATAGTCACCGACATCTCGATATGTGTTGCTGAGATTGATGGCGATAAAGGGCGCATAGTCGTCGTTCCAGTAGATGCCGAGCGCCTGTTTGTAGGCGAAGATGGCGCGGCGATAGCGCTGCGCTCTCGTCTCCTGATCCGCATAGTCGAGATAGTCGTCGAGCGAATGAAGTCGTCCGACGGCTTCGGTGAGCTCTTTAAGCTCTTCCTTGGCACGTTGCCGCTCTTCTTCACTGGGCAATACAGCCGGTTCGATGTCGGGATCTTCTTCGTCGTCGGATACAGGCTCCGTGGTGATCGCCGCAGCAGCCGGCTCATCCGACGTTTCATCGGCAGGCGGCTCCTTTGCTGCGTCGTCTGCAGACGATTTTTCCACGGCGTTTTTGTTATCCGCAGCTGCCGCAGGCTCTTCGGCAGCTGCGTCGAGCGACGTCTCATCCGCTGCAGGCTCTTCGGCAGCTTCATCGAGCGTCGTCTCATCCGCCGCAGGCTCTTCGGCAGCCTCGTCGAGCGTCGTCTCATCCGCCGCAGG